>NZ_AP023439.1:7247620-7561001 GCF_014701095.1 Streptomyces tuirus | reverse complement strand
GTGTGTGTGTGTGTGTGGTGTGGGGGTGTGAGTGTGGGGTGTGGGTTTGGTGGTGGGTGGGGTTGATATGGGGTTGTTTGGTGGTTGGGGGGTGTGAGTTTGTGGTTTGTCTGTGGTGGGTGGTATTTGGTGGGGGGGTTTGATGGGTGAGGGTTTGGTTGGTGTGTGGTTGGTTTCTTGTGTGGTTGGGTTCTTGTTGTTTTTTTTGAGTGTGGGGTTTGTGCCTTGGGAGGTTAGGTTTGTTGGTTGATTGTTGGTGGGTGTTGGTGTTAGTGTTGGGGTGTGATGTGGTGTTGGCTGGTTTCTGTTCTGGTTGCTGTGTTTGGTGGTTTGAGGTGGGGGTGGGGTGTGGGGTGTGGTGGGGGGTGGGGTGGGTTTGGGGTTGTTTTTGTGGTGTTGGGTGTGTTGGTTTGGAGGTTGGTTGGGTGTGGTGTGGGTAGTTGGGTTTGGTTTGGTTTTGTGTTGGTGGGTGGGGTTGTGGGGTTTTGGTGGTGGTGTGGGTTTGTTGGGGGGGGTGGGTGTGTGGGTGGTGGGGTGTGTGGGGTTGTGGGGTGGGGGGGGGTGTGGGGTGGGGTGGGGTGGGGTGGGGTGGTGGGGTGGGTGGGGTGGGGTGGGGGGGGTGTGGGGTGGGGTGGGGTGTGGGGTGGGGTGGGGTGGGGGGGGTGTGTGTGGGGTGGGGTGGGGTGGGGGGGGTGGGGTGGGGTGGGGTGTGTGTGGTGTGTGTGTGTGTGGGGTGGGGGGGGGTGGGGTGGGGTGGGGGGTGTGGTGGGGTGGGGTGGGGTGTGGGGGGGTGGGGGGGGTGGGGTGTGGGGGTGTGTGGGGGTGGGTGTGTGGGGGTGGGGGTGTGGGGTGTGGGGGGGTGTGTGTGTGTGCGGCGGCGGGGGCTCGGGCGTGGCCGGGGGTCGGTGGTGGACGCGGTTGATCCGGTGGTGGTGGAGAGCGCGGCGGTGCTGGCGCGGCATCTTCGGCAGGGGCGTGATCGTCGGCTGGCGGTGCTGGAGTGGTTCGCCGAGGCCGGTATGGGCGTGCGGCCGGGGGCGGTGCCGGTGCCGGAGCCTGCGATCGGCACTGTGCGTCAGGCGCTGGTGTGGGTGTTGGAGCGGTCGGTGTCGCAGCGGCTGGTGGCGTTGGCTCGCAGCGCGGCCGGGGCGGGTGAGGAGGGGCAGGACGCGCTGTATGCGGCCGCCGGCCGGGTCTTGGGGGCGTACCGCGGGGCGGCGCACCCTGCTCTGGTGCGGGCGGCGCTCGAAGCCGGCGAGGACGTGCCGGTGGATGCGGAGAGGGACTTCAGGAGCATGGTGCACCTGGTGGCCGCGGTCGGCTTGGGGGTGCAGGAGGTCGGAACGGATGCGCTGGCCGAGGCGTTCGCCGCGTTCGGCATGTTCGGGCTGACGGTCGAGGACTGGGCGCAGATGCTGGGTGCGGCGGAGCGCGGTGAGGGGCCGCCGGTGGACTGGGGGCAGCTCCAGCAGCACGCGGACTTCGTGGGTCAGGTTCAGCGGGCGGGCGACGAGGAGTTGGTCCGGGCGCGGACGGTGATGATCGGCCTGCGCGGGTTCTACGGGTTGTACGTGCTGCACGGGCTGCTCCTGCCGGACACGCCGGCACAGGCCGCGCTGCGGCGGCGGATCGACGACCTCGGCGTCTTCCCGCTCCTGGACCACGTCATGGCCGTCAACCCCTCCCCCAGGCAGTTCGCCGAGCTCCTGGTGGTGTGCCTCGAGCCGTTCTACGACAACCTCTACGAGACGCTCATGGAGCAGCTCGCTGAAGACCCGGCCGTCTTTCGTGTCCCGGGCGATGAGACGGGGGTCGTCGGCTTCGGTGAGGCATGGGCGGGGGCCGTACGTGATCTGCCGGTCCCGGGGCGGGACGGGGGCGCTGGCGTCGGGCCTGGTGAACGGTCGGCTAAAAGATCTTGAAGAAGTTGGTACCCGTCCTGGTCGGTTCGCGCGATGTAGGGGGGTGACAGGCGAGTTCGACGAGGAACGGGGCGGTGGAGATGGTCCAGGGGCTGAGGGGGTGAGTGCCCTTCTGATCATGGGGGTCGTCATCGTCGCGCGGAGGGGCGTGGACGGAAAAGTGACCTCACAGCCGGTGAGCTGCGCCTGGCGGCCGGGCGCGGGCGTACGCCTCCTTCGGGCCGTCGGCGAGCAGGTCGCGCCGGGTCCCGGGCTGCTGCGACGATCGGTTGCGTCGCTGCGGGGCGCGCGCTCGCCTCCGGCCACTCCTCGCACCTGTCGTGCCAATCGTGAGGTATCTCCATGTCTTCTTCCTGTCCCCCGGCGTCCGACAGTGCTGGATGCACGGGCCGGCTCGGTGTTGGCGAGGCGGTCGTCGCCGTCACGCCCGTGCTGTGTGTCACCGTGCTCGCCGCGCTCGAGCGCCCCCTCCCGGGCATTCTGGTCGCCTTTGCGGCGGCCGCCGGGGCGCTGCTCATGCCCGGCCGTCTGGGCTGTCTGCTCGGTGCGTGCGCCGGGAGCAGCCGGTGATGAAGCGCCGGACTGTCGCGGCGTGCTGGCCGGAGTTGGCCGCGCTGCACGCCTGGATGCGCGAGGCGCAGTGTGGGCTGACGTTCCGGCGGCTGGTCCACAGGGCCGTCATGGCCGGGCGGCCGGTGGGTGAGCGCACGCTGCGGCGCGCGTTCGACGCGCCTTCGCTGCCGACGGAGAAGACGATCAGTGCCTACGCCTGGGCGTGGGCGAGCAAGAGCGGCGTCGACGGCCGGGCGTTCGAGCAGCGGGGCCTGGATCTGCTGGCGGCGGCGCGGCGTACCGCTCCGTCGGCGTCGGTGCCCGTGCGGCCGCGTCCTTCGTACGTTCCCCGGCGGGTCAGCACCTGGGGTGGTCTCACCAGGGCTTTGCAGCGCATCCATGCGGAGGCCGAGGAGCCCTCGCTGCGGGCGCTGGCGGCTTCTGCGGGGGCGGCTGGTCGGCTGTCGAAAAGCACGATCGGCAACATCCTCAGGGGTCGGCGCCCCACCGCGGAGCAGCTGTCGGCTCTGCTCGCGGCGTACGGGGCGGGGCCTGAGACGACCGCCGGCATGCTCGCCGCGCACCGTCAAATCGTCGCCGGGCCCAGGGGGCCCGCTGTCTATCCGTGCGAGGTCGTCGAGCGGGCCGAGGAACAGGCCGAGGATCGCCGTCAGCGGGAGGAGACCCGCCGCGAACTGCTCTACGGCATCGAAGCCGGGCATGAGAGCGAGCTCGATGAGTACGATCAGCGGCTGCGCGATGAGGAGCAGGCTGCGTTCCAGAGTCAGGTCGAATGGGTCGACAGCCTCAGCGCTGACGAGCTCGAGGCCCTGCAGAACGAGGCCGCAGCGGGATCGGGGCCGGACTTGCGCGCCGAGCTGGCTGCCTGCGTTGCCCGGGAGCGTGACGGGCGCCGTGAGCCCGGCTCAGGCGGGACGGCACACCTGCAGTGCGATGTAGCCGAGCGGGCGCCTCGCTCGATGACGGTTCGGTAGCCGAGCCGGTGCGAAGGGGCCGGGCTCTGGGGGCCCGGCCGCTCGCCGGGGGGTCAGCGGGCCTGGGCGCGGGCGTTGTAATGCTCTTGCAGTCGGCGGAGCATGATGCGGCAGTACTCGGCCAGTGGGCGGTGCTGGTCTTCGTCGATGACCAGAGCGACGGTGTGGACGCCGTCGTCTCCCGGTATGGCGGCGCGGGGCTGGGAGGCGCGCAGGTTGGGCCAGTAGCGGCCGTGGGCGAAGCCGGAGGCCGCCCGCCAGGCGGCGCCCACCTTGACCGCGGTGAGTCCTGCCGTGGGGGCGGCGGTGAGCAGGATCTGGTGGGTCCTGGGTGCGGTGAGCGGGGCCAGGGCGAGGTGGTCGGCGATGGCGCGGATCTCTGCCCGGCGCTGTGCTCCGGTCATGCCGCCGCCGGACGGGGTGTGGCCGGTGTCGAGTTCGTGCTGGTGGCGGTTGCGCATGTCTTCGTCCCACAGGGACAGTGCGCGGCGCCGTCGTTCGGCCCGGCTGGCGCCGTCGAGGAGCCACAGGCCGGTGGCGAAGTTCTCCAGGGCGCCGCGCAGCAGGGTCCAGGGGCTGGTGGGGTCGACCTCGCCGGCCACGGTCAGGCGGCGGAGTGCGTCGGCGTGGGCCAGGCCTGCGGTGTAGGAGGTGCGGATCAGGTGGGAGGCGGCGTAGGGGCCCAGTGGTGCGTCGTCGGTGGCGAGGCTGCTGGCCGGGGCGGGGGCGGGCAGTGGCCGGTAGGCGCCGTCGGCGCGGGCCTGCTCGACCTCGCCGAAGAGGGGCAGGAGGTAGGCGCCGTTGAAGGCCTGCGTGCTCATGCCTGCACGGTAGAACGCGGGCTCGGGCAGCAGGTAGCCATTTCTGGCGGTGCAGGAACATTCCCGGGAGCCGAGCAGCCCCGGGCATCCCAGCGCAAGCGGTGTGTCTGGCGACGGGGACAATATGGTCGTGCCGTTGACCGGAGAGAAGTACAGCCAGTTGAGCCACTCGGTGCCCACCGCTGATGGTGAGGAGTACGGGCGGTGGGTCGCCTGCGACGAATCAGGATGGGACGGAGAGCAGCTGGTCGGCCGGGAGCGTCGCTTCCTGGTCTTCGCTTCGGTCGCTGTCGACGACCGCGAAGCTGCCGAACTCGTGCAGATGCTGCGGGAGCGGGCCCGTGTCCGACAGGCAGGAGAGCTGAAGTTCCGTCTCTTTAAGGACGATCCGCAGCGGTGGTCCCTGCTTGAGGAGGCGTGGAGACCAGGCGGTGCGCTCCATGACCGCTGCTCGGTGTACGTAGTCGACAAGGAGTACGCCGCGGCGGCGAAGGTGATCGACCTGCTGCTGGAGGAGAAGGAGCATGCCGAGGGCAAAAACCTGTATGCCGGCGGTCAGGCCCGTGGCTTGGCGCGCATCCTGGCGGTCGAGGGGCCTCGGGCGCTGCGCGGCTCCCTCTTCGAAGAGGTGATGTCCTCGTTTGTGGCTCTGGCCTCCCAGCGGGGTGTGAGCCGGCGGGAAGCCGCGACGCAGGCGTTCTTCGCTGTGATCGACCGGGCTTGGGCGGCCTCGACACGCAAGGCCGTCACCGAGCTGCTGGCGCGGCTGCGGGACACCCGGGCCTACGCCGCGGCTCTCCATGACGGGGACGTGGAGTTTCCCCTGTTGGAGATGCTCATTCCTGCGGTGAGCCAGACGGCCCGCCGATGGGGTCACCGCCTGGGCCGTGTCAGTCTGCTCACCGATGAGCAGCGCATGCTTACCGATGCGGCTCTGCGCACGGTGCGGCTCTACGCCCGCAGCCCCGTCGGGATGACTCTGCTGACGCGGGAACGGGGCGTCGACGCCGCCGCTGTTGTCCGCGGCTCCAGTACCGGCCATCCCTCTGTCCAGCTCGCCGACCTGCTTGCGGGTGCGGCCGCGGCCGTGACCGAACGCCACGCAGGCCGTGTCTCCCCTGTCGCCGAGAGCCTGTGGCCCGTCATCGTGCCCTTCGTCGACAAGTACTCGCTGATGCCCTACACCGACCCCGCCGCCCGGCTGCGCACGGTGTGCGAGCCGGCCGCGCGCCGCTGACTGAACGGGCAGTCCGGTACGGGGAATGCTTAGCGGTCGGGTAGGAGCACGGACGAACCCCCTGTCGCCTGCGGCCGACGCTCCAGCCGACCGCCTTCATCCTGGCCAAGGACCTGTACGGGAAGCGGCAGCGTCATGAGGGACGGCTACCCCGCGAGGTTTCCTGCAGTGCTGGAGAAGGGGCGTGGCTCTCTAGAGGCAGCGCCGCTGTGGATCCACGCGGTTGAGCTGCGCTGCCGGGCACCCGGCACAAGGACCTCGGAAAGGGACCACGTACGTGAACACCAATCTGCCTGCCCCCGGCGGAGGCGGCAGCCCTCGCCTGTCCGTGCTGCTGCTGGTAGCGGCCGCCGGCGTCACAGCCGCGCAGAGCGAGGCATGGGCGAGCGCCCTGGGAACTGCGCTCACCCTGTACTCCGTCTTGACCGTCGGCAGCCAGGACCGGAGGAATTGACCATGCCCCGCACAAAGCCGTCCCCTGCCCACGAAGCTCTGGTCGGAGCCATCAAGGAACAGGGGGGCAGGGCCACCACGACGCAGGTGGAGCGCTGGCAGCAACAGGGCTGGCTCCCCAGGGCCTCGGCCTGGTTCGAGCCCGACTCCCCCACGATTCGGCCCCTCATCCTCCTCGGGCCCTGTGGCTGGCGAGCACCGCGCGGCCCGGCCGCAGCATCGGGTGGGTCGGATGGTTCTTCTGGGCAGTCGACGACACCCCGGACAGCGCCCAGCGGTTGCGCAGGGCCCTGGTCGCGACTCTGAAGCGGCCGCTGACGCAGGCGGGAATCGAGAAGATCCCCACCGGAGATTCCGACCGGGCCTTCCAGGCCCGACAGGACGCCGCCCGGGAGATGCTGCCGAACCGTCGTGTGCCCCGGCGCGACCTGGAAGCAACTTTGCGTGCCCACGCCGCCGAGGTCGGGTTCGAACTGCCCCACCCGCCGGCGACCGCCCTTGCGAACATCTCCCACTGGGCCCTGCAGGAAGCCGGAGCCCGGCTGCTTCTCGGTGGCGCCGCCGACCTCGGGATCGAGGGACTGCTGGGAGCGTTGGAGCAGGCCATGCCGGACCACACCGGGGCGCTGGAGCACCTTCGTGAAGTGCACCGGCAAGCCGAACTCACCGGAACCGACCTGCTGGCACAGTCTCCCTGGGCTCAGGGCATTCTCGGCATGGTGCGCACCGTCGAGACGGCCGACGACCACGACCTGTGCCACGCCGCGCACATCTGCACGAGGGCAAGCGGTGTCCTGGAGGTAGCGATGAGGTGCACCCCGGAGAAGCCGGAGATTTACGCCTATCTGACCGCGGATGAGATGTGGCAGGGCTGGGCGGTTGTCGGTGGCATCCTCCCAGAAGAGGGGGCACCCAGCCTGGCCGCCGTCGCCCTCAACACCTACCAGTACCTCGCCGATCCAGAATGGGCGGCGGAATTGGACCGCTACCTGTCGTTCATGTGCAGCTTGCTCGTCGCGTTTGGGTACACAGGCTCCCCTGGAGACGGGACGCAGTGCTAAGAGCAGCGGATGGCGAGTCGGCTTCCCCGGGGATGCTGGCGAAGCGACAAGCCTGACCTGGACGGCCTCCTCGGCGACCTGCACATCCGGCGCCTCCTGAGCTTGCTCCAGCTCCACCGCCGCCAGGACCCGCTGCCCGTCCGTACCCATCCCGCCGGAGACGGCTTCGATAGGGTCGGTGTCCCTGGGCCCCCGCCGGGCCGGGTTGGCTCATGAGAGAGACTGAGTCGCCCGGCGGCGTGCCCTGTGTCCGGCCGATGCTGCCGCCGCCGGGTACCGCGATCGGCCGGCCTGGCCGGCTCATCTGCGCACGAACAGCGGGAGCCGCGCCGTCCTCATCCGGTGTATCGCCGTCCCGGCGGGAGGGGATGCTGTCCTCGGGCCACACGGGAGGGGGCTGATGGGGTACACCGCCGTGCATGCGCGCTGGGGCCGGCTGGATGCGTCGCTGGACGATCTCGGGTGCGGCCGGTCCTGGGCGGACGTCCACCGCGTGAAAGGGCTGGAGCTGGCGTGTCCGGAGTGCCGGGGGAAAGTGTTCGCGCGCATCTCCCCCCACCGTGCCAGGCACTTCTACCACCAGGTGCGGCCGCGCGACTGCGCGCTGGCGAACGAGTCGCCGGAGCATCACCTGCTGAAGCTGGAGCTGGCCACCGCCGCCCGGGCGGCAGGCTTCAGAGCTGAGCTGGAGGTCGGCAACGAGGCCCGGACCTGGCGTGCCGACGTGCTGGTCTTTGATGAGCAGGACCGGCCGTTCATGGCGCTGGAGGCGCAGTTGTCGCCCATGACGCCGCAGGATGCGCGGATGCGGACGGACCGCTACGCAGTCGACGGTGTGGCGGTGTGCTGGGTGGCGATGGAGAAGCGGCCGTGGGAGCGCGGCGTGCCCTCCCTGCGGTTAGCGCCCCCCAGGAACCGCGGGGACGCATGGACGGTGCGCTATGGCATGGCGCGCTACACCTGGGCAACGCCACACACGGTGAAGACGAAAGCGGCGTGGACCCACATCAGCTGCTCCCTGGACGATGCGATCCGGTGGATTCTCCAGGGACGGGTCCATGCCCATACCGGCCCGGACGGCACGGTGTGGTGGACCGCCCACTCCTACGTCCAACTGGCCATCGCCCGGGCCCGGCTGGAGGCCGATGCCGAAGCCGTCATGCAGCAGGCCGCGGCCGAGCAACGCCGACAGGCCGCACAGAAGCGGGCCGCTGCCACCGAACGGGCCCGACTGGCCGCCGAGGAACGCAGACTGGCTGCCGAGGACCGTCGGCTGGCCGCTGCGGAACAGGCGCACGAGGAGCAGCAGGCGGAGCAGGAGCGGCTGACGGCCTTCTTCGAGCACGCGGGCATCAAGGCTGCGCTGTGGCCAGCGTTCATGGAGTTGGTCTCCTCCGCCTCCGGCAAGGCGGTCACGTGCGGTGAGCAGAGCCCCGCCCATGGCAACGGGCTGCTCCTCTACAGCCGGCCGCGCACGGGGGCCGCGTTCCAGCTGGCCGGTGTGGCGTGCCCGGACCCCTCAGCGCTCGCCCGGTGGCCTGCGGACCTGACCATCCTGGTCCCCGGCCGGGACTGGCTGTTGCGTCTCGAGGAGGCCGCTCAGAGCCCGCTGAAAGTCGCCGTCCTGAACCCGGTCACCAAGCACTGCGCCTACGAACGGGTCGGCCCCCGGACCAGACGCTGACGCGAAGCCCATCAGGTTCGGGCGGGTGAGCTCCTATCGACCGCAGAGGCGGGGTGCGGCGGGTCCGGTGCCGGTGATGGCCTACCCGGTCGGGTGAAGGTGCCAGCGGGCGGGAACTTGCGGGAGCACGGCCGCGTCGTGCCGGGCATGAAGCCGATCAGCGAAGCGCACGTGGCGCAGCCGGGCCCGGCCGTCGTCGACGTCGCAGCATACGACGAGCAGACCGCGTTCGCCGTTCAGGCGCTGCTTGCCGGGCGCTGAGCGACCGCGCCGGCAGACCGCACGGTTCGAGTGCCGGGCGAGCCGGGTGTACGGCTGCGCTGTTATCTCGGCGTCCGTCAGGAACTCGAATCACATCGGTGAGACCCGAAGTCGGCTGCGGGCGTCTTCGGGGCTCGACGGTGGAGCTGCTTACGAGGCCGGCTCGTACGGCACGTTCTGCGACGGGCAGTGGCGGGCCAGCTCGTGCAGGGCCGCCAGCTCGAGTTCGTCCGCGGTCAGGCTCCAGCGGAGCTTGGTGGCCACCCACTCCGCGGCGTAGCGGCAGTGCGCGTCGGCCGCGGGCGGGAGCCACAGCACGCGGGCGCCGAGGGAACCAACGGCGCGACCGCACCGCCTGGCGCAGCCGGGCCCGTTGCACGTTCCGCGTACCGTACGACCCCGGCGCGCGCCTCGTGGACCGGGTCCGCGAGGCGGCGGGGTCTGCGGGAGCGGCTACGCCAGGACGGCCGGGGTGGCGTTCTCGGCCGTCCAGTCTCCGTCGAAGAGCGCGGCAACCAGACGGACATGGTCGTCGGGGAGCTGGCCGGTGCGGTGTTTGGTGCGGGTTTTGGCGAGCCAGGCGCCGAGGTTGACGGTGTCGCCGTCGACGCGGATGGTCTCGCGGGCGGCGGGGGCGCGGCCTTCGCGGTGGAGGAAGAGTTCCAGGAGCTGGACGGTCTGTTCGAAGGTGCGGCGGGCCCGGCGGGCGGGGGTGAGCGGGCTGTTCTCGGGGGTGAGGCCGAGGGCGGTCATCAGCTGCTGCTGGCCGTCGGCGAGGGCCGACCAGGTGGTGAGCTGGCGGGCCAGCCAGGAGCCGATCTTCACGCCGCCGAGCTGGGTGTCGCGAGTCAAGGTGGCGGGGTCGGCTCCGGAGGCGAGGTGGGCGCGCAGCAGGTGGTACTTGCGGTGCCAGTCCGCGCCGTGGGACAGGCGCCAGTCGGGTGCGAGGGTGCTCAGGGCGTCGGCGCGGGCCTGATCGAGCTGGTTCTTGGCCGCGAGGTGGCGTTGTTCGGCGAGCCATGCGCCCACGGGGGTGGTGGCGGGTGCGGCGAGGTGGCCGTGGGTGCGCAGGTAGTCGGCGGCGGCGGTCAGGCGGGCGCGCCAGGCTGCGTCGTGCTTGTCCCAGATCATGCCCAGCGCGTCGAGTTCGGCGATCCAGTCCGGTTCGAGGCGGCCGGCCTTCGCAGCGTCGCGCATGGTGGTGATGAAGGTGCCCAGGGTGTAGCCGGCGGGGTCGGTGTAGTCGGCGGGGACGTCGAGGTGGCCCATTTCGTCGCGGTAGGACTGGGCGGCGGCGAGTCCGAGGCGCCGGGAACGGGAGACGGCCGCCTCGCGGGGGTCGAAGGAGGCCAAATCCATGGCGCGGGCGATGCGCTCGGGGTGGACGGTGAAGTCGAAGTGCCAGCGGCGTTCGATGACGTCGCTGGTCTCCCTGGGGAGACGGTTGGCCTTGTCGGGCAGGCGCTCGAGGATGCGGTGGTCGTGGCTGGCCAGCGCGCAGGCGATGGCCCACACCGGCTCGTAGGCGGTACCGAGGATGTTCTCGCCGTCGGCGCCGGGCGGGACGTAGACGGGGACGATCAGTGAGGCGGTCTTGCCGGACACGTCCAGGCGCAGGGCGCGGCCGAGGGCCTGGACGCAGCGGATGACGCTGCGGGTGGGGTCTGCGAAGACGATGGCATCCACGCTGGGGATGTCGACGCCTTCGGCGATCAGGCGGGAGTTGGCGAGGATCGCGCAGTCGGCGGCGGCGAAGGCGGCGAAGGTGTCGGCGCGTTGGGCGGGGGTGTGCTCGCCGTGGGCGAAGAACAGCTTGGGGGTGATGTCCGGGACGAGGCCGGGGTCGGTGCGGGCCAGCAGGCGCAGGGTGTGCGGGAGTTCGCGGGCGAAGCGGCGGGCGTCGGAGACGAGGTTGAAGTAGACCAGGACCTTGCTCAGGCCGTGTTCGGTCATGGCGCGCAGGACAGACAGGTGCAGGGCGGTGGTGCGCAGCGCGCTGTCCTGCTCATCACCGTCGCCGGGAGGGGTGGTGGCGGGGGCGGTCAGGTTCAGGCGGCGGCGCAGGTCGGCGTCGGTGAGGGTGGGCACCACGATGCGGTAGTCCGCAGCCCGGCCGTCCTCGACCGCCTGGGCGAGGGGATACTCGAAGATTTTCTTGCCGTAGACGGCCTCGTTGTCCATGGAGTTGGCGAACGCGTCCACGTCCCGTCCCGCGGCGGGGCGGCGGCGTGGGCGGGTGGTGTCGGCGGACTCCGCCAGCTCCGGCGCGGCGAAGATGCGGGGGGTGGCGGTCATGTAGAGGCGGCGGTCCGCGCGGATGCGCTGCGCGTCGTTGACGATGGCCCACTTCTTGTCGGCCCGTCCCGCGATCCGGTGTGCCTCGTCCATGACCGCGAGGTCGAACGGCGGCACCGTATACCCCGTGTTCTGCGTTTCCTCGATCTTGTTCAGGGAGTCGTAGGTGCAGATCACCGTCAAAGCGGGGATCTGGTCCTCGTTCTCCCCGATCACCGACATCAGCCCGCCCAGCGCGTGGGGGTCGGTGGTCGACATGACGCGGGCCGCGACCAGGTCGTCGCGGCCGCTGGTGTCCAGGGAGGAGACGATCACCATGTGCTCCAGGTGTCCGTCGCGGCGCCAGGCCAGCGCGGTCTGCGCGGCCAGGTCCAGGGTGGGGACCACGAACAGCACCAGCCGCGCGCCGAGTCCGTCCGCCGTGCGGATCGACACCAGGGTCTTTCCGGTGCCCGTCGCCGACACGAACAGAGCGCGCGTCCCCGCGCGCCGCAGGTGCCGTACCAGCCGCTCCACCGCCTCGGCCTGGTCGGGAAAGAGCCGCGCACGCTTAGGGCGGCCGGGGCGCGGCAGTTCCACCACAGTCATGACAGCTCTTCTTTCGAGTCAGTGGCTCCAGTAGTCGCGGCGGGGCAGCTCGACCCACACATCGGGCGGCCCGGTCACGGCCCGCCGGTCGGCCAGGCGCAGTCCTGCGAAGGCGCAGGCGTAGGCGACGGCGTGGTGCTGGTAGAGGTAGGCGGCCAGCACCTCCCCGGGACTGTCGTTCTCGTCCGGTCCTCCGCCGGGGTGCAGGTCCGAGCCCTCGATGACTCCATCGCGGGTGATGCTGCCCTGGTTGCCGCTCTTGGGATTGGCGTAGAGGCCGTAGCAGAGGGTGCCGGCGGACAGCCGGGCCAGCACGCCCGGCATCTGCGGCGCGTATCCCCAGGGCTGAGTGACCACACAGCCGCCCGGCACGGACGTCACACCGACGATGTGCAGGCTCTCGTCCATGTCGTACGCGTAGGGCTCCTCCAGCAGCTCATTCAGCACGTCGAGGAGTTCGCCGTCCACCACCGGAGTCGCCTGCAGACGGCGCACCGCCTCGGCCGCGTCGATGCCCGCCACACAGGCCAGGCCCATGCCGTCGTCGTAGAACTCGCCCAGTGCCGTGGTGAGGCGATGGGCCTCCTGCGCTGCCGCCCGCTCGGTGTCGCTCAGGGACACCCCTTCCGGTACCGGGAACAGCTCGGGCGTCGGTCCGGCCAGGCTCAGCCGCCCCGGCGACCAGCCGCCGAGCGAGGGCCGCCAGGGATCGGCCCCGGCGGCGGCGAGGGCTCGTGCGTTGGCCGGCTTGCGGGACAGGACGGCTTCCCACAGTGCCGTCACCCCGTTCTCCAGCGCGTCCACGTCCGCAACCCGGCGGGCAAGTTCCGTAACAGCCTCCGGGGAGCCGAACACCGCTGCCCGATGCAGGGGCCTGCTCCCGTTCCAGCTCTCCGGATCGGCTCCTTGGTCCAGGCGCCGGCGGATGTCGTCGGCATCCGTCCAGTCCCAGCCCATGCCCGCCCAGCCGTCACTCGTTGCCGCCACCGCTCCCCCTCGAACACGTCGCATGCGCTCGCGCCACTTCGACCCGCCCCCGAGCACACGTGCGCTACAGGCCGCTGGCTCCATCGTCCAGGTCCGTTGACCGGACATTATCACCCCGAGCATCGTTCGTACGCTCAATGTACGCGATCCAGTCGCTGTTGGTACGCGATAGGTGCGTTTCAGGGGTAGAGTCGGGGACGGAGGTGTCCCATGTCCGAGTTGTTCGACGCGGTCGACGCGCTGATCGCGTCCCGCTCCCCGCTGCCGCCGCCGGCTGAGCGCAGGCGGCTGCGCCAGGCGCACGCGCTCACCCTGGACGAGGTGGCCTCCGCCCTGGGCGTGCGGCGGGCGACCGTCGGCGGCTGGGAGTCGGGCAAGACCGAGCCCCGGCCGCCGGAGCGGGAGGCGTACGCGCGCCTGCTGGAGCAGCTCGCCACGCTCTACCCCGCCCCCCGGAGCACCGGCGCCCCGCAGGAGGACACGGACACCGCAGCGTCCCCAGCGCAGACGCGGCTCACGGGCGGGGCAGCGGAAGCTACTGCCACGGCGGAGGCCGAGGAGCCCCCGGCCGCTCCCCCAGCGCCCGCTCGGCACGCGGCAGCGACACAGCGGCCGGTGCCGCGTGCCGAGCGGGCGCCGCAGAGCTCGCGGCGCCCCACTGCGAGGAAGGCCGCCCCGGCGAACACGCCCGCGCCCGGCGGTGCCTACGCGCACGGTCCGCTACTCGTCCTCGACGCCGACTCCGAGCGGAATGTGACGGGCTACGGCGTCGGCGGTCTGATCCTGGACGTGCCCGCCAAGTCGCTGCCCGCGCTGGTGGAGTGGACGCTCACCGAGGCGCGGCTGGGGTCGCAGAGGCTGCACGGCTCGGGCAAGGACGGCGACCCGCTGCTGGTGCTCACCGAGGCGGCGTGCGAGCGCTACGGCCTGCCCGCCGCCTTGTCCGAGGCCGAGCGGCTTGCCGGGCGGCTCCCGGAAGGACACAAGGTCATCAAGCAGCTGAAGCGCGCCGACTGGCAGCTCACCAAGCGCGGGCTGGGGCCGTGGGCGCGGATCTACCGCCCCGTCCAGGGCGGCCGCAGGCAGTGCGTGCAGCTGTGCATCCCCTCCTGGCGCGCCCTGGACGACCGCTCCTGGGGCCATGCCGCGCAGCTGCCGCCGCCAGAACTGGCCCGGGTGCTGGGCGTGTACGCGGCCCGGGTGATGACGCCGGTGGGCTCCACTGCCGTGACGGGGCTGCAGCTGATGAGCGCGCTCAACCCGCCGACCCGCGCGAGCGAGCCGGATGAGAACGGCCAGCGCCACCGCGAGCACCGGCCCGGTTCGCTGGGAACGGAGCCGCTTGACCCGGCGCCGTGCGAGGCGACCGACGGACACCCCGTCCTGGCCCATCTGCCCCGCTTCCACGTGCGCGGCCCCGGCGAGCGGCTGTTCGAGGAGGCCTACGACTGGGCGCGTGACCTCACCGACGCCGAGTGCATGCAGCAGCACCTGGTCGGCCTGGATGTGAACCTGGCCTTCGGTGCGGCCGCCAACGGTGCGGTCGTCGGGCTGTCATCGCCGCCCGAGCACGTCAACCGCCCGGTCTTCGACCCAGCGGTGCCCGGTTCCTGGCTGGTCGACCTCTCCCACGTCGATCTGTCCCGGGTGAAGGTCGGCAAGCAGCGGCGCGACCTCGATGGCGCGCTGCTGCCCAGCCCGTTCACGCCGAGCGGCCAGCGCCCGACCGGTCCGGCCTGGTATGCCACGCCCACCGTGGCCTACGCCGTCGAGCTCGGCTACGACGTCACCCCCGTCGAGGCCTGGCTGCGCCGGGAGAGCGGCCGGTTCCTGGACGGCTGGTACAAGCGGCTGCGCGATGCCTACGTCGCCACCATGGCGGACCTCGGCGTCACGGAGAAGCTGTCCCCGCACCACTTCCTTCAGGCGATGGACGGCTACAAGAGCCGCGATCCGGAGCTGGGGATCGTGGTGGACGCGGTCAAGATGACCGTCAAGGGCGGCATCGGCAAGCTGCAGGAGAAGGCACGCGGCGGCGGCTGGAAGCCGGGACAGCCCTGGCCCGCTCTCGCCCGCCCGACGTGGCGCCCGGACATCCGCGCTACCGTCATCTCCCGGGCCCGGATCAACATGCACCGCAAGATGCTCAACCTGGCCGCGGCCACCGGCCGGTACCCGGTTGCGGTCCTCTCCGACTGCGCCGTGTACGCGGCCGACGGGCCCAGCCCCCTGGACGTGCTGCCCTACGGCGCCGACGGCAAGACCGTGCCGGGCTCGTTCCGGCTCGGCGTCTCGCCCGGGATGGTCAAGCACGAGGGCACCCAGAGCGTGCTGTGGGGGGCGGACGTGCTCGAGCAGCTCAGCGCCGACGGCCATGTCGCCAACCTCGCCCGCTACATCAAGACCGGCGAGGTCACCGCCAAGGACACCGGAGAATAGGGAGCGTTACAGGCGATGGTCACGGTCGGGGAAGAACTCGACAAGGCGCTACAGGGGGCGTTCACGCGGCCCGTTCCCAAGTCCGCCGGGGCGCAGATGCGGTACCTGGTCAGGCAGCACCAGCGCAGCACCCGGCGCGTGGCTGAGCTGCTCGGCATCAGCCAGCGCACCGTCGAACGTTATGTGAAGAACCAGATCAAAAAGCCCCGGCCGGAGCTCGCCGACCGGCTGGAGCGTGAGGTCCGCGCACGCTGGCAGCCGCAGATCAGGGCGAAGGCGAAACAGGCCGCGGCCACCACGAGCGGCATCATGATCGATGTGCAGGCGAGGTTCGGCTACACCGCCGCCGTCGGCAGCACCGACCAGGCCCGCGTACGTCACCTCACCCTCGCCCTGCCGCCCCGGCACGCCGCCCGCCTCCTTCAAGCCCAGGAAGCAGGCGTCGACGAGGACGACCTCCGCGAGATCGCTGCCGAGGCGTTGGGTGAGGTGTACTTCCGCGACGGCGGCCGCCGTGCCCACGGCCTCGAAGTGGAACTCAAGGACATCGTCGACCTGCAGTTCGAGCTGTAGGCGGTCAGTGCGCCGGGCAGGAAGCAGGACAGGGCGTCAGGGGAGAGCTGTGAGAGCAGGAGCGTTACGGACCGTGCCGCTGGCCGGGGAGCTGACCTCGTCACTGATCAGCCGGGCCGCAGACCGCTACGGCCTGCCGGCCGCCGGCGTGCTGCGGCTGTGGACGTGCCGCAACTCCCCCGCCCGGAACGACGGCGGCGGTGTGCGGGCCGATGCGGAGATCGTGCTCAACGAAGCCGGGCGGGGTGTGCTCGCCGAGCTGTGCGGAGTCGAACCGGCGGTGCTGGCGCGTGCTCTGCCCGCGTTCACCGTGGATGATCCCAAGATCGGCACCGGCCGGGAGGCCGCCCTGGCGCAGGCGCGGTGGCGGGCGGCGAGCGCGGTG
Organism: Streptomyces tuirus; assembly: GCF_014701095.1. NCBI lineage: Bacteria > Bacillati > Actinomycetota > Actinomycetes > Kitasatosporales > Streptomycetaceae > Streptomyces > Streptomyces tuirus. Next base: position 7,544,748 of record NZ_AP023439.1, on the reverse strand, counting down.
GCGGGCGAAGCGGCGTTCGCCTGCCGGTCGTGCACCGCGCGGCGGACCGGGCAGACGGTGCGGGCGGTGCGGTATCTGCCGCGCTGGGAGCGGGTGTGTGTCCGGCACGGGCGGTGGCTGCTGGACGCGGACGCCGACCAGCCGCTGGAACACCTCGACCTGCGCGGCGTCCCGGAGGTGGCTGCGGCACAGCGGCGGTGGGCAGGGGTGGCGCGCCGTGCGGTGCGGGCCGGGGTGGTCCCGGAGCAGGCGTTCACGGTGGCGTATGCGGTGGTGGCCCGCTGGTGGGATGAGGCTCTGCACTGGGAGCAGGAGGAGATCTGGCCGCACAGGCTGCACCGGGTGGCGGGCGGCAACGCGGGACCGCGACTTGGGTGGTGGCGGATCGTGGGCCGGGATCCGGTCATCTTCCCGGAGGTGGTGGCCGTGGCCGACGCGCTGCTGGACCCGGCCATGACCGAGCTGGTGTGGAGGGACAGCGGCGCCGGGCGGCCGCGGCCGCTGCCCGCCGACGGGGCGTTCTGCCGCCGGCTGGGTGAGCGGGTGGGACGGGGCTGGCTGGGCCCGCTGTCGGCGGTGGACTACGGCGGACCGCTGCTCACCTGGATGGGCGCTGTCATCCGCCAGCGGCGCGGTGAAGGCGGGCCGCCCGGGTGGAGGGACGATCCATGGCGGCTGAAGCGGAAAGAGCAGCCCGCCACGATGGCCGGCCAGCTGCGCGTTATGGCGGCCGAGCAGCAGGCGTGCGGCTCGGGCACCCGGTGGCGGGCCACAGTGAGCGCCGAACACCGTTTCCAGATCGAGCAGATGATCGGCGAAGCCCAGGAGCAGCTGGTGCAGCTGGTGCAGCTGGTGCAGCTGGTGCAGCTGGTGCAGCTGCGGGGCGTACACAGCGGCACCACCGCCGAGGTGGCACGCACACTGCTGGAGCACCTCAGCCGCAGTGCCGCGTTGATCGACCAGGCCTTGGTGGACACCGCCGCCGCAGCCGTCTTTGCGGGGGTGGCGGTGGAGGAGGTGTCGGCGTGGTCCCGCTTGCCCGTCCAGGAGCTGGCGGAGCTCGTGTCAGAGGGCCCGGATCAGGACTGACGCACGCAGCGGCCGGTGTGCCGTCTCTCAGCCGCTGCACGCCGCAGCCCGGACGCAGGGCGGATCCGGCCGGGTTCCCCCCTGGGGGTGCGCGGTGCCCGCTTCGCGAAAAGCGAAGGCGTGCGGCCACTACGCTGAGGTGGGGCCGCGGGTAGGCGGCGGCCTGGGGACCGGCGCCGAGGGAGCACGTTGAGCACTCAAACGGGTCCGGCGGCAGCGGGGGCGGACCTTGCCCAGCTGGCGCTCGACTTCCACCACACCCACCAGTTGCTGGACCCTGCCGCGCAGGGAGTGCAGGAGTGGCAGGTGCGCATCACCGCGGCCGGCACACCAGTGGGAAGCCTGACGGCCGTAAGGGGCCTGTACTGGAAGTCCGACAATCTGCGCGAGCGGATGGCCGACGAGCAGTCCTTCCCCGCCCTGGTGGCCGCCCAGCTCCTGGACGAGGACGGCCGGTTCACCTACGAGTTCGAGGAGTTCATCGAGTCGGCCTCCAGCGTTCTCGTCGTCGACCGGCTGCACGTGGAGGAAGCCTTCGCCGACCCTGTGGTCGTCGCGGGGGTGGTGGCTTCTGTCATCGACCGGCTGACGGACAACTACTTCGCCGTGGTCCTGCCCGCCAAGAACGCCTGCACGGACGCGGGTTCCGCCCTGCTCGCCGAGGCCGGCACGCTGCTGAGCGCCCAGGAGTTCTCCGACGAACTGCAGATCATCGACAATGCCCTGGCCGCTCCCGAAGAGGCCGCGCAGCGCGTGCGCAGCCGTCTGCGCTCCCTCGCCCGCCACGGCCAGCCGGCGGCGTGGAACGAAGACGACGACGAGGACGGCTGGGACGAGGACGGCGAGGAGGACGAGCTCACCGCGCGGACGGCTGCGGTGCTGCGGGTGGCGCTCGAGGAGCTGTCCGCGCAGATCTGGCAGGACGTCGCCGACGTGGGGGACGCGTCTGTTGGGCGCGGCGAGGGCCGTGTCCTTGGCTCGCTGCCGCCGATCACCTTTCACCAGGACCAGCAGTGGCGGCGGCAGATGGCCCGGTGCTTCGACGACCTGGCCGCCGAACTCGCCGAGACGCACGCCGTGCGCCCGCTGTGCACCGGCGAGGAGATGGCCCTGCACCTGGGTATCGACCGGGCCAAGTCGCTGACGCGGAACCGGCCGCGCCTGGTCGCGGAAACAGTGGAGGGTCTGGGCGAAGACCGCCGCGACTTCGACTGGGACTGGTGCTCGACCGTCCTGTTCGAGGACCACGACGTGCTGATGCTGTTCGACGCCTCCCTGGACGGGATCGAGGACACCGGCAACGAGATCAACCAGGCCCTCGGACTTGCCAACCTGGCCGCTGCGGACTGGTTCGTTCCCTTCCGCCCCAGTCAGGCCCGCGATCCCGACCGCGGCTTCCGCCACTCCTGACCCCGACCGCCGGAAGGTCCCGGGCTGCAAAGGGGCAGCATGAAAGCCGCAGACTGAAGTCTTTCCTTGGCGGGCCGACTCTCAGCCAGAGGCGGGCCCAAGACGGCTACGCTCAGGCTGCTGATGCGGCCGGGCGGGGGAAGTGGGGAGCAGTGGCCAAACGCGATCTGTGGGTACGCGTCGGGGACGACCTGGTGCGCGGTGACACCGTCGTGGGCGTCACCGTGAGCGATCCGCACTACCACCACGAGACGTTCAAGCTCATGCTGAAGGTCACGGGGCACCGCGACCACCTGTGGCTCGACTCCGGTGTCCGCGACGACGACCAGGGGGCGGGGCGCGAGCAGGTCAACGCGTTCGCAGACGCCTTCGTCGACACGCTCGCGCGCGGTGCGGCGATGCCGTCCGGCGCCCTGATCCGGTTCGGTTCCGGCGAAGACGACTCGGGGTGGGTGCTGTCGTCTCTGGGATAGCGGCGAAGCCGATCCGGCGCCTGCTCACCTGGCGGCCCGGGCGGGAAAGTGCAGAGATGTGCACTGACACCAGCGCGCCCCAGGCGGCATCCTGTCCCCCGCACAGGACAACCGGTTCTTGTGGCAAGGCAGTTGGAGTTACTGGCCGGTTCGCCTGCGCGCCGTGTCCGGTGTGACGTTTGTGTGGAGCACGTGATCATCGACAGCAGCCAAGACGGCTTACCTGCCGTCGCGGGCAGGGCCTGCCGGGTGCCGCAACCGGGTGCGGTGGAGGCAGAGTTCACGGGGCCGGACGGCACACTCGTGCAACGCCGATGGGTTGAGGCCGCGGTGGCTGTTCGGTTCGAGCAGCTCCAGCCGGTGGCGGCGTTCCCTGTGGTGCCCGGGCGGCGGTGGGGGCCGGGCTGGTGGTGGTCGGCCACCACCGGCGGGCACATACCGCACGGGTCGCAGGCGATGTGCATGCAGCTGATGCTTTTGGACCGTGATCCGCAGGTGGTGGGGTTGTCGGCGCGGCCGGTGCGGCTGATCTGGCGTGATCCCGGCAGCGGGCGGGTCCTGACGTGGGTGCCGCAGGTGTTCATCCGCTACGCCGACGGGCGTGCTCTGCTGGCCGACTGCCCCGCACACGCCGGGCCCACCGGGGACCGTGCCGCGCGGGCGGCCGCGGTGCTGGGGGCGGCGTGTGCGGCGGTGGGGTTCACCTACCGGCGCCTGGTGCCGCCGGAGAAGGTAGTGGCGGCGAACGTGCGGTGGCTGGCCGGCTACCGCCATCCCCGCTACCGCGACGCCGGCGGGCTTGAGCAGGCGGTGCTGGAGGCGTTCGCCGCCCCGCGGGCTTTGATGGCCGGGGCCGTGGCTGCGGGCGAGGTCCTGAGCGCGCTGCCGGTGCTCTACCACGCGCTGTGGGGCGGGCGGCTGGTGGCGGATCTGACGCGGCCGCTGGGCGAGCACACGCTCGTGGCGCCCGGCCCGGCCGCAGGCGACGGGGAGCAGGAGCAGCACGGCAGGTGAGCAGGCACGAGGTAACCGCGCCCGGTGGGCGGTGTGTTGGGGTGGGCGCTCAGGTCCGGTTCGAGGACCGCACCTGGCAGGTGACCGCTCTGGTCGATGGGCGGGTGTATCTGGCCGCCGAGGACGGGGCCACCGGGTGCGTGCTGGCCGCCCGCCTGGTGGCCGCCGACGGCTTCGAGGTCGTCGGCCTGGCCGCCCCGCAGGTTCCGGCCGCCGCTATGTGGGCGGATGTGCCGTTGCCTGCCCGGGAGCGGGCGATGGCCTGGCTGCGGCACATCCGGGAGGTCGAGACCGGGCTGCCCGGCGGCCCCGGCAGCGGCGGCGGGGTGCCGAGGCCTGAGTACGACTCGCAGGCCTTCACGCTCGCCGAGCGGGAGCTCGCCAAGGCGAAGGAGCTTGCGGGGCTGGGCTGGACGAAGGTCAGCCGTCCTACGGTGCAGCGGATGCGGCTGGCCTACCAGCGCCAGGGGCTGCTGGGGCTGGTGGACAAGCGGTCCCTGCGCGCCTCCTCCCCCACCGGGCGGACGGACGAGCGGGTGGTGGCCGCCGTGCTGGAGGCGCTGCGCGTACGTCGCGGCCGCAGGGCGACCACGGTCAAGCAGGTCATCGACCTGGCCGAACAGATCGTGGCGCAGACGCACGGGAAGGGCCGGGTGACGCTGCCGGCCAGGTCGTCGCTGTACCGGCTGGTGAGGATGCTGGCGGATCCGGCCGAGCCGCCTGGTAGCCCGGCGCGCACCGCCACCGGTCCGGACGGGGCAGGCGGCGGGCCGCCTGCACTGCGACCCGCCGAGCGGGTCCATGTCGCCACCGCCCGCCTCGGCGTCGAAGCGGTGGGCGAGGACGGCCGTGCGGTGGCGGTGTCGGTCACCTGCGCACTGGACGGGGCCACCGGCTGCGTGCTGGCCGCCGTGCTGCACCCGCAGCAGGCCGCGCCGGTCGAGCTGTCCGTGCTGCTGGCCGAGATGGCAGTCCCCCGCACGGCGCGGCCCGGGTGGCGGGAGATGCTGCGGGCAGTCCACGAGGCGCTGCCGCTGCCGCTGCGGCTGATGCCCCTGGACGCGCGCATCGAGGCGACCGTGGCGCGTCCGGCGGCCCTGCCCCAGACGCTGGTCTTCGACCCGGCGGCGGCCGCCGTCACTCCCTGGTTCCTGACCGTGTGCGAAAGCCTCGGCGTGAGCCTGGAAGCCGCCCCCGCACGGCGCCGCGGCCTGCACAGTGCCGCTGGGGACAGGGTGAAAACGTTCGCAGGGCTGTTCACCCGGCACTCCGCAGACCTGGCCACCGCGCTGGGTGCTGTGCACCGGCCGGACAGCGCGGGACGGCAGGCGGAGGCGTTCTTCAGTCTGCCGCACCTGCGGGATGTGCTGGACGAGTGGATCACCGCCCGCTGGCACACCCGCCCCCAACAGGCTCTGCGGCACCCGCTGCTGCCCAAGGCGGCCCTGAGTCCACAGGAGATGTGGCGGGTGCTGCTGGGGGTCGCCGGATCGGTACCGGTGCCGCTGGCCGGGCAGGACTTCGCCGAGCTGCTGCCGGTGCAGCACCAGGCGGTCACCGAATCCGGGATCCGCCTGGGCAGGCGCCGCTACGACCATGAGTGTTTGGACGAGCACCGCGGCCGGGCCTGCCCCACCACGGACGGCGGCCGGTGGGAAGTGCGCCACCACCCCTATGACGTCCGGCAGGTCTACATCCGGCTGCCCGACGGACTCCTGCACGAGATCCCCTGGACCGAGCACGCGCACGCCCTGCGCCCGTTCGACGACGCCGTCCGGCGCCGCACCGGGCAGATCATCGCCGACCGGAGCGGCCCGCCCGGGCATCCGGCGTCATCGAGCAACGGGCGGGGGCGGGAGGCCGGTGTGCCGGCGGGCGGCCAGGGCCTGACGGACAGGTCGGCACCGGGCGGTGCTGCCGTGGCACCGGTGCCGGACGGGCCCGGACGGGCGGGTGCCTTCGGAATGTGGGACGCGCAGGCGGAGGCCGAGCAGTGGTGAGCGCACCCGGCCGCCCTAGCCGCCCCGTGGCTGCCGCTGCGAGTGGCAGGCAGGTGAAGCTGGGCGCGTATGTGACGTTCCAGAGCTGTACCTGGCAGGTGGCCGCCGTGGCCGGTGCGTCGGTGACGCTGGTCGACGAGGACGGGCAGACGGCGTCGGTTCTGTCCTCGTTCCTGTTCGCCGACCCCGCCTTCACCGTGGTGGGCTCCCCCAGTGCGGGAGTGCGGCAGTGGGGGCTGCTGGAGTCGGTGCCCGCCCGGGAGCGGGAGCGGGCTCTGGCCTGGCAGCGGCACATCCGCGAGATCGAGACCGGACTGCCCGACGGGCCCGGCAGCACCGGCGTCCCCCGGCCCGAGTACGACCCGCAGCGCACATCGATGGCCGAGCGGGAGCAGGCCAAGGCCGACGAACTCACCCAGCTGGGCTGGCCGCGGGTCAGCCGGGCCACCGTGCGCCGCATGCGCGCCCGCTACCACGGCCAGGGGTTGTGGGGTCTGATCCCGCGCCGCAAACCCTCCAGTGCGACCGGGCAGGCTGATGAGCGGGTGGTGGCCGCGGTGCTGGAGGCACTGCGCCGCCAGCGCGGCCGCTCCAAGGGCACGCTGAAGGGGCTGCGGGAGCTGACCGGGCACATCCTGGCCGACACCCACGGGCCGGGCACGGTGGCACTGCCTGCGCCGTCGACGTTCAACCGGCTGGCGCGGGTGCTGGCCGACCCGCTGGAGCATCCGGGACGTCCGGCCCGCACCGCAACGGCCGCGCCGGTGCGGCCCTTCACACCGACGGTGGCACTGCGGCCGGGCGAGCTGGTGCAGGTCGACACCACCCGCCTGGATGTGATGGCCATCGGCGAGGACGGCCGTGCGGTGCGCCCGGAACTCACGATCGCTCTCGACGTGGCGACCCGGTCGGTGGTGGCGGCCGTGCTGCGCGAGGAGGGCACCAAGGCCGTGGACGCCGCCCTGCTGCTGGCGGAGATGGCCGTCCCCCACCCGGTGCGGCCCGGCTGGGGCGAGCAGCTGCGCATGGCGCACGCCGCCGTCCCCTACGACCGGCTCCTCGCCCTGGACACACGGCTGGAGCAAGCGGCAGCGCGGCCGGTGGTGGTGCCGGAGACGATCGTCATCGACCGCGGGGCCATCTTCGTCTCCACCGCGTTCCTGGCGGCATGCGAGACCCTGGGGGTGAGCGTGCAGCCGGCGCCGCCGCGGTCCCCGGCCGCCAAGGGCGCGGTGGAGAGGACGTTCGGAAGCATCAACTCGTTGTTCGCGCAGCACGTCGCCGGCTACACCGGCTCCCACGTCCTGGCGCGCGGCGAGGTGGTGCAGGACGAAGCCCGGTTCACGGTGGCGCAGTTGCAGGAACTGCTGGACGAATGGATCACCGCGTGCTGGCAGCACCGCCCCACGACGGGCTGCGCCACCCCCTGCTGCCGAAGAAGGCGCTGGCCCCCAACGAGATGTGGGGCGCGCTGCTGGGCGCGTGCGGATACGTGCCGCTGCCGCTGGACGGCGCCGACTACCTGGAACTGCTGCCGGTGCGCTTCCATCCCGTCACCGGCCGCGGCATCCGCATCAACCACCGCACCTACGACCACGCCGTGCTCAACGAGCACCGCGGACGGCCCTGCCCGGCCGGGCCCGGCGGCAGGTGGGAGATTCACCTCAACCCGCACGACGTACGCCAGATCTACATCCGGCTGCCCGACGGACACCTGCACGAGATTCCGTGGATCCACCGCGACCACGTCCACGCCCCGATGAGCGAGACCACCTGGCGCCACATCCGCACCGCCATGAACCAGCGCACAGACCGCGAGAAGCACGAAGTGGCCCTCGCGGAGGCCGCCGACCAGGTCCTGCGCCGCGCCCGGCCCAGCACTGCGGCGCAACCAGCACCGCCCAGGACGATGCCGGGCAGGCACACCGCTCAGGCAGCCCCCCGGCCGGCGGGCGGTCAACCAGCGGTGAGCCGCTACGAGGCTGAGGACAGCCTCGACGCGCTGGAAGCCCGAGCCCGGGCTGAGGCCAGTGACGGCGTCGGCGCCGACGAGCCCGGCACGCTCACGCTGTATGACGCCGAGCAGGAGGCCGAACTGTGGTGACCCGTACCGATCCCCCCGCCCCCGGTACCGGGGAGCCAGCCGCGGGGACGGTGACGACGTTCGACGCCTTCGCCCGCTTCGCCCACGCCGCGCCCCCGACGCCACCACAGCCGGGCCAGGCGCCACGGCCAGTGGAGGAACGCCTGGCCTACCACTCGCAGTTCGTCACCGTGCGCACCCCGGCCATCGAGGCCCTGGCACGCCAGGTACGCACGCTGATGATTCTGGGACGGCACCAGCACGTCACCGCCCGGCCGTCGCTGATCGTCACCGGGCCGGCCACCACCGGCAAGACCACCGCGCTGCTGCAGGTCGGCCGGACCTGCCACCTCGCCCACACCCGCCGCGCCGCCCCGGGCGACGACAGTGTGCCGGTGGCTTATGTGCTGGTGCCGCCCGGCGCCACCGCCAAGACCCTGGCCGGGGAGTTCGCCCGCTACCTCGGCATCCCCGTCACCTCACGCATGACCACCGCGCAGATCACAACGGCTGTCTGCCACACCTACACTGCGGCCGGCGTCAAGCTCGTGCTGATCGACGAGATCCACCGACTCAACCCGCGCACCACATCCGGCGCGGAGGCCGCCGACTGGCTCAAGGACCTCACCGAACGCGTCGGCGCCACGTTCGTCTACGCAGGCATCGACGTCACCGCCAGCGCGGTGTTCACCGGGGTACGCGGCGCGCAACTGGCCGGGCGCGCCTCTCTGATCGACTGCGGGGCACTGCCCGCCCGCGCCGGCGAACGCGAACCGTTCCGCGAGCTGATCGCCGCCCTGGAAGCAGCCCTCGACCTGCGCGCCCACCGCACCGGCAGCCTGCCCAGGCTGGCGTCATACCTGCACGAACGGACCGCCGGGCGCATCGGCAGCCTCTCCCGCCTGATCCGCCAGGCCGCCATCGAAGCCATCCTCAACAGCAGCGAACGCATCACCAGACCGTTGCTGGATTCCATCGCGCTGGACCACCTCGCCGAGGAGCACTACCGGCCCCGCACCCCCGCCCGCCGCGCCCGGCCCAGCAGCCGGTGACCACGCACCCCGCGAGCAGCCCTGCGGTATCAGCCAGCACCATGTGGCCCACCCCGCCCGGCGCGCTGCGTGCGAGGCCGCTGCCCCGCGAAGCCACCGCCTCCTACCTCACCCGCCTCGCAGCCGCCTACCACCTGAGTGCCGCCCAGCTCCTGGACGGCCTGCACATCACCGCCACCGGCACCACGGCGGGCCCGCCCACCAACGAAATCCACCTCAGCAACGAAGCCACCCGCCGCCTGTCCGGCTTCACCCGCATCCCGTCCGCACATCTGGCCCGCGCACTGGCCCGCCAGCCCCCGCCCGCCGCCATCGGCACCGCCCGCGCCGCCATCGCCCGCTGGCAGCCCGCCCATCCCGCGGTGCAGCCGCTGCCTGCGTGCACCGCCTGCACCGCCCACCGCAGCCCGTACAAAGCCATCCCCGCGTGGATCCACCCGGCACCGGACCTGCCCCGGGCCCTCATCTGCACCCGCCACCAGCAAGCCTCAAGCGACCCCAGACAGCGCACCCCCCTCGATATCCGCTCCCTGCCCGAACTCGCCCATGCCCGCCTCACCGCCCGCCGCCCGCCCACGGCGGCCTCTCTCAGCTGGGCATCAACGATCACCACGCGCTGGTACGACCACCACCAGCACCTCCACAGCCGCTGGCACACCCGCCTACGCCAACTCACCACCGCCAACCCCCACCTCGCCCCAGGCCCGGCCTCCCCCACACTGACCTGCCGGAACCTGATCACCTACCCCGAGACCCTCACCCTCGCCACCACCCTCGACCGCCTGCCCCCACGCCCCCTGGCACGCACCCAGCAGACCGCCTTCCTCCACGACCTGGCCAGCCGCCTACAACTGCCCCGCCTCGCACCCGCCGACCACGACCTGCTCTGGCAACGCCTGACCACCGGCTGAACCACCACACACCCCTCGCCGCCCCAGCCCTCACACGACCGGCCAGCACCCGTACCTATAGACGCGCCAACCACACTGCGCAAAAACCGCTGCCCCACTCAGCTCACTGCGCAGCACCAAACAGCCAGCTCAGCCCACATATCCGCCGGGGCCGTACACGCGACTCCGCGTAAACCTCGCCCACGGAACAGATCTACCGCCCAGTACAGCTGAGCAATGCCAGGCCACAACCAAGATCAATAAACAAACAAGTCAGCTACGCCACATCTGCCACACCTACACCGCCGCGGGCGTCCAGCTCGTCCTCATCGACGAAATCCACCGCCTCAACCCCCGCACCACCACCGGCGCCCAAACCGCCGACCTCATCAAAGACCTCACCGAGCGCCTAGCCGCCACCTTCGTCTACGCAGGCATCAACGTCACCGACACCCCCCTGTTCAGCGGCACCCGCGGCGCCCAACTCGCCGGCCGCGCCACTCTCATCACCTGCGGCCCCCTCCCCGCCCGCCACGGCACCCGCCAGCCCTTCCGCGACGTCATCACCGACATCGAAAGCGCCCTCGACCTCCAGCAGCACAAATCCGGAACCCTCCCGGCCCACGCCGCCTACCTCCACCAACGCACCGCCGGCCCCATCGGATCCCTCACCCGACTCATCCGCCAAGCGGCCATCACCGCCATCACCGCCATCACCGCCATCACCGACGGCACCGAACGCATCACCAAAACCACCCTCGACGCCGTACAACTCGACCACCTCGCCGAACAACACAGACGCCCCACCCGCAACCGCTAACCCCACCCACCGAACAACCAAAACAACGCTGACCAGCAAAAACACCAACCGAGTCTTTACACGCTAGAACTGCCTACAACCCACCCCAGCCTCACTCCACACACACCACATAACCCCAGCTCAAACCCCCACCCACCCCGCCCCAACCACCCACCCGACTTCTCAGCGAACCCACAACACCCCAGGCCAACAAACACTCGGCCCACCAACAAACCCCCCTCCGAGCGTTACGTCCTCACTGCCGAACCTGCCGGCGCTGATGACGAGGTCGTCCAGGTCCGGCAGGGTGTCACCGCTCTGGATCGCCTCGATGAGCTGGTCGTAGAGCGGGTCGGCGGGGGATGCCTCGGCATCGGCCAAGCGCGGCTGCAGAACGAGAGCGCCAGCGAGGGGGCTCGACTGGAACATCCGCAGCTCGGCCCTGTCCCCGCTGGGCAGCGTCTTGGGGAACTTGGCGCGTATATGTTTGGCCGCCTCGGGGCCGAGGGCGGTGGCGGCGACGAGCTCGCCGAGCGGGTCGTCCTTGAACTGCTTGACGAGCGCGGTGCGAGCCTGGCCGGTAGGGGGCTGAATCGGCTGCAGGCGATCCAGGAGCCCGTACGGGTCGTCGGCGGGTGGCGGGCTGAAGATCTGTGCCATCGAGGTCCTGCCAGCCGGCTCCGCAGCAAGGGCGGCGGGGGCGGCAGCGGGTACGGGAGTACGCGGCTGCGGCCCCAGGCCTGGATGGCAGGCAGGAGTCCGACAAGAACGACACGATGCCGGAGGCGGTCGGTCGTCTGTTCCCGCTCGAAGCACCGCGCACCCGTTCCGGATGCCGGTCTGGCAGCGGAAACGGCTTCACACGCCGGCCGTGACCGAGGCGTGGGAGAGCGTGCGGAACTACCCGGGCGGGCAGTCGCATAACTATTGAAACCGCCAGAAAGGACCACCCGAACCTCTGTTCGGGATTTGCCCGGAAAAGTACCCCTGTTGTCTCGTCGCGACCTCGGCCGACCGCGTAAGGGCCGGGACCCCGGAGCCGGGTATACGGCGAGGCGCAGCGGCTGCCCACAGAGGGACCTGACACCGGACCGCTCGCGCCTCATCATCGAAGTCGACGGGGCGTCTCGGAGCGGCCGGTCGTGCGGGCTCCGGGGCGGCCTGGGGGCGGGAGCGGCAGCCGTCGGGGGCGCGGCCGACCTGGCGGGCCACGGTCTGAATCTCGCTGCTCGTGTAGGCAGTGCGCATGCCGGAGGGTGTCATGCCGCCGACCCGGGCGAGGAGTTCGAGCTTGTAGGGGCGGTCTCCGCGGAACTCCCGTCCGTAGGCAAGAAGGTGGCGGATCTCGCGGTCGCCTCGCGGGCGGCGCGGGCGTTGCCGAGGTCGGGCGGCGAATTCGAAGCCCTGCTTACCGAGCTCGATCCCGAGTTGTACGAACAGGCCGGAAAGGAGCACGGCCGGAGCAAGCCCCGCGTCGGTGCCCACTTCGCAGCCCACCACTCCAACCCACCAACCCCGGTCACCGACCTCTACCGACGGATCCGGGAACATCTTGATCCCGAAGTCGGCAGACACTGACCGGTCGCCTGTCATGGCAGGAGTCGCAAGCCGGGCAGCGTGAACGTCTGGAGCAGCACCGCGTCACGCATCATGAGCGCGGGAGGCGCCATAGCTCAGTACGCGCACGAGCCTGGTCCGCGGGGATCTCACGGACCAGGTGGTAGAGGTCCTCGAAGTACTCCTGCCAGCGGTTCGGATCCGGCATGGCGTTCCCCGCCCGCTTGGCTCGCTCCGCCTCCACCAGCGGCCGCATCCCTTCCCACACCGAGACCACCGACCCGCCCAGGTACCCGGAGACAGGCTCGATGTCCACCACACCGTGCGCAACCAGAGCGCCCAGGTTGTCGTAGAACCAGGCCAGCTCACGCACCAACTCCCGCTCGGCTTCCGGCACCCCGTCCAGCCCCGCCGACAGATCACACCCCGGCAGCCGCTCATGCACGAACTGCCGAGCACCGGCCAGACGGACACTGCGATGCTCACGGAAGAGATCCACCAGCACCGGCAGCGTGTTGGCATGCTGCGCCAACCTCAACTGCCGCAAACGACGCCCACCCGGACACCCCCAGCGCCACCACCGACACTATCAACGCCGCAACACCCACCACGCCCCCAACACCGGCCGGCACACGTTCTCGCCTTCGCCCAGCAGGTTCTCAGGCTCGGGCCAGACGGTCAGGCGGAAGAGCAAATCGATTGGCAGGGTTGCGGTAGGGGTAGCAGCCGCCACTGATGCCGGTGTCATCGGGGCTGGTAGTCCAGCGTGCGGGGCCGGGCTGGCCCTGCCCCGCCTCGAGCAGAGCGGGCATCGGTGCGACTCGTCCTACCATCGTTCGGGCGGCCAGCGCGGCGGTCCGGATGTCCGTCATGTCTGCTCACCCGCCTGTGCTGCGGCCTCCTGTTTTTCCCGCTTCCGGCGTTCACGACGGTTGAAGAAGTAGAAGATCGGCAGGACGAAGGGCTTCAGAAGTGCAAAGGCAATGCCCGAGGCACGCTCCTTGGCTGTCTCTCGCCTCCATGCCTTCAGATCCTCGTCGAGGGCAGGGGAGTCCTTGATGAGAGCCTTTCGGGCGGCCCGTGACTGCCGTTCGACGAGCTGGCGATTCAGCGCGGCCACGAGTTGCGTGTTGTGACGTTCGCGAGCAGCCTTGTGGAAGCGGCGCACGGTCGCAGGAGGTGCGTGGTCTGCGAGCGCGAAAAGCAGGTTTCCGGTCCAGTCGCTGCTGTGGATCTTGCCGGAGGAGACCATACCTGCGGAACGGTAGAGCTCCAGAGGGTCTGCGAAGCGCGCAATCGCGGTCATCATGCGCTGCTGGTCAAACATCCGCCGGGAGGTGTTGAACTGGTACCAGATTGCTCGCGCTGTGGTGAGTGGTTCGGTCTGGCTCAGGTGCTCGATCGCTGCTTCTGCCGTCTGGTCCTCGTCCTGGTCCCGCCACTGAGCCACCTGTTCGACGAAGCGTTCTGCGATCACGTTCAACACTGCAGCCTGCGGAGGTGCCTGCTCCCAGCGGGCAAGCTCCGCTGCGGTTTCGGCTGCTGCCCGCGACATCATGGCCGCCTCGCTGCTCTGCAGGCGCAGGAGCGCTTCGGCCTGTGCAACCTGATCCTGGAGTTCATCGATACGTCGCTGTGCGGCATCACGCTGCGCCTGGAGGACGGCGATCTGTTCCTCGGTCCGGGAGGACAGATCCTTCAGCTCCTCCTCGGCCTGGCGGCGCAACTGGCGCTCGGCCTCCAACTCACCATTGAGGGCGGTCAGTTGCTCAGCCGTGCGCTGGCGCTCCTGCTCGATCGCTTCGGCCGCGTCGGCAAGTTTGTGTTCCCGCACTTTTAGCGCGGCTCCGCTCGCGCGGGCTGCTTCGTACATCAGCCTGCGCGTCAAAGACACTTCCCGCGGTTCGACCTGGGTGCCCTCTTCTTCGGCCAGGACCTGATGAAACCGCGCCGCCAACGCATGGCGGGGGACCTCGCGCCCGTTGAGGAACTTCGACAGGCGCGTCTTGTCCACACTCATGCCGTCGCTGCTCAGCCGCTCCGCCACCTCGTACGAGGGCAGTCCCATTCGGGCGTGCAGCTCGCGCAGGCGTTGTGCGCATCGCTGCACCTCGACGGGAAGGTTCTCATCGAGCTCGGCAAGTCCACGCCGCTGCGGGAGCCTCTCCCCCACGACCGTCACTCCCCTCGTGTTGCAGCCCAGGAAACGTGCGCCGGCCTGCGGAAATGTGCAAATGCGACCTGCCGCAACCATGCGTGCCACCGGTGTGATCGGACCATATCCAACCGGCACAACCCATGGAGCGGAAATGACCCCTCAGCCCCTTCACCACCGCCACCGGACCGTCCACGAACAGCAGTTGCGCACCTCGCTGCGGCCTCCGCACGCGAACGGCACCCGCGATCAGACGGAGCCTGCCAAGTGAGCATCCATGCTCTCGTGCTCCTCATGATCGCCCTGGCCATAGGCATGCTCTTCGCCTTGCTCGCGGGAAGCATCGCGTTCGGCGTCGCACGCTGGGGAGGCGCCCCCGTCCCGGAATCGATCAACCGCGGGAGCTTCGTGGCCTTCAGCATTATGACGCTGTTCGTCGCCCTCCTGGGAGCCCTCCTGCCCCTGCTCGCGTGACCGGTACCCGGACACACGCAGGGCCTCGGCTGCAACCCCTCGAAATACACACGGGCGGGCTGCACAGTCCTTTGTGCAGCCCGCCGCTCAGCCGGATGCGATGACCGTCGTCATGGCAGTGAGCTACCCGTACACGTACCACTTCCTGACCACCGTCAGGGGGAGTGTCAATTTAACGGCTGATCTTGGTTGTTAATGTCAGTTGTTGCTCGGGGTGAGGCGGCCTTCGAAGGCGATCTGGAGCGCATTCAAGGGTGCCTTCCAGCGTATGGTCCACCCTCTTGCGGCCCTTCCCGGTCGGGTCCAGGCTCATCAGCGCCATGTAGATGCACTTGAGGGCGGCGGCCTCGTTGGGGAAGTGCCCGCGGGCCCGGACGGCCCTGCGGATGCGGGCGTTGACGCTCTCGATCGCGTTCGTGCTGCAGATGACCTTGCGCATCTTGATGTCGAAGGAGAGGAAGGGCACGAACTCGGCCCAGGCGTCCGACCACAGCTTCACGATCGCCGGATACTTTCGGCCCCATGCCTCCTGGAACTCGAGGAACCGCTCCGTCGCCGCGTCCTCGCTGGGCGCGGTGTAGACGGGCTTGAGAGCTTTGGCGACCTTGTCCCAGTCCTGACGGGCCGCATATCGGAACGAGTTCCGCAGCAGGTGAACCACACACGTCTGGACGATCGTGCGAGGCCAGACGGTCTCCACCGCCTCGGGAAGGCCCTTCAGCCCGTCGCAGACCAGCATCAGCACGTCGTCCAGGCCGCGGTTCTTCAGCTCGGTGAACACGTGCAGCCAGTACTTGGCGCCCTCTCCGCCGTCGCCGGCCCAGATGCCGAGGATGTCGCGGGTCCCGTCCACCGTCACCGCCATCACGACAAAGACCGGACGGTTCGCGACCTGCCCGTCCCTGATCTTGACGTTGATGGCATCCACGAACAAAACGGGGTAAACACGGTCGAGGGGACGGTTCTGCCACTCGGCCATGCCCTCCATCACCATGTCGGTAATGGTGGAGATGGTCTGCTTGGACACCTCGGCCCCGTAGACCTCGGCCAGGTGAGCGGCGATCTCGCCGTGCGTGAGCCCCTGTCGCGGACAACGACAGCGCCATCTCGTCGACCCCGGTCAGCCGCCGCTGCCGCTTCCTGACGATCTGCGGCTCGAACGTGCCCGCAGTGTCACGAGGCACCTTGACCTCGACCGGCCCGACGTCGGTCAGCACGGTCTTGGCCCGGCCCCCGTTGCGGGAGTTGCCGCTGCCCCGGCCGGCCGCATCGTGCTTCTCATAGCCGAGGTGATCGGCGATCTCGCCTTCCAGCGCAGACTCCAGGACCCGCTTGGTCAGCTGCTGCAGCAGCCCGCCCTGCCCGGTCAGCTGCAGTCCCTTCGACCGGGCCCGTTCCACCAGCATCGCGACCAGCTGCTCGTCCGACACGGGGACGGACGGCCCGGACTGGGCACTCTCGACAGGTTCCACGGCCTCCAACTCCACGGCGGCATCAGTCACTTGACGTCTCTCCCGTGATCGTCGGATCCGCCGTTAGATTTACACTCCCGATACGCCGTATCTGCCTATCGGCAGGAACGGGCCGATCAACTCCCACTCAGCGTCCGTGAGTTCTCTACGCGCCATCCCAGACCTCTACCAGCCCATATCCTTGGCCACCTCTTCCTGGGCTGCGGCGATCTCTGGCGCGGTGGAATCCGTGATGTCCACATCGCATGCCCACTCGAACCGCGACAGCAGGTCTGCCAGCGCCTGCTTCTGAGCCGGGTGCGTGATCGGTACAGCGTTCAGGTCGGTGCTCATCAGCCAGTCGAACAGCACGATGGCATCGGCGCGCCACAGCCGCACGTTGACAGTCGGCACGGATTCCCACGATTCATCGGCATTCATGAGGGCATCGTGCCAGGTGGCATCTCACCCGTTGAACACGACTTCAGACAGGCCCTAGAGCCTGTCGAGCCAGCGGCGTGCCGCCAGGCTCAGCGGTGCCTCGTCCGGATCGCCCATGTCGTCCATGGTGCCGTCCGTCAGATCCTCGGCCCACTCACGGAGGACCTGCGAACGATGCGGCGCCTTCAGCACCGAGGTGCTGATGGCGTGCTCCCACGTCGTGGCGAAGCACAGCACGTTCCCGTCGAGGGAAAGCATGCTGAACTCGGGGCGGTAGGGGGCACTGCCGAGCAGCCCGTCAGCACCCTTGCCCATGATGTCCCACTCGCTCTGCAGCTCGACGCAGTGCCACCGTGCGAGGCGGTCCTGGCCGGGGTGGAGCGCGATCAGGAACCTGCAGTCGGTCCCGGAGAAGAGTCCTCCTTCGACCGACAGCCGGTACCAGTCGGCGTTCGCCTTCTCGTGCAGCTGCGGATCGAGGAAGTCCAGCATGGCCTCGACGCGCCCGTCCTCAGACGGGACGCTCGGTGCCTGGCTGGTGACGGTGGGCGGAAGGAGCCCGTCGGGCGCGGTCCAGCCCTCCACGATGCGCAGACCGGCTACGGCGAGAGACTTCATGATCCCCATCATGCCGTCTCCGCCGATCAGCACACGGGGCAGGGCGGTGCTCGGCTCCGCGCCCGGGCCGACGCCCGTTATGGCAGACGCGGCCATGCGTTCCTCGATACCGCCACCGCAGCAACACGCGGTCATCCCCGTTATATACATGATCGTCCGGACAAGTCCTAGGGCTAGAGCGTGTCTCCTTGATCTGCTCGTCGGTTGATCGGATGTGTCTGTCCGGTGGGTGATCACTGATGCGATGTGGGACCGGATCGAGCCGTTGATGCCGGCCGATCCGGTTCGTGGTCGGCGATGGGCCGACCATCGTCGAACCCTGGAGGCCATCGTGTGGAAGTACCGCACCGGCTCACCCTGGCGGGACCTGCCTGCCGAGCTCGGCTCATTCCAGACCGCTCACAAACGGCTGCTCAGGTGGGCCGTGGACGGCACCTGGGAACGTATCCTCGCCGCGCTCCTGGCAGCGGCCGACGGTGCTGACGACATCGGCTGGAACGTGTCGTGGACTCCACCGTCTGCCGGGCTCACCAGCACGCCGCCGGAGCCAGGAGAAAGGGGCGCCACTTCGGGCTGAGCCCGATGACCGCTCGGACGTTCCCGCGGCGGCCTGGGCACGGAAGTCCATCTCGTCAGCGACGGCCATGCACAGCCCTTGGCCCTCCGCGTCTCCGCGGGACAGGCGGGCGACGCACCGGCCTTCGAGGTGGTCATGGCAGGCATCCGTGTTCCGCGAGGCGGACCGGGACGACCACGAACCCGGCCGGACGTCGTCCTGGCGGACCGCGCGTATTCATCCCGCGCGATCCGTGGGCATCTCCGGCGACGAGGTATTCGTGCCGTGATCCCGCAGCCCGCCGACCAGGTCGGTCACCGACTGCGGCGAGGTCGCGCCGGTGGTCGCCCGCCGGGCTTCGATGCCGAGGCATACAAGCAGCGCAACGCCGTCGAGCGATGCATCAATCGCCTCAAACAGTGGCGTGGTCTGGCCATGCGACCCGACAAGCTCGCCATCGCCTACCAGGCCGCACTGCACCTCGCTGCGATTCTCATGTGGACACGGTGCTGACCGAGGGGTAGAGCCTAGGACAGCGGCCGACCGCCAAGGTCCGTCCGCTTGACGCCGCGAGGCGAGAACGTCATCGGCCCAATCCAACCCTGGCGGACGAGGGCGACCTGAGAGGGCAACGGTGACACCGGGTCGAATGCCCTCCCACGCGCCCAGTTCTCGAACAGCCCCTCGGTCGTCTCGACTGCGGACACCACCATGGTCACCTTCAGGTCCCCGTCGCCCCAGGCGTTCCACAATGCCCAGCCCTCCGGCCTGGGTTCGACGCCGATCCGTGCGCACACCTCCTCGTATGCCTCCTCCACCCCGGCCGGCATGGCCCCGGGCTTCAACACCGAGGCCCCGACGAGGCGGACCAGCGGACGGTCCTCCTCCAGGCAGCCATCACCCGCGAAGTGGTAATGGCGCAGAGCCCGAGCAAGCACATTCACACTGCGCTGGAGCGGTGTGGCCTCATCAGGGTCCGCCAGGAATGAGAGCCATCCTTCGTTGGACGCCTCCACACTGACGCGGTGGGCGAGACGCTCGATCTCCCGGAGATAGTCCAGGTCACTGAGCTCGGGTGAGGTCATGGCCCGAAGTTTCGCACCATGCCGCCGACGCCGACACAGGTTATCGATCCGGCATACAGCACCCTGCGCACCACACTTCCAAGAGACAGGCTCTAGTACTGCAACGGTGTTTGTGCTGAGTGCTGGGCAGTTTTCAGGGGCTGTGTCCGCGTCGTTTGTAGTGGCTGATGCGGGCTTGGTATTGGCGTCGGCGGCGCCAGGTCGACCAGTGCAGGACGTGGCCGATCGGGGTGGGACGGCGGCCGGTGAGGCGGGTGATCAGCCGTCGGATCTCGGCGAGGCTGAGGTGGATGAGCTGGGAGGATCCGTTTCTGCTTTCTCCGTGTCCAGCTGGCGGGCCCGCAGGACGGTGAGGCATGCGTGGGCGGCCATCGCCAAGGTCATGTGGCGGTGCCAGCCGGGGTAGCGGCGGACCTGGTAGTCGCCCAGGCCGCACTCCTGCTTGGCGGTCTGGAAGCATTCCTCGACAGCCCAGCGGCTGCCCGCGATGCGTATGAGTTCGTCCAGTGTGGTGTTGGCCGGGCAGTAGGCGATGTAGTAGGAGATCTCCTCGGGTCGGCTGACGCTGCGGCGTGCGAGGACCCAGTGCCGGCGGTCTTGGCGGTGCCAGGGCCTGACCTCGACGCGGGCCCAGTCGTAGATCCGCCGACCGTGTGCCCCGTCGCCGCAGGAACGACGCTTCCACTTCTGCCGCGGCAGGCCAGGGAACAGGTCGTGGACGGGGTGGTCGAGTGCCCAGCGGGTGACGACGGTGTCGTGCCGGGTGGTGGCCATGACGTGGAAGACATCGGCCTGCTCGAGCTCGAAGCGCCAGCCCTTGCTGAAGCCGTAGGCGGCATCAGCTGTCACCCAGGCGAACGGGATCCGGTCCGCGATGGCCTTGTGGACCATCGCCTTGGCCATGGCCACCTTCGTCTCGAAGGCGACCTCGTCGCCGATGCCGCCCGACGACAGCGTTCCCGGTCGTCCGTCCACGACGTGGGCAGATACAGCCGCCGGTCGATCAGCGTGCGGCCGCGGCCGGTGGCGTAGGCGAGGAACACACCGATCTGGCAGTTCTCGGTCCGGCCGGCGGTTCCGGAGTACTGCCTTTGCACCCCGGCCGACCGCAGGCCCTTCTTCAGGAAGCCGGTGTCGTCGACGATCAGCACCGCTTCTCGGTCGCTAAGGTGTTCCACGACGTAGTCGCGTACGTCGTCCAGGACCTCGTCGGCGTCCCACTCGATCCGATTCAGCAACCGGTGGATGCGATCGGGACCCTCGTGCCCGGCTTCCTCCGCCAGCGTCCAGCCGTTCTTCCGCTCCAGCGGTGCGACCAGGCCTCGCATGTAAGCGAGCGCCGACTGGCGCGGCTCTTCCCGGTTGAACCGGTGCACGAACCGGTCATGCAGAGCGTCCAGTTCACCGGCCCACAGCCTGACATCAGCAAGGTCCCCACCCATGACCACACCAACGACAGAGCTGGCCAGCAGTCACGGCAAGCACCGTTGCAGTACTAGGGCCTGTCTGAAGTCGTGTTCAACGGGTGAGATGCCACCTGGCACGATGCCCTCATGAATGCCGATGAATCGTGGGAATCCGTGCCGACTGTCAACGTGCGGCTGTGGCGCGCCGATGCCATCGTGCTGTTCGACTGGCTGATGAGCACCGACCTGAACGCTGTACCGATCACGCACCCGGCTCAGAAGCAGGCGCTGGCAGACCTGCTGTCGCGGTTCGAGTGGGCATGCGATGTGGACATCACGGATTCCACCGCGCCAGAGATCGCCGCAGCCCAGGAAGAGGTGGCCAAGGACATGGGCTGGTAGACGTCTGGGATGGCGCGTAGAGAACTCACGGACGCTGAGTGCGAGTTGATCGGCCCGTTCCTGCCGATAGGCAGATACGGCCCGTATCCGGAGCATCTGCGGGAGCAGTTCGAGGGCGTGATCTGGAAGTTCCGCTCGGGTGCCCAGTGGCGTGAGATGCCGCCGGAGTTCGGGGTCTGGCAGACCGTTTACGACCGCTTCCTCCGATGGCGTGACGCGGGTGTCTTCCAGGTGCTGATGGAAGGAACGAAAGCCGCAGGCCGAAGGCGAACGGGGCACGTCCGACCCGGGTCGGGACGAACGGAGGCGCATCCGGCGGCGACGCCGGGCCCGCCTGAAGGCGGCCCTGCTGGGCCGTTCGCGTGGCGGCTTGACCACCAAGGTCCATCTCGCTGCCGATCCGCGCTGCCGCCCGCTCTCCTTCCTGCTGACTGAGGGGCAGGCCGCCGACAGTCCCCGGTTCGTCCCGGGCCTGAAGAAGATCAAGGTCCGGGGGCCGGTCGGTCGCCCACGCACCCGACCCGACGCGGTCGCCGGCGACAAGGCGTACTCCTCCCGCGCCAATCGCGCCTATCTGCGCAGACGGAACATCCAGGCTGTGATTCCGGAGAAGGCCGACCAGGCCGCGAACCGCAAGAAGAAGGGCCGTCAGGGCGGACGGCCCGTCGCTCACGACGCCGAGCTCTACAAAGGCCGCAACACCGTCGAACGTCTGATCAACAAGCTGAAGGCGTGGCGTGGAATCGCAACTCGCTACGACAAGACACCCCAGAGCTACCTCGCCGGCCTCCCTCTGCGAGGAGCGCTGATCTGGATGCGCAGCCTCCAATGATCACAACTGCAGACGGGTCCTAGCCGTCGTGGTTCTGCGGCCCAGTGGAGCGCGCGGCCCTGCGGGCGGCTGCGGCGAGCCAGGGCCCGATGGAGCCGTCGTTGGTGAGGTCGGCGCGGTAGGCCAGCGCCACGGCCAGGTAGCGGTGGACTCTCCAACTGTATCGCCACCGGTAGCTGCGGTAGACCTTGTCGGGACAAGGGGCAAGGCCGCCCCCGTCGCGGGCGCTCCACATGGTGAGGCGCCACACCCCTCCCCCGTCACCCAGGTACTTGTGCGCGCCCTGGGCCATTTCCACGTCGGGGAAAGCGAAGACCTGGACGGAGACGTAGACGGGGTTCTCGGGCGTGGCGTGGGGACCGGGCTGCTCCGCGTAGACGCCGGCGACCACTTCGGTACAGTCGCGGCGCGCGAGTTCCCCGATCAGGTCGCTGGGGCCGGCTTCGCGGGAGGGGCGGGTGTCCTCGGCGATCCGGGCGAACTCGATGTCCATGTCGTTGGTGAACCGCCGCGGCAGCAGTGCGTCTGCGGTGAACGGCGTCTCGTCGGTGGAGGCGCGGTTCCAGGAGTCGGGCGAGGGCGGCCGGGGCGCGCGCCGCGTGTCGTCCATCAGGCGGGTGCGCTGGGTCGGGGGCATCGCCGCGGTGGGAGCGTCCGCTGCCGCGCACGACGCCAGGAGTGCCTGAAGCCGCTGTTGGACCTGCTGTGCCGACCGGGGGCGCCGGTCGGGGTTGCGCTCCAGTAGTTCGGCGACGAGCGCGGTGAGCTCTAGCGGCAGGCCGGGGCGGAACGCGTCGAGGGGCGGGGCCTCCTCGTCGAGCTTGCGCCGCACGACCGCGAGGCTGTTGTGCCCGGTGAAGGGCGGCCGGCCGGCGAGCATCGCGAAGAGCGTCCCACCGAGTGCGTACAGGTCGGAGCGTTCGTCGCCGCGTTCCGTGAGGAACTGCTCCGGTGCGCCGAACTCCGGCGTTCCGGCCGGGGTCAGTTGGGTGGAGCGCGCCACGGTGAACGCGGCCTGGACGAACCCGGCGATCCCGAAGTCGATGACCTTCACCAGTCCGTCGCCGGTGACGATGACGTTGTGGGGCTTGATGTCGTAATGGATGACCTGGGCCCGGTGGGCGGCTTCCAGCGCGGCGCAGATGCCGCTGGCGATGGCCACGGCACGCGTCACGGGGAAAGGACTCTCAGCCTGGAGACGCGCTGTGAGCGTCTGGCCGTCCACCTTCTCCATGACCAGAAACAACACGTCGTCGCGGATGCCCCGGTCGTACAGGGCGGCGACGTTGGGGTGGACAATCTGGGCAGCGGCGACCGCCTCGCGCTCGAACCGCCGGGGCAGGTCGGCCTGGGCGATCCCGTCGGGATCCAGCAGCTTGAGCGCGACCTCACGGTGGAGCGCGCGGTCCCGCGCGCTCCACACCTCGCCCATGCCGCCTCGGCCCAGACGGTCGATCAGCTCGTAACGGTCCGCGAACAACTTCCCCCGCTCCACGGCGTCAGCATACGAGACGCCTCCACACCTGCGAAGACGGCGGGTGCGGCGGCCGCCACACCGTCTCTCCAACCTCCTCGGCGCACACACGGGTTAGTCCTGGTGACGATGCCGGTGAGATCTCAGCCGACCAGGCCACCCACCGCAGGCAGCGAGGCAGACCACCCGCCTTCGAGCCGGGCATGAGTTCGGCGGACTGCTCGGCCTGGCCAGCCGGGAGGGCCCACACCACCGGAGGGCGACTTGATGCCGACGAACGGGCCGTTGGGACAGAAGTCGCACGCGGCTCCCGCGTTCTCCATGTTCATCGGCTCGGCGACGACGGCCTCGTCCCGGGGAGCCGGGACGCCGATGATCGATTCGAAGACCGTGTTGGGTACCATGTCCTACATCACTACCGGCGCTGCGAATGGTGATGCCCTCCCGGCCGCCCTTCTGTCGTCAAACGATCGTTTGACGACAGGCAGCCAGCGCGTCCAATGAACCCGTGCAATCTGGGGGTTCGCGGCGGCGTGAATCCAATCAGATCCGATGGTGATTGCTGACAGGGTTGACGACAGATAGGGGTCCGATCCTCCGTACGGAAGGGGCCCTTCGGTGGCGAACCTGGTCTACAAGCGGGTCTCGACCGACCAGCAGTCCACCGCCCGGCAGAACCTCGTCCTGGACGAGGCCGGGATCGAGGACCCCGTCGTCTTCGAGGAAGACCCGGGCACCTCCAGCCGCCTCCACCCCCCTCCAGCGCCCGAAGTTCCGCGAGCTGCTTACCTACGCGCGGCCGGGCGACACCGTGCTCATCTCCGAAATGTTCCGCCTCGTACGCGGCACCGGGCACATCCTCGACGTGCTCGACCTCCTCCACCGCGATCAGGTGGCGCCGCGTATCCACGACGGCGCGTTCTCCGCGATGGACCTCACCGCCCGCCACCCGCGCACCGGCGAGCTACTGTCCACCGTGAAGTTCATGGTGCAGACCCTCGCCGCCGCCGGCGAACTCCAGCGCGACCTCCAGCGCGAGCTGACCTACGACGGACTGCGCGCCGCCGAGGCCAAGGGCGGCAAGGGCGGACGCCGCCCCGCCGTGGCGGCCATGAAGACCGACGCCGTACGCACCGCCTACCTGGAAGGCCGCTCCATCGCTGCCCTCGCACGCGACCACGGCGTCAGCCGCGGCGCGATCCGCACGGCGGTCGCCGACCTCATGCCCGACCACAACGCCATCGTGCAGGAGGACACCCCCGCTCCGGAGCTGCCGGTCACCCTCGACGTGCTGGGCAAGGTCGCGGACTTCCTCCGAGCGTCCGACCTGGAGCCCGCCGAGCAGGCCGCGCTCGACCAAGGGGTGCCCGTACGACGCGGCCAGGGTGCCCCTGCCGTCCCTGCCCAGCGCAAGACCCGGCGCGAGTACGAGAACCGCGTCACCGGCCTCGGAGCACCCACCTGAACAAGATCACCGGCTTAGCGTTAACCGCTGTACCGATGTTCCCCGAGGCCGTACCTGGCCGAGCAGTTGGGGATCGCCGATGCGTCGTGTCCGAAGGAGTACGGCGAGCGGGACGGGACGGCGCGTACGCACGCCGGGGAGATCCAGGAGGCCGGGGGCTGGTGGGACTTCGCCAAGGTGCGGGACGAGCTGAGCGAGTGGCTGGACGCGCGGGCCTGGACGACGGGCGACGGGCCGAAGTCGCTGTTCGACGCGGCGGGCGAGTAGCTGCGCGAGCGCCTCCAAGTGGGGCGACCCGCGGGCCAAGCTCCTCGACGGGGAGGCGTGGCAGCAGACCAAGCCCACCGTGCTCGCCTCGCTCAACCTGCCCGCCACGGCCGGGGAGCACCTGGCCGCGCGGGCCGCGCTGCTGCCCCTGCGTCCATGAGCACGCTTGCATCAGATGTCCCGTCCTGCGGCCCGATCCCGAGCAGATGCCCCGCCTGGAGGAGATCCACGCGAACCTGCTCGACCGGCTTCAGGAGGCCAAGGAACAAGGCTGGCTCGGCGAGGTCGCCGCGATCGAGGCCAGCCTCGCCGCCGCCGAGCAGAAGCTCGCCGCCATGCGCGACCTCGCCACCCGCACACCACCGTCCACCTGGGCATGCCCGATTTCCGCAGCGTCGTCGCGCGCATCGACTCCGAGCAGCGAAACGAGGATGCGGAGGGGCAGTCCTGAGCACTACAACGAGGGGATGACCGTCTTCCTGTGTTCCAAGTGCGGCACCGCGATCACGCCGGAGCTGGCCGAGATTGCCGCCATCCCTGACGTCTCAGACGACGAGCGCGACCGGGACAAGGAGACGCGCCGGGCACCTTCCACCGTTCCGCGGGGCCACTACGCGATCGATCCCGAGCCCTGGGGACCTCCCTACGTCGTGCAGGACGATCAGGAGCACCCGAAGCCAGCTCAGTCGCGCGGACCCGTGGTCTGCCGTGAAGAAAGCTTCGTCATCTCGGCCGGCAGTCGACACACAGTGATGGTGCACCCTGATGACGCCGTCGGCCTTCAGCCACTGCCCAACTGGGAGAACAGCAACGGGTGCTGCGGACCGACAGGCGACGAGGGACTCAACCGGGCCTGCCCCTGCGGCGCTCCGGTCGCGACTCTCGCGGCCGACTGTTTCGGGCCCTTCGAACTGCACCTCGATTCCGTCCGGACCTACGCGTTCTCCCAGTAAGACCGCGAAGCGCGCGCGGACGACGTGCACGACACGCCCGACGGAACCCGTCCACCCAACTTCTCACGACTACTTTCCGTGGTGAACGACGGCCCGCAGGCGGACCTGCCGCCGAGCTGGACTAGGGTCCGTCTTCAAACGGATCTTGCCCAGAGCAGGAACGATGCGAGGGTGACCGCCGCTTGGTAGGAAGTGGCGGTCTTTTCGTATCTGGTGGCGATACCGCAGAAGCCCTTGAGTCGGTTGAAGCAGCGCTCGATCATGTTGCGCCGCCGGTAGGTCCCCCGGTCGAACCCTGGCGGTCGGCCGCCGTGGCCACCGCGCCTCAGCCGGTGCCGTCGCTGGTCGGTCTTCTCGGGATGGTGTGCGCAATGCCGCGTCGTTGCAGGTAGGCGCGGAAGCCTCGAGAGCTGTAAGCCTTGTCCGCGATGACCTGGTCGGGCCTGCACCGAGGCCGGCCCGGGCCGGTGCGGGGAACATGGATCCGTTCCAGCAGAGGGCGTGCGCAGACACTGTCGTGGCGTTGGCCGGGCGTCACCAGGATCGCGAGCGGCCGGCCCTTGCCGTCGCAGGCGAGGTGAATCTTGGTGGTCAGCCCGCCTCGGGATCGGCCAAGGGCGTGATCGTCCGGTTCGTCCCGCCGGTGCCGCCCCCTTTTCGGCCGGTGGCGGCAGCGTGCTGGTGGGCGCGGACGATGGTGGAGTCGATCTGGACCAGCCAGTCGATGTCGCCGGCCGCGTCGGCACGAGCCTGGATCTGCTGGAGGGCTTGGGTGAACACCCCGTCGAGGGCGTAGCGGCGGAAGCGCGTGTACACGGTCTTCCACGGCCCGTAGCGTTCCGGCAGGTCACGCCAGGAGATCCCGGTGCGGATCTTGTAGACCATCCCGTTGAGGACCTGCCGGTCCTCCACGCGGGGTCACCCCGTAGCGGCCCTGGGTATCAGCGGAGCGAGCAATTCCCACTCCCGGTCAGTGAGTTCATGACGACGTACCACGACACCACGATCCACCACCCGGGTGATCTTTGAAAGGGACCCTGGGTGCCCGGGCCGGGAGCCGGAGTCAGTCCGCGGTCTTTGTGAAGTCCAGGTCGGCATGGCGGACGGCGTGGGAGGCGGTGGAGACCGTGGCGCCGAGCATGCTGATGCAGCCGAAGAGGAGGAAGGTGGGGCCGGCGCCCCACCCTTCCGCCAGGAGGCCGAAGAGCGGGAACATCACCGGGGTGATGCCGACCGCGCTGAGCGCTTGGACGGAGGCGACCCGGCCCTGGAAGGCGAGGGCGGTGTTGGCCTGCATCAGGGCCAGGGCCAGACCGCCGCAGAGGCCGGAGACCAGGCCGGAAACGAGCGCCACGGCGACCGCGAGGGCGAGGTTCGGCATGACGCCGATCAGGCCGATGCCGGCGGAGGCGACGAGCAGGGCGATGTTGTGCCAGTGGCCGGCCCGATGGAAGCGGCCGCGCACTACGAGCAGGAGCGAGGTCGTGCAGACGCCGGCGCTGAGGGCGGCGTTCACCCAGGCACCGCCGGAGGGGCCCCAGCCGCGTTCCTCGGCGAGGAGGATGACGCCGATCGCCATCGGCGGGATGCAGCCGATCATGGAGAGCAGTCCGGAGAGGACGAGCGGGCCGACGACGGGCTCGTGGCGCAGGTAGACGATGCCGTCGACCAGGTCGCGGCGGGCAGTTGAGTCCGCGGCGGGCTGTTCCTCGGGCGGCAGCGGGGCGAGCCGGATCGCGACCAGGAGGAGCAGCGAGAAGGTGAAGAGGATGCCGGTCACGGCGAACGCGGCGGCGGGGCCGCCGAGCCCCATTGAGAACCCGGCGAGCGGCGGACCGGCGATGTGGCCGGACCGCTGCACCAGATTGCGCAGGCTCTGCACCCGCATCAACTGGTCGCGGCCGGTGAGCCGGGGCGGCATCGCTCCGACCGCCGGCATGAACAGGGCGTCCACGACGCCGAAGACGAGGGCGAGCGCGACGAGCACCCAGAGGCCGGGCGTGCTGAACGCGAGCGCTGCGGCGGCCGCGAGGATCACCACAGCGCGGGCCGCGTCGGAGGAGATGACCACCCGACGCGGGCCGAACCGGTCGGCGATCACACCACCGCCGAGCATGAGGATCGCCCGGGGTATCGCGCCGACCGCCATCACCAGGCCGACCTGGGCCGGTCCGGCCACCTTCTGCGCGGCCCAGCCAAGCGCCACGAAGTAGGCGGCGTCGCCGACCACGGAGAAGGTGTAGGCGATCAGCCAGCGCAGGACGTTGCCGTCCCGGTGCACCGGGGTGGAGGGGGTGACGGCCATGGCGGGGGCGGGCGGGGCCGCTTCGTCAATGGGTTCATCTGCTCGCGAGGTCACAAACGCGCATGATCTCCCACAACGTCGGCCCCTACAACGAAGTTACCGGCCGGATGCCATGACCCTCCGGCGGCGGACTGCGGCACCTCCCTGGTGACGTGCGCGGCAGGTCGCCCGCGCTCTCGCGCTCCGGGGCCGCCGCCGTCAGCCGCTACCAGCGGACAGGGATACTCCGGACGTCACGGATGAGGAGGCCGGGGATCCAGGGAAGCGGCGGTCACCCTCGCATCGTTCCTGCTCTGGGCAAGATCCGCTTGAAGACGGACCCTAGTGCTGCGAATCCGGAGAGGCAGGGTGAGAAGGTCCGCCGGAAGGTGAAGGGGCTCGCTAAGCGCATCACCGGGAGCTCCCCCGCAGCCGAGGCGACCACAGTGAGCGGCCGATGAACGCCCCCGACCCCGTCGTTGCCCGCCCGGCCCGCCGGGAGGTGGTGTTGCGGATCGCCCTGCCGGGAATTCCGGCCTGCACCGCGGTACTCGGCACCGGCAGCGTCGGCTCGGCCCTGCTCCAGGGCACCGTCCCGGCAGCATCCCCGCTCGTGGTCCTCGCTCTCGGCGCGATGGCCTACGACGTCGGGCTCCGTGCCCTGCGCCGCCGCGACGGCTGACCACGCTGCCACACGGCAACGAGGTCCCTCCCGGGCCAAGCCAAGGTGCGTGCGCCCCGCCCCGCGCCTGACGCAGCTGGGCCTGGTGCTCTCGGCGCTGGGCCTGGGCCACCTTGGCTCGGCCAGCTCCTGCTAGTGCTGAGCCTTCGTGCCCGCCGCCTCGGCGGCGGGCGCCTCGACTTCGGCGAGGCGCGCCCACGCTGCCTTTTCCCGGGCGGCGCCCTCGCTCGGGGGCCCGGGGCGGCGCTGGTGGCCTCCCGGCTGCGGGCGCCGGTCGGGAGAGACGCAGACGGGCAGGGGCCTCAGTCGCCGTCCTGCGGGGGACAGTCACTCAGTGGTTCTTCAACTGCCGTCGCACGGGTCGTCGCCCACCGGCATCGGCTTGGTGTCGGCCGCCAGGCAGGAGGAGTACACCCGCGGCGGAGTGGGCTGCGACTGTGGTTCCCTCGCGGCGCTCACAGCGATGAACGCCACGACACCGGCACAGATCAGCCCCGCCATAGCGGCGAGCCCTGTACGGCGACTCACCGGTCGCCGCTGAAGTGGTCGAGAACTTCATCGCTGCAGTCGTCCGCGCCGACCCGGGTTCGACTGAAGGCCAGCACGCCATCGTCGTTGCCTTCCCTCTTGGCCTTGGCCAGCTGCGCCTCGATGTCCGCGATGTACGCGGCGCACTCCGCGCTGACGGGCTTCTCGGGCTGCGGGTCAGACGCCGGAAAGGCGTTCAGTGCAGCGGTGGCAGCGATGCCGGCCACACACAGCACCGCCCACACGGCAACCCACGGGCGGCGGCTCATCCGTAACGGCTTGGGCATGTAGGCATCCTACGAGCGTCGCAGCGGGCTGTCGCCGAAAAGATCGATGAGCCCGCGCGACCTGTACGTCACAGCGAAGATCACCCACCGGGATCTTGCGCGCCGCCGTACTCAAGGGCGTCGACCACACACGCACCAGCCAGGGGCCTGCCGGGCCCGGTGGCCGGTCAATCAGGGGCAGGCGGTGTTGAAGAGGGGGTCGAGCGGATCGCCCTCGTACCCGACGACGAGGTAAGCCGCTGCCACCGGCCCGCGGGAGCGCTCCACGAGCCGTGCCAGGACCGTCGCCTCGGATGGCAGTTCATCCAGGTCGATACCGAGCGCCCGGGCCGCACGGTCCCGTCGCCGCGCAAAGTCAGGCACGTCCTGCCGGTACTCGTCGGCGATCGCCTGAAGTTCTTCGGGCGTCCGGCCTGGAGCGTCTCGCCACCACGGCGCCACGAGACACAGCTGCACCAACTCCGGCAGTCCGAGCGCGAGCAGGCCGGCCTCGCCGTCAAGGCCCACGTACACCACGGGGCGTTCCTCACCGCCCTCGCCGACGAAACAGAACGCGTCCCCCGACCCGGCTCGCGCGAACTGCTCCAGCCGGGCCCCGGAGGCGAGCCGGACCCCCTCTTCCAACACGTGAGAGTCCGGGTCCGTCGCGTCGAGATCCGCGACGCCGGCAAAAAACGCGACGGCCCTCTCATCGGTTCCCAGAAGGGACAGCAAGGCCCCCGGCACGTCGGGCCGCCAGGTGGGCGCAACTGACCCGGCCGGTGCGTTCGATCCGTTCACCCGGCCACGGTATCCCTGGCGTGACAGCGGTGACTTGGTGGTGCAGCCGGGAGCCGATCTGACTGCATCTCGGCTGTGGGCGACGATGGCAGTCACGGCGGCAGTGCTGGGCTCAGCTCCGGATGCCGTCCTGTGGCGGTGACTCCTGGAAAAGGCGCGTAGAGGTTCGTCAACGGCGCGCGCCCAGCTGGTGCAGTCGGCTGCGGCGTCGAGACGAGGCGCGAGGTCTTGAGTGTCGCAGGGGGTGAGGATGAGCCAGCGCAGGACGACCTGCCGGACGAGCAGCCTGAGCTCGCGCAGTTCGGCCTCCTTCTGGTCAGCGAGCAGGTCTCCGTATACGTACTTCGATCGCGCGCTGTACGCCTTCTGCACTCTGCTCTCGACGCCCTCCCGCACAGAGCTGGGGAACAGGGCCGCCGTCCGGTCCGGATCCTCTCGCTAATGTGTGGCCGTCGGCGTGTACGTGCGGGTCGAGTTCGGGGCTGCTGCGCCGTGGTTGATGTTGGGCGCGGCCGCCGTGTGGGTGGTGGCCGCGTACCGGTGCGGCCAGGACGGCTGGGATGCCAACAAGCAGCCCGCCGCCCCCGCAGCGCCGGCCGACGGTGAGCAGCCGCAGGACACCGCTGGCACGGAGGCGGAGCCCGCGGCCGCGCCAGCGCCCACCGGCCCCCGCCCGTCTCCCCCGTCGCGCTCGTCACCGCGGTGCGCGGTATCGGCACCCCGCACGCCCAGCTGAAGCCCCTCGCCGAGCGCCTCGGTACGACCACCGACGCGCTGCGTGCCGCGGCTGCCGGGGTGGGGTGGCCGGCGACACCGGCTGCGCGTACCGGACGAAGCACCGCACCGCCGAGACCACCGATTTCAAGATCGTGACGCGGGGCTGGCTCGACGTCCGCAACCGCGACTCGGCCGCCCGGCCGTCGCCGGTCATCGAAGGCCGCGAGTACCGGCTGCGCTGGGCCATGCAGCCCCAGGACTACGTCGTCGAGAAGGGGCACCGGCTCGGCGTGGTGCTGATCTCCACCGACCACGACTACACGCTGCGCCACCCGCCCGGCACGCGGATGACCGTAAGGACCCGGACTCAGCAGCGTGACGCTCCCGGTGGCCCCCGGCCGGAAGCTGAGGAGCCGGCCCCGGGCCCCGCCCCGGACTCCCGTACCGGCGCGGGCCCGGCGGCCGCTGTATGTCCGCTGTACGGGCCGGTCTATGGCGCGTGCGTACCGTCTGCCGAAAGGAGGAGGGGAACTCATGATGCCGTCATTGAGCAAGGTCGCCGACCGGGTGCTCGAGCGTTTCGTGCCGAAGGCGTCCGCGTCCGCGGACACCAGCTGGTGGGAGTACTGCTACTGCACCGCCGACTGGCGCAAGATCTACCGCCTGTGTCACGTGGTGGGCGGACGGACCTCGTGCGGAAAGTGCGAGAACGTCCGCTACATCGGCTGCTGACAGAACACGAGTGCGGGGCGGGCGGCGCCGGCACGCGTCCGGGCCGTCCGCTCCCGTGCCCCACATACGAGGACTTCGCGCATGACCTACGTCGCTTTCACATGCCGGATTCTCTTGTTCGGTGTCTTTCTGCTGGCGCTCGCCGGAAAGGTGCGCAGCAGGACCGCCTTCGCCTCGTTCGCCCGGTCGATCACTGACCTGCGGCTCTTTCCCCGGAAGGTGTCGAGGGCGGCGGCCGCCGCGGTGATCGCCGGAGAAGTCGCGGTACTTCTGCTGCTCGTGCCCCCGCGAACGGCGCCCCTGGGGCTGGCTGCCGCGGTGCTCCTGCTGCTCGCCTTCACCGCGGGCATCGTGGTGGCACTGCGCGGCGGACGCCGCGCCCCGTGCCGTTGCTTCGGAGCATCGGCCACTCCGCTGGGACCGCTGCACGTGGTCCGCAACCTGATCCTGGCCGGAACGGGCGCGGCCGGCTTCGCGGTGATGACCGCGCTGCCCGCCGCCGGATGGCCGGCTCACGCCGGCGGCGGCGCGATCGCGGCGGTCGCGGCGATCGTCGCGGCCCTGCTGGTCGCCCGGCTCGACGACCTGGCCGCCGTCTTCCGCACCGGCCGGCCGGCCCCGGTCGCCGCCCGTCCACGCGCCGTCCACAAGTGAGGTCTCCTTCATGCCTTTTCTGATTGCCGCCGTCGTCCTGGTCGGTGTGCTGTGCCTGTTCGACCTGCTCCTCACCTTCGCGGTGCTGCGCCGGCTGCGCGAGCACACCGCGGAACTCGAACGGCTGGCGGGTCGGCCCGGCTTCTCCTCGTACGACCCGGGCATGCTGGTGGGCCACCGGCTTCCGGAAGCCGCCCGGGCATCCGGCGCCACCCTCGTGGCCTTCTTCGACGCGCAGTGCGACACCTGCCACGACCACGCGCCGAAGTTCGCCGTCCGGGCCCGCCGGTGCGGGGCGCTGGCGGTGGTGTCGGGTGACGGGGCGCGCGCCGATGAGCTGGTCGCCGCGGTGGGTCCGGCCGCGGCGGTGATCCGGGGTGAGGACGCCCACGCCGTGGCCGACGACATGGGCATCCAGGCCTTCCCCACCTTCGTGCTGGTCGACGGGGAGGGCTCCGTGGTGCAGGCGTCCACCGAGCTGGCCGAGCTGCCCGAGCCGGCCCCGGCGGCGTGAGCGTGGAGAACGGACCGCAGGCCGGGCCCGCCGGGCGGGCGGCCACGGCGGGGCCGAGGCAGACCGTGCGGCACCTCGGGGTCGCCTGGTCGATGTGCTGGCGGGCGGGACCGTGGCACGCGCTGGCGTACTCGCTCGTCACCGTCGTCCTCGGCCTGCTGCCCACCGCCACGGCATGGCTGACGAAACTCGTCGTGGACGACCTGGCCGGCGGACGACCGGAACACGTGCTGGAGTTGGCGGCGGGCCTGGCCGCCGTGGGCCTCGCGGCCGGTGTGCTGCCGCACCTGAGCGGTTACCTGCAGAACGAACTGGGCCGCCGACTGGACCGCTTGATGCAGGACCGCCTGTACGGCGCCGTCAACCGGCTGCAGGGGCTGTCTCGGTTCGAGAACCCCGGGTTCCGTAACGACCTCAACATGGCCATGCAGGCGTCCGGGGGCGGGCTCGGCCCCGTCACCACGGGCCTGTTCGACACCGCGCGCAACGTCATCACGCTCGTGAGTCTGCTCGGGACGCTGGCGCTGCTGAGCCCGTCGATGGCCGCACTCGTCACGGTGGCCGCCGTCCCCGCGCTCCTCGCGCGGCTCTCCCTGTCCCGGCGCAGGGTCGGCATGCTCGCGGGAGTCTCCCCTGCGGTCCGCCGCCAGGTCTTCTACTCGCTGCTTCTCACCGACGTCCGAAGCGCGATGGAGACCCGGCTGTTCGGCCTCGGCGACTTCCTCAAGGGGCGCATGCTCACGGAGCTCGCGATCCGGCAGGAGGGCGAACAGCGGCTCGACCGCCAGGAGGCGCGGACGCAGTCCCTCCTCGCGCTGCTGTCCACGGTGGTCGCGGGACTGGGACTCGTGTGGGCGGTGCGGGCCGCCACAACCGGGGCCCTGAGCGTGGGCGACGTGACGGCGTTCGTCGCCGCCGTGGCCGGTACCCAGGCCGCCCTGACCGGTCTGGTGGACAACGTCGCGATGGCGCACGAGGCGCTGCTCGTCTTCGGGTACCACGACAAGGTGATATCGCTCCCCGACGACCTGCCGTCGGCGGACCCTTCGGGGCGACTGCCGGCCCTGCGCCGGGGCATCGAACTGCGCGGCGTCTGGTTCCGGTACGCCGAGGACCATCCGTGGATTCTCCGGGGCGTCGACCTGACCGTACCGCACGGAACCGCGGTCGCCCTCGTCGGGCTGAATGGCGCGGGGAAAAGCACCCTGATCAATCTGCTCTGCCGTTTCTACGATCCGACCCAGGGGGCGATCTACTGGGACGGAGTGGACATCCGCGACGTGCCGCCGGCCGAACTGCGCCGTCGTATGGGCGTGTTGTTCCAGGACTACATGTGTTACGACCTGACGGCGGCGGAGAACATCGGCGTCGGGGAACTCCAGGCGCTCGACGACCGCCCGCGACTGCGCGAGGCCGCCCGGCTCGCCGATGCCGACGGCACCGTGGAGCGGCTGCCCCGTGGCTACGACACCATGCTCAGCCGCATATTCGCCGACCAGGCCGAGGACGACCCGCAGTCCGGGGTCGTGCTCTCCGGCGGCCAGTGGCAGCGGCTGGCGCTCGCCCGCACCCTGCTGCGCGACGACCGGGACCTGCTGATCCTGGACGAGCCCAGTGCCGGCCTGGACGCCCAGGCGGAGGCGGAGATCCACGCCCGGCTGCGCGAACACCGGGCGGGGCGCACCAGCCTGCTCGTCTCCCACCGGCTCGGCGCGGTCCGCGAGGCGGACACGATCGTCGTGCTGGAGGGCGGCCGGATCGTGGAAAGGGGAACGCACGAGCAGCTCATGGCCGGGGAGGGCGAGTACGCGCGTCTGTTCGCCATCCAGGCCGAGGGCTATCGCGCCCCTGACGCCCCGGACGCCCCGGACGCACCCGAGGCCGTGGACGCCCTGGACGCACCGCAGGCCCCGGACGCACCGGCTCGTCCGGACGTGGCGGACCGGCCCGGGGCACCGGCGGCGGAGCCGTCGCACGCGGTCATATCGCCGATCGGCTGAGCACCGGCTCCCTGTAGCGGACCTGGTCGCGGGCGGCGAGCTCTCGCGCGTACAGGCCCGCGAGATCAGGCATCCGGAACCCCTCACGCGCCACCGGAGTGAGCAGCCCGACGGTCACCAGGCAGTCCAGGGCCCGCTCGGTGGCCGGCAGGGCGGCGCCGATGGCCTCGGCGGCGCGCGTCGCGCTGAAGGACGCCCCGAGGGTGCACAGCCGGCGGAACGCCCGTGCGGCGGCGCGGTGTTCGGGGTCGTGGGCCGACAGCTCCCGGTAGCTCCTGGCGTACGCCGAGCGCATCGTCAGGTCGGCGACCCGTAATTCGTCGAGGGTGCGCGCCGGGTCGCGCAGCCGGGCGGCGAGTCCGGCGAGGCTCCCCTGCGGGCGGCCGGCGCAGCGGGCCCCCGCGATGCTGAGCGCGAGGGGGTTTCCGTGGCAGAGCCGTGCGATCTCCCGCGCCGCCCGGGGCTCCGCGGTGACGCGCGCGTCCCCGGCCAGCAGGGACAGCAGGCGGACGGAGTCCGTTTCGTCCAGGGGGTCCACCGGCACATGCACCGCGTCCAGCGCGGGCAGGACGCTCCGGCTCGTGACCAGCACCGCGCACCCCGGGCCTGCGGGCAGCAGCGGAAGGACCTGGCCGCGGTGGAAGGCGTTGTCGACGACCACGAGGACGCGCCGGCCCGCGACCATGGACTGGTAGTAGGCCGAGACCTCGGAGAGGGCGGTCGGCACGTCCGCCCTGGGCATGCCGAGCGAGCGGAGGAAGTGGCGCAGCACGGTGACCGGGGTCAGGGGGCCGGCGCCGGCCCGCGGGCTGTCGAGATCGACGTAGAGCTGGCCGTCGGGGTAGTCCGCGGCGGCCCGGTGGGCGACGTGCAGGGCCAGCGCCGACTTCCCACGTCCGGCCGGCCCGTGCAGCACCACGACCGGCGCCCCGGCGGTCGTCCCGTCCCGGGTGCACAGGGCGTCCCGCACCAGGGACGTCTCGTGCGCCCGTCCGGCGAACGGCCCGGGAGCCCGGGGGAGCTGGCGCGGCACCGTACCGGTGGCCGGGTGCGCGGGCCGCGCCGTCGTCAGGGCGGTGACCTCCGGGACGGACGTCGGATCCGGTTCCCGGCGCAGCACGGCCTGTTGGGTACGGCACAGCTCCGGCCCCGGGTCCAGGCCGAGTTCGTTGCGCAGCGTTTCGCGGGCGTCGGTGAAGGCGGCGAGCGCGCCGGCCGTGTCGCCGCTGTGGTGCAGGGCGAGCATCAGGCGGCTGCGCAACCGTTCGCGCAGGGGATGCCGGCGCACGGCCCGGCGCAGGGTGTCGACCACGGCCGCCCCGGTACCGCGCGCGAGTTCCACGTCCGCCTGTGCCTCGATCGCGCTCAGGTATCGCTCGGTGAGGTCCGCCGCAATGCCCTCCAGGGCGGGTCCTTTGACGACGTTCTCCAGTGGCGCCCCGTGCCAGAGTGCCAGGGCGCCGCCCAGTGCGCGGGTGGCCCCCGCCAGGTCGTGCCCGGCCGCCGCCTGCCGTGCCCGCTCGACGAGGGCCTCGAAGCAGGCGATGTCGGTCTCGCCGTCGTCCGTCCGGAGCGCGTAGCCGGAGCGGGACGTGATCAGCCGGGGGTGCGTGCCGTCCGCGGCGGGCGGCAGGAGCCGGCGCAACTGCATCACATACGTGCGCAGATTGGGCACCGCCGACCGGGGCGGGGTGCCGCCCCAGAGTTCTTCCACGAGGGCGGGCACGGAGACGACGCCGCCCCGGTGGGCGACCAGCATCGCGAGAATGGTGCGCTGCTTGTCAGCGGCTATACGGACGGTCTGGCCACCGTCCACGATTTCCAGCGGGCCGAGGGCCCGGAACTCGATGGTCATTCTTGTGGCTGTCCCCCGGTATGTGATTTTTACAAAGCACTGCCGCCCAGTCGGCGGACCGCCACGCCCATAATCCGGTCGGCCTCGAAAAATCCCCGATGACGGGAATCAATACTGTCCGGATTGTCGCCGAGCACCACCAGCCGCCCGTCCGGGACCTCGGCGAGGTCTCCGCCTCCCGGTATTCCTTCCGGAATACGGTCCCCGGGAAGCGCGGCGGCCCGCTTGATGTTCCATGCGCGGTCGCTCAGCGGTTCGTAGTCGCCCGTCCTTCGCGGGGGCTGCAGTACGACGATGTCCCCGGTCCGCACCTGGTCGACGGTGCGGCGTTCCACCACCACCCGGTCGCCGGGCGAAAGCGTCGGCGCCATGCTGGTGCCTTCCACGGTGACCACGGTGTATCGGCCGCGTATACGGAGCGCGGCAAGGACGGCGCCGGCGAGGCCGACAAGGAACCCAACGGCAATCAACAGAACAGGCACAGACACCCCCCGTGGGTTCCGCCGGTCGGTGTGATCGTGCCCGCCCGCCATATTGCCTGTCAATGTATTTCTTCTTGCCCCCGCGCGGCAGACCCGGGGGTGCGTCGCGCCCTGCTCGCCCCCTTTGCAACTCGCGTGGAAGTTGGGTGTCTATGGGTGTATCGGGCGGTTCGCTGGACACGGTTTGCGGACCGGCCCCTTCCGCTCGCTGTATCCGAACTGTACGAAGCGCCGTATCTGCCGTTGCTACGGTCGAATCTGCTTCTTTCCGGCAGTGCGTACTCGAAAGGAAACGGCAATGATGGGATTCATGGGGACGATGGGCGACAAGATTCTGGGCAGGCTCGTGCCCAAGGCCGTGGCTCAGGCGGACACCACCTTCCAGAAGATCTGCTACTGCAGCCAGCGCAACAGCTTCTACTACCGGCAGACCTGCCATGTGGTCGGTGGCTACACCTCCTGCGGCACCTGCTACCTCAGCTCGCCCTGCCGACCGTCGGCCTGACGGTGACATGGCGATCGGGCCGCGGACGCGCCGTCCGCGGCCCGATCGGCGCGCTGTTCGTCCGGAGGCCGCTCAGCCGTTGCCCCGCACCCGCTGCCGGGGGACGGCGGCGGCGTCCTTCGGGACCCCCAGAGACGCTTGCCGGTCCTGAAGGACGGTCTGCCAGAGGATGCCCTGCTGCCCCTGGGGCGACCGCTCTGACAGATCTTGCAGTCGGTGAAAATGCTGGGGCCGCCGCGGCGACCAGCACTCTGTGATCAGCGAAGTCACTCCCGCCCGCACGCCAGCAAGCACTGGGGTACCACCGTACGTCTCGTACTCCGTCATCGCCGCCTCCCACTGCCTGCAGCGTCGGGCACGGGGACAGGACCTCGCAGGTGGGGCACTTCCCGCCCGGGATCGCTGGATGAAGGGCGCGCACGTCATCGACAGCGGCCGCGAGCCGGTTGCGTTGATCGGCTAGTGGCACGACGACCCGACCGAGCACCGACTCGACGATCCACTGATTGCGGAGATGCTCGCGCTCGTCGGTCGGCGGCTTGGTGCCGGCGTGGAGGGCCAGAGTGCTCTCTCGGCGCAGTTGCATAGCGTCACTTGCGTCGAGCGTCGGCCGCAGCACTTCCTTCAGCAGCCGGTGAGCAGTCACCGTGCACTGGGCGGAGGAGGCATCTGGGAAGGCCTCTCTCAGCAGCGCCCACAAGGACCGGGAGGTCATCTGCGGCGATCGGCCGGTGGCAGGGGCCTCCGGATCGACCCAACCGCCGCTTGGTTGCAACCAGGTTGCACGCCCGGAGGGCACCCGGGAGCCAAGGTGGTGAGGGACGTGGAGTTGGGGAGGTGGTCGACATTTCCTTTGAGTGCGGGAGTTGTCCTGTGTCCAGGGGAGTTGTCGTTGAGACGCGATGTATCCGGCGGTAACAGGACCGTCCAGGAGTTGGCCGCTTACTGCCGATATACCACCGCTCTCCTCACGTGCTGCAAGGTGCCCGGGTACAAGCTGCCGGTGAGCGGCACCTCGATGGGGAGGGGCTTCCATGACTGGGAACGCACGAAGTGACCCGCACGGTCCATGCGGCCCCGGGCGGTCGACCATGCGGACGTCAGACAGACCCTCTCTCATCCAGCCCCGGCACATGGACCCGATATGACAGGTATTGATCCGCGCTCCCACGCAGCCCGCCGCCCCTGTCCCGCACCTCTGGACCATGAGCCGCTCGAGGACTGGGCCGACGTGCCCGTCGTCCGTGGTGACCGCGACGACGTACTGCCGCGCAGGGCCGGAGGCGCCGACCCGGTCACGGCGAGCAGACGCAGCCTCCCCTGTTCGGACTGCAACCTCGCCTTCGGCAGGCACCTGCACCTGCACGTCCACCCGGTGCCGGCCGAGGTGGGCAGAGTCCGCGAGGCCGTGCGTACAGCCCTCTGTGCGTGGGGCTGCCCGTCTCCCGTCATCGACGACAGCGTGCTGCTCGCCAGCGAGCTCCTGGGAAACGCTGTCAGGCACGGGCCGGACGCGCTGATCACGGTGAACCTCGTGCACGTCGGCGACAGACTGCTGCTCGAGGTCACCGACGCCTCCCCGGTACGCCCCACGGTCCGGCAGCCGGGGCTTGAGGAGGAGCAGGGGCGCGGGATGTTCCTGGTGCAGGCCTTCGCGTCCGCCTGGGGGTCGCGGCAGGAGTCCCACAGGGGGAAGACCACGTGGTGCACTCTCGCTCTCGACGGCGCCGTCCAGCCACCACGGCCGCCTCTGCACCCCTGATTGTTTCGTTGCCCCGACCGCCCCACCGCCCGGACCGCCCCTACCGCCCGGACCGCCTCCGCCTCGCCCCGTTGAGCCTTCCGTCGCTCGGTGAGTCTTTCCTCGCCAGAGCGGCGGTAGAAGGCAAGAGCGAGCGGTGGAGCCTGAGTCCGGGGCGGGTGAGGGATGCCGCCCCAGTACCGCCAGGACTCGGCCGGAACCCCGTCCGGTCCTTGCTCCCGGGCACCGGGCCTACCGGTTCCTACCGCCGGTATACCGCTGCTCTCCCGCTCACAGGCACGGTGAACGGGTAATCGCCGCCTCCGCAGGCGGTCTTGAGGAGGACCAGTGACCGGCGTGATGAACGACAACGGCCAGGGTGCGTCCGACCGGCCGGACGGAAGCCTCTACCGGTGGGACATCCACCACGTCTCCAACAGCCGGCATCAGCACGGGCCGTGCGGTACCTGCGTGACCGAGGACAGCGCACGCGCCTGCATCGAGGCGGCGCTGGCCGCCGCAGTCGGCCCGGACGTCTACGCCTGGGGTCTGCTCAGCCGCGTCTCCGCCGCGACGACGGACGCCGGGACGACACACGCCGGGACGGCACACGCCGGGACGACGGGGACGGAGCCGTCGTGGAGCCGTACGCCCGTCGCGTGGGCCGCACCCGGACCGGACGGAACAGTTGCCTGGCTGTCCCACGGCGGTCGGCCGCTCGTCGCGGTGCAGGGGGGCGAGACGTCGGCGGCGTCCGCGGAGAGCATCTCGTCACTGCTGTCCCGGTTCGGTCGTGAGGTCCGGCGGTACCGGCTCACCGTCGGACTCACCCAGGCGGAGTTCGCCGATTCCGTGGACTGCACCGAGACGACGGCCGGACGCATCGAGAATGCCCAGCAGATGCCGTCGTACGACTTCGCTCAACGGGCGGACCGGCTCCTGGGTGCCGATGGCACGCTGGTGAAACTGTGGCCGTTGCTCATCCGGTCCGCATATCCGGACTGGTTCTGGCA
This sequence comes from Streptomyces tuirus, assembly GCF_014701095.1. NCBI lineage: Bacteria > Bacillati > Actinomycetota > Actinomycetes > Kitasatosporales > Streptomycetaceae > Streptomyces > Streptomyces tuirus. The sequence continues at coordinate 7,504,028 of NZ_AP023439.1, read as the reverse complement.
TGTCATCGAGCTGGAACAGCGAGCCGGCTTCATCCAGGAATTCGAGTCCGTTGCCATTCCCGGCCTGTTGCAGACAGAGGCGTACGCGCGCGCCATTTTCACCGCCGCCCACCCGGTCGCCCCGAAACTGCGGATCGAGCAGTTCGTGGCCGCCCGTATCGACCGGCAGCGCATCCTCACCAGAGCCGAACCACCCCAGGTCATGGTGACCCTCGACGAAGGCGTCCTGCGCCGCTGCATCGGCGGGAGTCGCGTCATGAGCGAGCAGCTCGGGCATCTCCTGGAGCGCGCCGACCTGCCCAAGGTCCACCTCCAAGTCATCCCGTTCAACGTCCGGCAACACCCCGGCGGCATGACGCCCTTCCGCCTCATGGGATTCCGTGAAGGCACGGACGTCCTGTACGGGGAGACGTTCATCGGCGGGCAGACAACCGTCGACCCCGCCCAGATCCAGCAGCACAAGCTGGCTTTCAACCTGATCCAGTCCGAGGCACTCTCCCGGGACGACTCACGGGTTCTGATACGCGATATGAAAGAGGAATTGGACCGTGCATTCCACTGAACGGCCCTGGCGCAAGAGCAGCTACAGCATGGGAAACGGCGGCAATTGTGTCGAGGTGGCGGACGGCGCCCACGCCCTCGACGCCCACACCGTCGACGCGCCCGCCATCGACGTGCGCGACAGCAAGGTTCCCGACGGGCCGGTGCTCAGGTTCCCCGGGGAACAGTGGCAGGCCTTCGTCGCAGGTCTCAAGGGGCTCGCAGGCCTTGAAGGCCTTGGAGGCCGCAAAGGTTCCTAAGGCCTCCGACGCCGTCGTAGAGTTCACGCGAGTACGCGTGCGGTCTTGCCTCTCAAGGGAGTTCGAGCCGAGAATCCGTGATCCGCGCGTTCCGCGTCACCGTCGCCCAGGAGAGGGACACCACATGGTTGGCCAGGCCCGATCACTCGGCCGGCGCCCGCGTCCTGCCGCGCGACCGGCGTGCGTCCGACCCTGCCGGACCGGGTGACGGCGTACGGTGCGTGACATGCGGTATCGGATACTTGGGCCGCTCCAGCTCCTGCGCGACGGTCAGGAGGTTCCCCTCGCCCCGGCCAAGTGGCGGATGCTCCTGGCGGTGCTCCTCTGCGACGCGAACCAGCTGGTGTCCACCGACCGGCTGATCGCGGAACTATGGGGCGCCCGGCCTCCGCAGAGCGTGAACAAGCTGCTGCAGGGCTATGTCTCGCGGGTACGGCGCGCGCTGGGCGACGAGTCGGGTGAGCTGCTGGTGACGCATGTGCACGGTTACCGCGCCCACGGGTACCGGCTCGTCGTGGCACCGGACGAGGTCGACTCCCACCGGTTCGTCGAACTGGTGAAGCGGGGCGGACAGGAACTCGGCCGGAACTCGGCCGATGCGGCCGCCGCAGCCGCCGCCCTGCTCGACGAGGCGCTGGACCTGTGGCGCGACGTTCCGTTCGCCGACGTGCCGCCGACACCCGCCCTGGAGGCGGAGGCCTCGCGGTTGACGGCGAGTCATACGCAGGCGCGGGAGTTACGTATCGAAGCGCGGCTGCGGCTCGGCCACCATGAGGCCGTGCTGGACGAACTCGAGGCACTGATCGCCGAACATCCGCTCCGGGAAGCCCTGCGGGGCCAGTTCATGCTGGCGCTGTACCGGTCGGGCCGGCAGGCGGACGCCCTGGCCGCCTACCGGCAACTGCGCCACCGTCTGGCCGAGGAACTGGGCATCGAACCGGGTCCGTCCCTCCAGCAGCTCCACCAGCGGATCCTCACCGCCGACGCGTCCCTGCTTCTGGGACCCGAGCCCGGGCCCGAACCCGGACCCAAGCCGGAAGCCCGGGCTGAATCCAGGACCGGGCCCGTCCCCGAGCCCGTCACCGCTCGCGGACCAGCCGGCCGTGCCCCCGAAACCGACCCCGCTCCGTCCGACCCCGCTCCGTCCGGCCGCGCCCGCCCGGACCGTACCCGGCAGGACCGCGCGCCCGCCGGCGGTACGGAGACCGCGGCAGGCATACCCGCCCTGGTCCCCCGGGAACTCCCCCACGTCGGCAGCGCCTTCATCGGCCGCGCCGGCGAGAGCTCCGTACTGCGCAAGGTGCTGGACCGCGCCGACGACGGGCATGTGGCGATCGCCGCGATCGACGGGACCGGTGGCGTGGGCAAGTCGGCTCTGGCGATCCACACGGCCCATCAGCTCGCCGACCGCTTCCCGGACGGCCAGTTCTATGTCGATCTGCACGGAGCCACCGTCGGCCTGACGCCCCTGGAACCGGGTGACGTGCTCGGCCGGTTCCTCAGCACGCTGGGGCTGCCGCAAGTGGCCATCCCCACCCACCCCGACGAGGCGGCCGCCACGTTCCGCTCCATGGTCGCCGACCGCCGCATCCTCGTGGTGCTCGACAACGCCGCCGGTGTGGAGCAGGTCCGCCCGCTGCTCCCCGCCGGTCCTGGCTGCGCCGTACTGATCACCAGCCGCGAGATGCTCACCGCCCTGGAGGGCGCCACACACCTCCACCTCGGCGTCCTCTTCCACGACCAGGCGATGGAACTGCTGGAACGGCTCCTCGGCCCGGAGCGGGTGGCCGCCGACGCGGAGGCGGCGGACGCGATCATCAGGATGTGCGGCGGCCTCCCCCTGGCCCTGAGGATCGTCGGGGCCAGGCTGGCCGCCCGTCCCAGCTGGCCCCTGAGCGCGTTCGTCGAGCGGCTGACCGACGCCCAGGGACGGCTCGACGAGATCCGTGTCGGCGACGTGTCGGTACGGGCCAGCTTCCACGCGAGCTATCACGCCATCTGCCACGGCGACCATCCCACCGACCAGGCCGCGGCCCGTGCCTTCCGGCTCCTCGGGGTCGTGCCGGGGTCCAGCATGAGTCTGCCGGCGGCGGCCGCCCTGCTCGGCGTGTCGACCGGTCCGGCCGAGGACGCGCTCGAACGGCTGGTGGACGCGCATCTGCTGAACAGCCCCGCTCCGGCCCGCTACCAGATGCACGACCTGCTCCGCCTGTTCGCACGTGAGCAGGTGTGGGCGGAGGAGCCCGGGGCGGAGCGCGAACGGGCTCTGGAGCGCGTACTTCGTTTCTATCTCGCCGCCACGCAGCAGGCCGTGGCCTTCCTGGAGGTGCCGTCCTACTTCGACCGTCGCGCGCAGGATCACGTGCCCGCGGGCCTGGCCGGCACGCCGGGTCTCCCGACGGCGCGCATCAGGGACCAGAGGGAGGCCGAGGCATGGCTGGTCACCGAGCGCGCGAACCTGATGGCCACCGTCCTGGACGCGCTCACGCAGTCCGACTCGACGGCGCGCCTCGCTGTGCGGCTGACGGAATTGCTGCAGTGGTACCTCTACCCGTACGCCCGCGCCCGGGAGTTGTGGACCCTGGGCGAGGCCGCCGTGCGTACCGCCCGGCGTCTCGGCGACCGGGAGAGTGAGGCCTGGGCGCTGCACAACCTGTCGGCGGTGTACTGGCTGCACCGCCAGTTCGACAGGATGCGGCAGTGCCTGGAATCGGCGCTCGTCATCTGGCGTGAGACAGGCGACCGCGAGGGCGAACGGCGCTCCCTGCACAACCTCGCGGACGCCCTGACGGAGATCCAGTCGTACGAGGAGTCCGTGGCCCTGCAGACCCGGCAACTCGACCTGGCGCACGAGGCCGGCGACCGTGCGGCCCAGGTGACCGGCCTGGGCGACCTCGGCCGTGCCTACCGCGGTCTGGGCCGCGTCGAGGACGCCCTGACCTGCTTCGAGGAGAGTTTCCAGCACGCGCGGGAGTTCGGTGACAGCAGCCTGCAGAGCTTCGCCCTCCACGAGATCAGCGCCCTCTGCTTCGAACAGGGCAGGAACCAGGAGGCACATGAGTATCTGGAACGCGCCGGGACCCTCGGCGGAGGACACCTCACGACGTACGTCGGCTGGCGCGGCCACGCGTGGAGCGCGTTCTTCCCCGCCTGTCTCAGCCTGCGGATCGGCCCGGACACCGTCGGACCGCCGCCGCTGTGACGGGAGCCGGGCTGCGGGGGTGCCGGACATCGGTGCTCACGGGCCCGCGCGTGCGACTGGTCTACCGCCGCTATACCGGTGGCGTGCACAGTCGGTCAGGACTGCAGGATTTCAAGATTTCCGTCCCCGGACTCGGCAGGTCTCATGGAAGTCATAGCACCGAGCGAAGACCGCATTCTGCGGATCACCCCGACCGACGATCCGCCCGGCCTCCGGCTGGCCGGTGAACTCGACGCGACGCGGCACGGCGAGCTCTCCGAGGCGCTGTCCTCGCACGTGGCCGAGGAGGGTGACGTCCGGCTCGACCTGGCCGGGCTGACCTTCATCGACCTCGGCGCGCTCAGCCTGCTGACGAGCTTCGTGGAAAGCCGCGGTGGCGCCCTCCGGCTCGTCCTGGACAATCTGTCGCCCGCGGTGGGGAACCTCATCGAGACAGTGGGTTGGGAACGCCTGCCGGGGCTCGTGCAGGGGCAGAGGGGGACTTCATGACGACCGGGACACGTGCCGATCAGCCGGTGGCCGACGGCCGGCGGGGCGACCACACGGTCCGGCACCAGGCGCTGCTCTACGGCGACGAGCGGGAGTTCCTCGCGGGCACACTTCCCCACGTCCGCGAGGGCATCGAAGCCGGCGCCCCGACGTTCGTGGTGACACCGGGCCACGAGGCCGAGGCGCTGCGCGACTCGCTCGGGCAGGACGCCCAGGCCGTGCAGTTCATCGATCCCGCGGACGTCTACACGAACCCCGTCCGGGCCATGGCCGCGATGAACGCCGTCGCCAAGTCGCTCGGTCCACGCCCGGCGTGGGTGGTGGCGTCGGACGACTGGAGCCGGTACCGGGACGCGATCGAGTGGGTGCGCTACGACTCGATCTTCAACCTGAGCTTCGCCGACGTGCCCTTGCGCAGTCGCTGCTGCTACAACACCGCGGTCCTGTCGTCCGACGCCATCGCACTCGTACGCCAGACCCACCCGAAGATCCTGGAGGGTGCCGTACTGCGGGACAACCCGCAGTACCGGGAACCCGAGGATTTCGTCCGCGACCTCGACCGGCTGCCTCTCGCCTCTTCCCCGCAGTCGGCCGCGACGATGCGCGTTCTTCCCACCGAACTGCACGCCGTCCGGGCGTTCGTCGCCGACCAGGCGAAGCGCTGCGGGCTGTCGGCCGACGCGCTGCACAACCTGCTCGTCGCCGTGACCGAGGTGGCCACCAACGCGATCCGCCACGGCGACGCCCCGGTGACGCTGCGCACCTGGCCCGACGACGGCCTGATCTGCGAGATCACCGACTCCGGCAACTGGCAGCCCGAGGAGTTCATCAGCTGGCAGCCGCCCGAGTCCGCGGTGGACTCGGGCTTCGGACTCTGGGGGGTCGGGATGCTCTGCGACACCGTGCAGGTGCGGACGGGATCGAACGGGACGACGGTACGGCTGCGGAGCGCCTGAGCGGCGGGCGGGTCACGCAAACCAGTTGACAGAGCGACGGAGTTCGTCGGTACAGGCAGTCGACCAGGACAGCTTGCACCCGAGGAGCTCCGTTGCTGTCTCATCATGTCCTGTCCGTCCAGCTGACAGCCATCACGGGCGGTTCCGCCGCCGGTGATGGCCGTCAGCACCGGCGGTTCCGCCGCCGACTGGGCTGCCCGGCAAGGCGCGACCGGCGCGTTTTGCTCATGACGACAGCGCGGCCGACTGCTCAGCCCGCGCTCGGCGGCAGCTGTGCGGGGCTGACCAGCTCCCCCAGAACATCGGCCATGAACTGCACCAGCCACCGCTCGGACGGACTGCGTGAGGCCTCATGCCGGGCGTAGAGCGCCACTTCGATCGGTTCCGTGTTGAACGGGAGCTGCACCAGGCGAAGGCGGTGGGAGGCGGTGAACACCTCGCCGACGTATTCGGGGACGATCGCGATGAGGTCGGTGTGTTCCAGCAGGTAGGGCAGCGTCGTGAAGCGCGTGGCGTCGACGGCGACGCGCTCCAGGAGGCCGTGGGTGGCGAGGAGCGAGCGGGGCACGACGTGGCCGTGGGGGCCGTACACCGTCGCGTGGTGTTCGGCCGCGAGGTCCGCCAGCGTGACGGAGGCGCCGCGAATGCGGGGGTGGTCGGAGGCGACCATACCGACGTAGCGCTCGTGGAAGAGCGGGATGCGAACGGTGCGGTGGGACGTGAGGACCGGGGTGGCGACGAAGGCGTCGAGTTCACCACGGCGCAGCTGGCTCTCGGCGGCGTCCACGTCCAGCGGGCGGACGGTGAACGACACACGGGGAGCCCGCTCGCGGGCCGCCGCGGCCAGCCGGGGCAGCAGGGTGACCTGACCCAGGTCGGAGAGGGCGACGGTGAAACGCCCTGACATGGTCGCCGGGTCGAAGTCGTCGTCCTGCCGGATCACCGCGTCCATACCGGCCAGGGCCCGCTGCAAAGGCTCGTAGAGACGCTGGGCGCCGGCGGTCGGGGTCAGGCCGCGGCCGGTGCGCCGGAAGAGCTCGTCGTCGAAGTGCCGGCGCAGTTTGGCCAGGCTGTAGCTCACGGTGGGCTGAGTGACATGGAGGGTTTCGGCCGTCGCCGTGACGCTGCCGGTCTCGTAGAGCAGCACGAAGACGCGGGCGAGGTTGAGATCGAAGCTGCTCATATCGAGCGAGTCTATATCGCAGCCCGCCAACATCTATTGGTCCGAATGTCGTGCGATGCCTAGCGTGGCCTGCGTCACTGCGACGCCGCTGCGAAAGGAACGTCTGTGCCATCCGTGCGCCGTGTCTGTCATGAGTTCCTCCAACGCCAGGAGCTCACCACCGTCTTCGGCAATCCCGGCTCCAACGAGCTGCCCTTCCTCGCCGATCTGCCGGAGGGCTTCCGGTATGTCCTGGGGCTGCACGAGGGTGCCGTGGTGGGCATGGCGGACGGCTATGCGCAGGCCACGGGACGTCCGGTGCTCGTCAACCTGCATGCCGCGTCCGGCTCCGGCAACGCGATGGGCGCGCTCACCAACGCCGTGGCCTCGCGCACTCCGCTGGTCGTCGTGGCCGGCCAGCAGGTGCGGCCGGCCATCGGACCGGAGGCCAACCTCGCCAACATCGACGCCCCGTCGCTGATGAAGCCGCTCGTCGGCTGGGCCGCCGAACCGGCGTGTGCCCAGGACGTGCCACGGGCCCTCGCCCAGGCCGTCTTCGAGGCACGGTTGCAGCGCCGGCCCACCTACCTCTCCGTCCCCTATGACGACTGGGCGGTGGACGCGGGCGAGAACGCGTCGGCCGTGCTGGACCGGCAGGTGCACCGCGCGGGAGTGCCCGGCACGGAGCAGGGGCGCCGGCTGGCCGATGCGGTGAGCGCCGCGCGCAGGCCCGCGCTGGTGCTGGGCGGTGACATCGACTCCGCCGGTCTCTTCGACGACGCGGTGCGGCTGGCGGAGCGGCTCGGCGCTCCGGTGTGGGCGGCACCGTCGCTGTTCCGGCTGCCCTTCCCCAACCGCCACCCGCAGTTCCGCGGGGTGCTGCCGGCGGGGATCGAACCCGTCTGCCAGGCTTTCGAGGGTCATGACCTCGTGCTGGTGCTCGGGGCACCGGTCTTCCGCTATCACGAGTACCTGCCCGGCCGGTATCTGCCCGAGGGCACCCGGTTGATCCAGGTCACGGAGGACGCCTCCGCCGCCGCCCGCGCGCCGATGGGCGAGGCTCTGGTCGCCGAACCGGCCGCCGTCATCGAGCTGCTGCTCAAGGTGCTCGACGCGGCGACGGAGCCGCCGGGTGACTACCGGCCCGCCCCCGCGCCGGCCACCGGGCAGGGGACGCGGCTGCATCCCGAGGAGGTTTTCGCCTCCCTCCGGGACGAACTGCCCGACGACACGGCGTACGTGGTGGAGTCGACCTCGACGAACTCCTCGTGGTGGCGCCAGATGGACCTGCGGCGGCCCGGCTCCTACTACTTCCCGGCAGCGGGCGGACTCGGCTTCGGCCTGCCCGGCGCCGTCGGGGTCGCCATGGCCCAGCCCGACCGGCCGGTCGTCGGCGTGATCGGGGACGGCTCGGCCAACTACGGCATCACCGCCCTGTGGACGGCCGCCCAGCACCGCCTGCCCGTGACCGTGGTGCTGCTGCGCAACGGAACCTACGGCGCGCTGCGCTGGTTCAGCGGCCTGCTGGGTGTCCCGGACGCACCGGGCCTGGACATCCCGGGCCTGGACTTCACCCGCATCGCGGAGGGCTACGGCGTGTCCGCCCAGCACGTCGAGAGCGTGGACGAGCTACGGGCGGTGCTGTCCGGGCGCCCGGACGGACCCCGGCTCGTCCAGGTGGACACCGCGCTCACGACACCGTCGTAGCCACGACGCCCACCCACGAACACGCCTCGCAGAAGTCATCCCCCTCGGGTATCGGAAGGAAGACCCATGACACTCCTGGACAGCGACGTCTGGAGCAAGAAGTTCCTCAGCGACGGCTGGCAGGACGCCACCCGCGAGCACCTGGTCACCGAGCCGGCGACCGGCGCGCAGCTCGGCACCGTTGGCCTGGCAACGCCCGAGGACGTGCGCCGCGCCGCCACCCGGGCCGCCGAGGCGCAGCGGTCCTGGGCTGCCACGCCCCCGCAGCAGCGGGCGGCCGTACTGCGCCGCGCGGGCGAGCTGTTCACCGAGTACGCCGCCGAAATCGAGGACTGGCTGATACGCGAGGCGGGCTCGGTTCGGGCCAAGGCGGCGTTCGAGGTGCAACTGGCGATCGGCGAGTCGTTCGAGTGCGCGGCACTGCCCACGCACCCTCAGGGAGAAGTACTGACGTCCGAGGAGGCCCGCTGGTCGTTCGCCCGGCGCCGCCCCGCCGGCGTCGTGAGCGTGATCGCGCCGTTCAACTTCCCGCTCATCCTCGGCCTGCGTTCGGCGGCACCCGCGCTGGCGCTCGGCAACGCGGTCCTGCTGAAGCCCGATCCGCGTACGGCGGTGAGCGGTGGCGTGGTCATCGCCCGCATCTTCGAGGAGGCCGGGTTGCCCTCCGGACTGCTGCACCTGCTGCCGGGCGAAAGCGCGGTCGGCCAGGCGGTCGTCGAAGCAGCCGAGGTACGGGTCATCTCCTTCACCGGCTCCACTCCGGTCGGCCGTGCGATCGGTGAGCAGGCGGGCCGTCTGCTCAAGCGCGCCCACCTCGAACTCGGCGGGAACAACGCGCTGGTGGTGCTGCCGGGCGCGGACGTGCAGAAGGCGGCATCCGCCGGGGCGTTCGGCTCGTATCTGCATCAGGGGCAGATCTGCATGACCACCGGTCGCCACATCGTGCACGAGTCGCTGCTCGGCGAGTACAGCGCCGCGCTGGCCTCGAAGGCCCGGGGGCTGACCGTCGGGGACCCCGCCCGCGAGGACGTGGCGCTCGGCCCGATCATCGACCGGCGGCAGCTGGAGCGGGTGCACAGCATCGTCACCGACAGCGTCGCGGCGGGCGCGACGCTGGCCGCGGGCGGCGAGATCGACGGCACAGGCTACCCGGCCACCGTCCTGACCGGCCTCACCACCGAGATGCGGGCGTGGCGCGAGGAGATCTTCGGCCCCGTCGCACCCGTCATCGGCTTCTCCACGCTGGAGGAGGCCGCGCGGATCGTCAACGACTGCGAGTACGGCCTGTCCGTCGGCATCCTCGGCGACGTCGGTACGGCGATGAAGCTCGCCGACCAGATCGACTCCGGCAAGGTCCACATCAACGAGCAGACCGTCAACGACGAGCCCAACGCCCCGTTCGGCGGAGTCAAGGCCTCCGGCACCGGGTCCCGCTTCGGTGGAGCCGCCGCCAACGTCGAGGCGTTCACGGAGGCCCAGTGGGTCACCGTCCGCCCGGACATCGCCGACTACCCGTTCTGATCCCCGCTCCCCCGTCCGCCCCCGTCCCGTCCCCGTAGCCGCTACAGAGGGAACGCAGCCATGGCACCCACCACCTCACCGAACACCACCGGCGCCGCCTCGAGACCAGGCATGTCCGACCGCAAGGTCTGGACCGTGGTCCTGTGCTGGATCACCGTCATGCTCGAGGGGTACGACCTCGTCGTCCTCGGCGCCATCATCCCCACCCTGCTCAAGACCCATCACCTGGGCATGACGGCCGCGGACGCCACCACGGTCGCAACGCTTTCGCTCGTAGGCGTCGCCATCGGCGCCGTCATGGTCGGCCCGCTCGCCGACCGATTCGGACGACGCCTGCTGCTCATCGGCTCGGTGGTGGAGTTCTCCGTCTTCACCCTCCTGCTGCCCCTGGCCACCTCCGTCGGGATGTTCGCCGCGCTCAGGCTCATCGCCAGTATCGGTCTCGGCGCCTGCATGCCGGCGTCGCTGACCATGATGGCCGAGAACATGCCCGCCGCACGCCGGGCGCGCGCCAGCACGCTGACCATGACCGGCTACCACACCGGTGCCGTGATCACGTCCCTGCTGGCCCTGCAGGTCACCGACAACTGGCAGGTCCTCTTCTACGTCCTCGGCATCGCCGGACTCGTCGTCGCGGTCATCCAGTGGTTCCGCCTGCCGGAGTCGGAGGCGTTCGTCCGCGCCAAGGAAGCGCCCGCCTCCCAACGCGTCGCGTTCGGCGAACTCCTCAAGCCGGCCTACCTCCGCGCCGGCATCGGCATCTGGGTCGCATCCTTCATGGGCCTGCTCCTGGTCTACGGCCTCAACACCTGGCTGCCCAAGCTCATGAACGACGCCGGCTACCCCATCCCCACGGCGGTCACCCAACTGCTCATCCTCAACGCCGGCGGGATCGCCGGCCTGGTGCTGGGCGGCTTCGTGGCCGACCGACGGGGCATCAAGTCCACCACGCTCGGCTGGTTCGCGCTGTCGGTGGCCCTGCTGGCCTGCCTCAGCATCAGGATGCACAGCGACCTGCTCCTCAACACCGTCGTCTTCCTCACCGGCGTGTTCGTCTTCTCCGCCCAGGTGCTGGTCTACGCGTACGTGACGCACTTCTATCCGGCCTCGGTCCGCGGCACCGCCCTCGGCTCGGCCTCGGGCATCGGTCGTATCGGCTCCATCGTCGGCCCCTCGATCACCGGTGCCCTCGTGGCGGCGGGCATCGGCCACCCGTGGGGCTTCTACTTCTTCGCCGCCGTGGCGGTCGCCGGATTCCTGGCCGTGCTCACCCTGCCTGGCCGGGCCGCCGCGGCACAGGCGGAGGCAACTGGGGCCGCGCCGGCCGCCGAACCGGCCGTCTGACCCAATGCGGAAGGGCGGTACGGCACCGAACGGGCCGTACCGCCCGGTACTTGATGCGATGAAGAACCCCGACAGCCACACTGGACCCATGAATACGTCGGCCGGATACCTGCTCCGTCGCACAAGGCGGGCCGTCACCGGACCCCGACGCCAGGCTGGCCTGCGAGCGTCAGGTCGCGGTGGGCCAGGTCCGCGGCAGAGCGGCAATGTTCCCGGCGATGCAGGCGGGATCGGCAGACGGTAAGGGCCCGGCCTCCCGAAGCCGGGACGTCGGGCCCTTACCGAGGCGCGCGATCAGGCGGGGCGGATGTTCTCCGCCTGTGGGCCCTTCTGGCCCTGCGTGACGTCGAACTCGACCTTCTGGCCCTCCTGCAGCTCGCGGTAGCCCTGGCTGGCGATGTTGGAGTAGTGGGCGAAGACGTCGGGGCCGCCGCCCTCCTGCTCGATGAAGCCGAAGCCCTTCTCGCTGTTGAACCACTTCACTGTGCCCTTGGCCATGACTGTCTCCTTTGAGGGAAACCGGGCACGCACCGTGCGCGACCGGGAGGTGATCGCCCTGGTCCGGAGAGGCGCTGAACAGCAAGAACGCCCGTGATGGCGATCACGGGCGAACGGAACTTCGGAACCACGACTGCTGATCACAACGCTATAACGGCCTGGCAGAAGCCGCCACCCAAAACACGCCACCATCCGGCCCAGAACGAAGAGCTGGACCGCCCGGGAGGCTCGGCAGCCAGGCGGCGGCGAGCTTGGCCAGGTCGACGCCCTGGCCATGGCAGACGGTTTACACCCGCTTCCGCCGCTACGCCCCGGGCGGACGTCCCCGGGGAGGGGGATGAACCGGCCGGACGAACCGGACGATCATGCCCTCAGTCGATCTCGAGGCAGGCAGACCACCAAGTAGCGGAAGCCCGACGTGCCACCAGACCCCCGGTCCAGGCGTCAGTCCTGCTCAGGAAAACGGCTCGCCAGGAACTGCTCGAAGGTGACCTTGCCCACGGCCCGCTTCGGCGCCAGATGCCCGCCCGCGCGGAACCTCTGGTAGGTCGTGCCGGCCAGGCGCACGTTCAGCAGGGGGCGGCGCCGTCCGCTCGCGCGCAGATAGGCCTGAGCCAGCTCCGGAAACGTACGGACCTCTGGGCCGCCCATGTCCGGCACCCGCCCCGTGGGCTCCCCGGTGGCGAGCTCGGCCAGCCGGACAGCGACCTCCGCCGCCTCGATCGGCTGGTCGGAGACTCCCGCCGGGAGCAGCATGACCGGCAGCTTCGCCGAGCCGTGCAGGACCCGCAGTACCAGGTCGTGGAACTGCGTCGTCCGTAGCACGCTCCACCCGAGCCCCGACTCCTCGATCATCCGCTCGACGGCGAGCTTGGTTCGGTAGTAGCCGAACGGCACCCGGTCGACGCCGACGATCGAGATGTACACCAGATGCGGCACCCCGGCCTGGCGGGCCGCCTCGATCAGATTGCGGGCCGCCAGCTCGTCACCGCCGCGCGGCGACGTCGCACAGTGCACGATCGTGTCCACGCCCGCGACAGCCGCGGTCAAGCCTGTGCCCTCACGAAGGTCCACGGCGTACGGCTGCGAGTGCCGGCTCAGCACTCGCACCTCGTGCCCGTCCGCGCGCAGCCGCTCGGTGAGGAGCCTGCCGAGCGTTCCGGTGCCGCCAGTCACCAGGATCGTGGTCATCGCAGTTGCTGTCCCTTCGATGGGCGTGCGCTCCCCGGTGGAGCGCACGTCATCAACTGAGAACCGACGACCGCCCGCAGATGTGACAGCTCCCCGCTGATCCCACCCCTGCGGGTCACGCCCCAGGAGACATCGCGGCGAACTGCCGGCCCGCGAACACGAGTTTGTCCGGGTTCACGACGACCTGCACCTGGGCGATGCCGCTGTCGCGCAGTTCGAAGGACGCGACGGCCACGACCCGCCGCGCCGCGTGCGCCACCAACGCCGACGCGCCGTTGACCTCGGCAACGGTGAGGGCCCAGCCGCTCGCGAACCGTTGCACGCCGCCCAGGAAGCGCATGGCCTTTTCCCGGCCGACGATGGGACGCAGGGCCGCGCTGACCTTTCCGCCGCCGTCGCTCCACCAGACGGCGTCATCGGCGAGCAGGCGCTCCAGCCCGGCCAGGTCTCCCTCACGAGCCGCCGCCACGAAGGACTCGACGAGCGCGCGCTGCCGCCCGACCGTGGGCTCGAAGCGGGTGCGCGCCGCCGCTACGTGCCGCAGCGCCCTGCGGTACAGCTGGCGGCAGTTGGCCTCACTCAGATCGAGCACTTCGGCGATGTCCCGGTGGCTGTAGGCGAACGCCTCACGCAGGACGTAGACCGCGCGCTCGGCCGGGGTCAGTCGCTCCAGCAGCATGAGCAGGGCTGTCGACACGGCGTCGCGCTGCTCCGCGGACTCCATCGGGCCGAGCGTCCCGTCCTCGGTGAACACGGGCTCCGGCAGCCACGACCCCACATACCGCTCGCGCTGCACACGGGCCGAGGTGAGTCGGTTGAGGCAGAGGTTGGTGACGACCTTGGCGAGCCAGGCGCCAGGGTGTCCGATCGCCGCGCGTTCGGCGCTGCGCCAGCGCAGGTACGCCTCCTGGACGGTGTCCTCCGCGTCTTCGGCGGAACCAAGCAGTCGGTAAGCGAGGCCGAACACGCGGGGGCGGTGGGAGGTGAACTCCTCGGCGGTACCGAGCGCTGGCGTCATGCGCCCAGGATGTCAGAGGCGCGGAACCCGTCCGGCAGGGTCCCCCGGCCGGGACACGGTCGTGGGCCGCTGGAACGCCTGCGCACCTTCATGACCTGGCGAGCGGAGCACCCAGGCAAGCCGGACGCTGAGGGCTGATGCGCGGCCCGGGCGTGTAGTACGGCTTCGATCCGTGCCACGCCCACCAGCCGAAGACCGCACAGCAAGGGGCGTCATGAACTCCCCGCCCCGGCGGAAGCGCGAGCAGGGTGGGGCACGCCCGGTCATGAGTCCGGCGCCTGCCGCAGCGGCCGGCCCATCACAGGACCGGCCGTTGTGGTGCGTTCGGCGAGGCTGGCCAGACACTTGGCGTTCGCGTGAAGCGAGCTCGGGGGTGGAGTCCGGTCAGCGGTTGAGGACCGTCTCGATCTCGGCGGCCACGCGCTTGGCCTGGATGTCGCGGCCCTTCTCGTTGGGGTGTCCGTACCACGGGATGGGCTGGCCGAAGAGTTCGAGCTTGGAGTTCTCCGTCAGGCCGCCGATGCCGCGGTTGGCGCCGTCGCACGCCGTGTTGCTTCCGGTGTTGGCGTAGAGGTCCACGAAGTCGGCACCGTTGTCCGCGGCGGCCTTCTTCATGCGGTCATCCAGCCGCTTCTGCGCCTGGCCCAGGATGGGCAGCGCGTCCTGGGGGATGTCGGCGAACGGCAGTTCCGTCTGGCCGGGGGCCGCGGTCAGGCACTTGGTCGTGTTCTTGGGCACGAGCCTGGGGTAACCGACCAGGACACGCTCGGCGTCCGGGGCGAAGTAGCTCATGCGCATGAGCGTCTGCTCCAGGTCCCCTTCGACCTGATCGAGCCGGTAGTCCAGCCATGCCTTTCCGTCTTCCCACTCAAGGAAGTCCCGGCACTCGCCGGCCGGTTGGTCCGGGTCCACCGGTTCTCCGGGCAGCAGAGGGTGCTTGCGGAGCTCGTCGGAGCACTGCTTGAGGATGCTGGTGAAGCCCATCGTGTTGCCGCCCATACCACCCACGACCAACTGGGTATCGTCCTTAAGCGCGTCCTGCTGCGCCGGGACCGTCCCGGCGCCGAAGGGCAGCTGCTGCTCCTTCCAGAAGTGTTCGACGAGCGCGCCGCCGCAGGAGACGTCCGACTGGACGTCGAGGGTGATGTCCTTGTCCTTGAGGCGCTGGGTGGCGACGGCGGGGTAGTTCTCCGTGGCCTGGAAGCACCAGCCTCTTACGCATGGCCGAAGGCATGCCTATGCCCTTTCGTCGGGACCCACGAGGAGAGGAACGGAACACTCCGCTCTCGACTCTGACGGTTGCAGACGACCGAACCCAGACGACATGGGTGACTGGTCAGGTCACCCGCAGGGGGCATGCAACTCCCATTCCTCACATGAGTGGTGACCACGGCGCCGACTCAGGACCGCCGGTGTACGCCATTGCCCGCCGCTACACTGCGCGCGCCACTGTGCAGTGGCGACTGAGAGGCAGACGATTGGTTCACACCCATCCCCCTAGCTCCGGGGGGGGCTAACGCAGGGTGGGAGTACCCAGTTGGCTGCCGAAGCAGGACATGGTCGCTGTCGATGCGGCGCAGGCCCGTGTCTGCGCCGTCGCAGGGGCCCGGCGACACCAGCAGAGCCAGGGGCGCGGGCCCTCGCACTGTTGCTCACCTTCTAGTGACGGACCGTTGCCTTAGGGGGTGGCGCAAAGTGGCGACCAGGCGCTGTAGCTCGCCCCGCGCGAGGTTGCCGCCGGCGCTCTTGCCGCCGGCGCGCTCGTCTACTTGGCCACTCTGCCGGCGTCCGCATTCAGATGCCGGGCGTTCGGCAGGGCCGGACCGGAAGCCCAGTCCGTGGGCAACCGCAGTCCGGGGCGACGCGGCCGCGTCAGGGGCGGCCCAGCGTCTGCACGCCATCGACGGCCTGATCGACGACATTACCCAGCGAGCAGTTGCTGACGTGATCAGAGGCGTAGTCGCCGAGCACGGGCACGACCGCGACCTCCTGCAGGCACACGGCGGCAGCGCTGAAGTTCCAGTTGTTGTTCGCGGCGCTCAAGCCGCTGCCGGGAGAGGTGTCGTCGGCGGCTAGGGCCGGCGTGGCGGCCGAGAGCGCTGCCATGGTGATCAGGCCACAAGCAATGATCTTCCGCATGACCGTCACAACGACCAAGAGCACCGGAAGGGCACGGCAGTGTCTTCGATCGACCACGGGCTCAGCACCCTGGGGAACTCCTGTGGGGCGGTATCGCGTTCGGTTCGCACGGAAGGGCGTCTGATCCTCCTGGCGCTGTCTGGATGATCCGAATGACATCCGACGCTGACATCAGCGGCTACGAACAGCCGCCGATAGTCGGACGGTTGCTCGTAGCACCAGGGCACGCAGGAAGGCCCCACCGAGCCGGGGACGGATCAGTACTCCATGCGGTGGTCTTGCGCCCGGACGTCGTATGGTCGAAGCGGTCAG
The DNA here is from genome assembly GCF_014701095.1 of Streptomyces tuirus. NCBI lineage: Bacteria > Bacillati > Actinomycetota > Actinomycetes > Kitasatosporales > Streptomycetaceae > Streptomyces > Streptomyces tuirus. Next base: position 7,487,689 of record NZ_AP023439.1, on the reverse strand, counting down.
ACCGGCAATTGGACAGGCCGGGCGCCTCAGCCCTGCGTGACCGTCCGTCTCGGTTTCCGTCTCGTTCAGTCTTGTTCATGGCCAGTCTGGAACGACCACACGCCGGGCTCGTCTCGCACCACCAACAGAGTTGGACAGCGTGCTCGCCGACACTGGCGCCCGGGCCCGCGGCACCCCTACTCGAAGACCAGGTTGGGGGTGTGGACGAACCCGTCCGTGCTATAGGCGTGCCAGATCGTACGGGGAACCGCGGGGAACACGAGCCGCGACGTCCGGCTGCCCGAGTGGGAGGCCACAGACTCCGCCGGGGTGCGTGGAGCAGCAGCGACCGGGCACGAGGACCTGCGACGACGGATCCGGTGAGAGGTGGGCGGGTATGAGCGCGCGGTGGTGGCCGGCTCTGCGGCACACGCCGCTGTCCCTGTGGAACGACGACATCTCGGACTACGCGGCGGCACTGACGTACTACTCGATCCTGGCCGTGCTGCCCGCGCTGCCGGCCATCGTCCTGGCGTTCGCCCTGATCAGCCCGGAGACGGCCGAGGAGTTCGCCGCTCACGTCACCGCTTACGCGCCCGCCCAGTCCGGCCGTGAACTGCACGCCGGGCTCGCCCGGGCGTTGGGAGCGGCCGGTACGGCCTGGTCCCTGATGGCGGTCGGAACGGCCAGCGCGTTGTGGTCGGCGACCAGCTATCTGGCGGTCTTCCGCCGCGCCCTGCACCACATGCACCGGGTCGAGGACCGCCGCTCGCCCTGGCGCCGGGCGCACCGGATCGTGCTCACCGCGCTCGCGCTGGTCGGTCTGCTCCTGCTCGGCTCGCTCACGCTGCTGCTGAGCGGCCCGTTCACACAGGCCGTGGGCCGCCCGTTCGGCGTGGACGCCACCGTCGCATGGGTGTGGGGCTCGCTGCGCTGGCCTCTGCTGCTGTGTCTGGTCGCACTCCTGGTCATGGTCGTCTTCCACACCGGCCCCGTACCGGCCCGCCGACGCGCGTACAGCCTGCCCGGCGGAGTGCTGGCCGCCGTGCTGTGGCTGGCCGTGTCCGCGGGGTTCTCCCTGTACGCCTCGACGCTCGGTGTCTACAACCGGCTGTACGGCTCACTGGCGGGGGCTGTGGTCTTCCTCGTCTGGCTGTGGCTGTCGAACCTGGCGCTGCTCACCGGCGCTCAGTTCGCCGCGGAACTCGCGCGGGAGGCGGAGGCCCGACGGGTGACGGACACTCACAGCACCGGGAAGTCGCCCGTGCCGTAACGTTCCTGGGGGCGTCGAACCGACACCGGCATCTCCATCGTGGCCTGCCTGGTCGTCATCCTGGGCAACGTCACCCACGTACCGGACGCCTTGCAGACCATCCTGCAGGGCGCCTTCGAGGCCGACGGCGTCGCCGGCGGTGTGCTCGGTGCCCTGATCATCGGTTTCCGGCGGGCCGCGTTCTCCAACGAGGCCGGTCTCGGCTCCGCCCCCGATCGCCCACTCCGCGGTCAAGACCAAGCACCCCGCGCGCGAGGGCCTGGTCGCCCTGCTGGAGCCGTTCACCGACACGGTCGTCATCTGCACCATGACCGCGCTGACCATCGTCATCGTCAACCCGGCCAACTGGGCCGAGGCCCGCGCGGGCGAGAGCATCGGCGGCGTCACCATCACCTCCGACGCCTTCGAGACCGTGCTGACCTGGTTCCCGGTCGATCATCGGCCTGTACCTGCTCGCCCCGGTCGCCAAGCGCGTGCTCGACTCCTTCCTGGAGTTCGTCCGCGCCCGCGAGGGCGGTGAGATCAGCGCGGCGAAGACCAGGAGTCGGTGAAGACCACCGTCTGAACTCCCCCCCCGGCGGCCCGGCTCCTCTACGGGCCCGTGCTCACCTCGCGCCTTGGTGGGTACGGGCCCGTACGCCTGCCCCCTACGACCGACCGCTGATTTCCGCACCCTCGCGCCGCCGTTCCAGGTAGCCGATGGCCGGGGACGCCATGACCCCGTGCAGCACCACCGAGATCACCACCGTGAGGGCTACGATCGCCCACAATTCCCGTTCCAGCCCACCGAAGGAGTCCTGCCCCAAGGCGTAAGCCAGGTAGAACAGCGAACCGATGCCCCGGATCCCGAACAAGGCGACCACGGCCCGCTCTTTCTTCCCCATGACGGTGCGGACCTGAGCCAGCCACCCGGTCAGCGGCCGGACGACGAGCAGCACCAGCGCCCCCAGCACCGCGCCCATGAACGTCAGGGCGGACAAGGCACCGGCCACCAGGTATCCACCGAGCAGGAACAGCAGGACGGCCGTGAGCAACCGCTCGATCTGCTCGGTGAACTCGTGCAGCACCTTGTGATAGCCGTGACTGCGCTCGGCCGCCCGGATGACACAGGCGGTCACAAACACGGACAGGAAGCCGTAACCGTGGAGCACCTCGGCGACGCCGTACGACACGAAGGTGGCGCCCAGCGCCACGAAGCCCTCCATGTGCTCGGACAGCCGCAGTTCCGGGGCACGCACCCGGAAGAACATCCACCCGAGCAGCCAGCCGATACCGCCCCCGACGGCCAGCCCGACAGCGCACTTGCCCAGGAGGTCGGTCAGCGCCCACGATCCGATCCAGTCCGCCGACCACCCTGTCCCGGCCGCCGCGGCGAGGGCGATCGCCGCGTAGACGAACGGGAAGGCGAGTCCGTCGTTCAGCCCTGCCTCACTGGTCAGGGAGAACCGCACCTCGTCCTCGTCGCGCTCGGTGCCGAGCGGCTCCCCCACGCGCACCTCGCCGGCCAGCACAGGGTCCGTGGGAGCGAGCACAGCACCCAGCAGCAGAGCGGCAGCGGGTGGCCAGTCGAGCAGCCCCCAGGCCAGCAGGGCGACGGCCGCCACCGTCAGCGGCATCGTGATGCCCAGCAGCCGCCAGGCACTGGACCACCGGCGCCACCCGAAGGGCCGGTCGATGGCGAGCCCCGCGCCCATCAGCGACACAATCACACACACCTCTGTGGTGTGCTCGACCCAAAGCCGGTCACGAACGGGATCCACGGTCGGCACGCCCACCGGCAACAACTCGATGAGAACACCCGCCGCGAGGAAGACCATGGGCAGGGACAACGGCCGTCTGGACACCACTCGGGGCAGCACAGCCGCCCCCAGCGCCCCCAGGCCCAGGCAGACGTAAACCACGTCCGAAAGCGTCACTGCCATCCTCCTGCCCGACGCGATCACTCCAGGCACGTGTGTACCCCGTCCGCACCGGCGCCTCGCCCGAGTGCGTCCACCGATACGCGCTGCCTGCCCGATTGGCAGGTGGACGAGGTGGGGGTGGGCCGACGGGCCTGCTCCGGTGAGGGGGTAACTCTCTCCGTTCCGGACCGGGGGACCACGTACCTCGTGTCCCCGCCGACGCGGGGATACTCCGTCGGATGGGTCGCCCGTGCCGCACAGGCCGTGGTCTCCGCGCCGACGCGGAACTGCTCCGTGAGGTGACTTCCAGCAGCCCGTCAGGTGTCGCGGCATCTGGCATGTAGCTGTGCGGCTATTGCGTCCGCAGCATGAGGGCGTGTCGAGTGCTGTCCCCGTAGACGCCGGTCTCGTCTCCATGGATGCCATATGCATTCTGGAATCGGACCACTGCCTGACGGACCTCCGTGTCGTAACGGCCGTTGATGGCGCCGCCGTCATAGATGTGAGGGATCTGGAGCAGACGTACCTGCAACTCGTAAACACCGTGGCCGGTGTCGCCTGGGCGCAGCAGCCCGGTGCCCGGGATCTCGGGTAGCGACGCGTTGCCGGGAGCCGGCCGGTTCGGTTGCCCGTTCGGTGGGGACGGGGCCGCAGGTGCCGGATTCTCAGGCAATGGCCGGTCCGGCTGCTCCAAGGACGCAGGCGGCGTCGCCGGTGCGGAGTCGCCGTTGCTGAGCAGCGAAGAGGCAAGGATCAATCCGCTCACGGCGCCCAGGCCGAAGACTCCGGCGAGCCGGCTGTGTCGCCGGTCGGTGAAGCGGCGATGTCGTTGGCTTCCCCTGGGCTCACGGGGGCGGACCGGTTCTGGCCGCAGTGGCGTCTGCGAGGGCGGGGCGACGAAGCGGTTCGGCTGCGCGGCCCGCGATGGGTAGGGGGAGTCCTCAGCTGAGTCGGTCCATCGGCGCGCACGATCCTGCAGAGCGACTGGGGGCGGCGGGAAAGCTGCCGGCCGTTCGGCCTGCGCCGGGCCCCCACCGGGCGCAGTGGGTGGCTGTCCCGCCTCCCGTGGTGCGACCGCCTCCTGCCGCGCCCCGCGTGACCACAGCGGCCCTACTGCGGCGTTCCCGTCGGCCGGCCGGTCCCAAGCGGGTTGGGGCGGGTCGGCAGACGGTGGGAGGCCTTCCGGACGGACCGGAACCAGCTCGGGCCGGGATCCCAGGCCCTGCGTCCCCGGCTGCGGTGGCGGCAGGGACGGGACGGCATGGGTGGGGCTGCCGTATGCGGCTGTTGCGCTGGGGCGGTCCGTGGACGGTAACGGGCTTCCGAAACCTTGGTGCTCCTCCCTCGCGTAGAGATCGGCGCGAGCGGCATCCAGGGCGCTGAGAACTGCCTGAAACGAATCTTGGATCTCTTGCGCGGGCTCGCGCCCCCAGTTGAGGGCCCGTGGCGGTTCGGCCTCGTCGAATCCCATCGGTAGTCCTCCTCGACCAACCAGGTCCGGGGTGGGGCGCCACCACGGACCGCGTAGCGCTCCGTGGAATGCGTGCCGGCCACTCCAGTGATCTGCTGAACTGGCCGGTCAGCGCGGGAAATCGGGTCGATGTCGTCTGTTGGTGAGCCGGACCGCAGAGGTGCGCCTCGTCTCCTTTTCAAGCGATACGCACTCGGCGTGGCGTTGTCTCAATCCTTTGGCGGGCGATAGCCGCATCTCTCGGCTTCGAGGCGTCCGAGCCGCCAGGACCCGACCTGGGCCGGCTGAACGAAAGAGAGGAAGTCACCGGCCATGACCGCAGATGGTGACCGCTCGCCCACGGCATCCCTTCCGCACCGACCGTTCAACGTGCCTTGTCCGGGCGGTCGGGCGGGCCCAACGGAGTCCTGCTCCTGCCCTGTTTGGAGATCAAAGACCGCGGATCATGTCTGCGCCCTTCTCCGGGATCATGATCGTCGGGGCGTTGGTGTTGCCCCGCACCACAGTGGGCAACACCGAGGCGTCCACCACCCGCAGGCCGTTCACGCCGGGCACCCTGAGCCGGGAGTCCACGACGGGACGATGGAGCAACTGCTCGCCGGGTGGTAAAGAGTCTGCAACTCGCGCCGGGCGAAGTCGAGCAGGCCGGCGTCGTCCGTGGAGCGCGGCACGCGGAAGTCGGCACGCCGGTGCTCGGCCAGGCAGGATCGCGGCGCGTGACACGGGCGGCGGGGTCCACTGTGCTGGCTTCGTTCATCGTTTCAACTTGTGTGGTGGAGTCATTCACCGAGATGGCGGAGATGTCTCGGACTCGCGTTCCGAGTGAGTCGCGGCGATCCCATGGTTTTGTTGACGGGATCCGACACCAGTTGTCGCTCAGGGCCGAGAACGCCTCGGCGGCTGGACCAGGATGTTCACCGATCCGATCCGCGGCTCTGCGCGGCCATCGTCGACCGCCTCACCTTCGGCGGGTCATCATCGAGACCGGCACGGAGTCCTACCGGCTCGCCAGCACCAGGGCGGCCCGATCGCAAGACGCCGCAGGCCGACCTCATCACTGCCACGCCGGTCCATGCGCCGCTCAGCACCACGATCGGTTCAGCGATGTGCGACGACTTCCAAAGTGATCTTGAGATGCCGCCCCGTCATGCCCTTGGCCTTGGTGATGCCGAAGGCGTACCTGTCGATCGTGGTAGTGCCGCTCGCTGTCAGCCGCCTGCCCTCGTGGGCAACCGTGTCGAGTGTGACGGCGATCGGCTGAGTCACCCCGCATACCGTCAACTCGCCGCACAAAGTGGCATCAGCGCCGGATCGTTCCAGACGCTGGCTCCGGAAGCCGATCTCGGGATGCCGGGCCACGTCCAGGTAGTCAGAGGACCTGACGTGGTCGTCACGCTGCTGATTGCCCGACTCGAAGCTTCCTGCCTCTATTGCGACGTGCACCAACGACTCTTCTGCCGGGTCCGCGACAGCGATCCGGCCGTGGCCGATGGTGAAGGTACCTCTGACTGGGAGCAGCCCGAACATGGCGCGTGTGTCGAAGCGGACCGTTGATGCCGCCTGATCGATCTCGTATGCACCTGCTGCTGGTAAGAGCTGGTTCTCTGATGCTGCCATGAGCTCGTAGCCTCCGTGTGCTGAAGATCAACCCGTGATGGGTCAGCCTCTCGCAGCGGCAGCGGGTATGCCAGCCCCCAAGTGCAGGCGTGGCTGACAAGAAGGTCCTGGCAGGCGGCCAAAGCGTTGTGGGTTCTCGTCAACATTGTGGCGACATTGATCGCCAAAATGCTGTCCGAACCCGTCGACAAACGTTGTCCGCTCTCACTTCTGAAACCAATCCCAGGACGGGAGTTGCCCTGACATCTGTCAGGAGTTGAGCACCCAGCTGCCTCGCTAGGGTCTGTCCACGGCGCTTTCCGTAGGTCAAAGCCTCCACTTCCGAGACGAGGGGAACGCATGAGTCGCTCCATGGATCGCAGAACGCTGCTGAGGTCGGCCGGGTCCGCGGCGGCGGCGGGATCGCTGGGCGCGCTGGGAGTCGCGGCGCTTGCCACCCCCGCCCAGGCGGCACCGGCGACGATCAACACCGACCAGGTGATGGCCACCACCAATCGCTTGACCCACGCCCCCAACCAGCGCGGAACGATCGGCATCGAGCTCCGCTCCGGCTACTACAACGGCTACCAGTACGGCTGGGGGCGGCTGGTCGGCTCCGGCTGGGACCCGCGAGGCTGGATCTGGATGGACATCAGCAGGGACGGCGGCAGAACCTGGTCCTTCGCCGACGGCACCTATCTGTCGGACGGCACCGGCTACGCGCACACGTCGGGGTGGCTGACCCAGTCCGACCCGAACTACGTGTTCAGGGCCAGTTATGACAGCAATCTCCGGGCCGTCAACCCGTACGTCCAGAGCGGAGTCTGGTAACAGCCGTTCGGCCGGCGACCCTCTGCCACAGGCCGCCTGGTAACCGTCCGCCCGCAGCCGCGGTGCGTACCCGACTGAAACCCTGCTGTCTGGCGGCAGGAGCATCTCCGGATAGCCGCCTCACGAACTCGGAGTTCTCTGGCGCCGAGGCCAAGGTCATCTCGTCGGGGATCACCGGATACGCAAGCCGTCCTCCGGAGAAAAGGCGTCAGCACCGCCAACTGTTCAACAAGGCGGACAACGGCGAGGAGTGGGGCTCTATGAAGGACACCTCGACTACCAGCGAGACCACCTCGGTGCGTCCTTGTTGACCACGCACCGCCGACTCCACCACAGGGGGACCACCTTGAAAACGTCCGCGCGCAAGCTCTCGGCCGTCGTCACCGGCCTGGCACTCACCGCTCTGGGCACCGTCTTCTCCGGCACGGCTGAGGCAGCCAATCCGTGCTGGTGGGGTGATGGCGGCATGCGCATGTACTGCAACAACGTCTCGGGGGCCACGGTCTACGCCACTCCCGACACCAGCCGTCCGGTCGGCACGATGTACTCGAACCCGAGCTGGTTCGAGTGCCGCAGGGACACGGGCGCCTACGTCGGCGGCCCACACCCGAACCGGTGGCTCTGGACACAGGCCGACAACGGCAAGTGGGGCTGGATGAAGGACACCGACATCTACAGCGAGACCGACCCGGTGCCCACCCACATCGGCAACGGCATTCCCCAGCCCTGCTGACGCCGCCACCTCGACCGCCCGGCCCGCTCCGAGCATCTCACCGACATTCGGAGCGGCCGTGGCGCGTCCTCGGCGTTCACCGTCGCGGAACACCAAGGCCGTCACCTTCGCCTGCTCCTGGCATCACACTGCACGGCGAGGCGCCGCGCCCGCTTCAGGAAAACGTGGGGCTGCCGGGACCCTCACCGTGTGGTGCAGGCACTGACCGAAGTGCCCGCCCGCTGCACGGAGTGCCGCTTCGCCGCTCGCCCGTGGCTGCTCGGTCCGGTTCCGATGATCAGTGCTGGGGGTGCGGGCGGTGGAAGAGGGGCCGCCGCTGAGTGGCGGTGCCGCCCGGAGCGAGGCGGCCGACTTCGACGCGCATCCGGATGGCCTGGAACACCTCGACCACCCCCAGGACCACGGCCATGATGGCCACCGCCAGGGTGAGTGCGGCGATCGAGGTGAACGGCGAGACGATCAGCACGATGCCCGCCAGAGTGCTGATGATCCCGTAGAACAGCTGCCAGCCGCGTGCCGGCGTGTCCTCGGCGGAGGCGGCCGCTGCCGTCACCATGATGCCGCGCAGCAGCCAGCCGAAGCCGATCCACAGGGCGAGCAGGAAGATGGACTGCAGGGTGCCCCGGAAGCAGATCAGCCCCAGCAGGATGGAGAGCGCACCCGTGAGGAAGTGCAGCACCCGGAGATGTCGTGGGACGTGCGTGCCGAAGGCGGCGGCCAACTCGAAGACGCCGGTGGCCAGCAGGTAGATGCCGAAGAGTACGCCGACGACCCGCAGTGTCTCCTCAGGCCAGGCGAAGACCACGACGCCCAGGGCGATCGTGGCCAGGCCCGTGGTGAGCAGGATCTGCCAACCCATGTTCGCCAACGCGCCCAGGCCCTCGGTCAAGGGAGCGTCTTGTGGCTGGCTGCCGCGTGGAGGGCCGGTGCCCGAGGCATCAGAGGGATAAGTCATGCCGCTGCCTCCTTCTGGAAGAGCACGGTCGGCCGTACATCTCCATCGTCACCCACCCGGCTCCGGTTCACCCGGCGGCGGCCTTCGCAAGCCCGGTCAGGAATGGCCGCGCATGTGGACCGGCCATGCCTCGGCTCCCACGTGAGTGCCGCCGCTTCAGGGGTCCCCCGGCCGGCGATCACGAGGTCGCCGACGCCGGTCGAGCGGGCCAGCGGGTAGGCCAGGCGGCGTTCGCCGTCCCGGTAGCCGCCCAGACCGGCGTCCAGGACAGCGTGGGTGCCGATCTCCGCGAGCACCGCGGCCCGCACTTGCACCATCGTTGATCGGTCGTCGGGGCACCTCGCCTTGTCCGAAGGGCGCCGTGGAGGCTGGCCGTTCGCGCCTGCGGCCTGCTCAGGACGGGGCGTTGGCGCCAGTCGCCGAATGTCTCGAAGTGCGCCGCCGGGGAGCGCGCACTGGTCGCCTCGACGTCGGCCCGCTGCGCATCCCAGTCGCCGGCGAGCGCTTCGACCAGCATCCTCTGCAGCCCTTGGGGTACCGATCACCTTGCGCAGACACTGCTCGCGGCGGGAACCGCCGAAGGGGACGAGCGCGGCGCGCACCAGGTTGTAGGCACGGCTCGTACCGCTCAGGCGGTACGGCGGATATGGGCGGAAGCGGTGTGCCAGCTGTGCCTCCGATACGGCCAGCACGTCGAGCCCAGCCCGCCAGGCCCGGAGGCTGAAGTCCACGTCTTCGAGGCAGAGTTCGCGGAAGGCGCCGAAGTCGCTCAGCCGCTGGAACGTCGCTCGGCGTACCGCGAGGCAGCCGCCCGGCGCGAGGAGCCCGGCGTACGGGACGGTACCGTCGGGTTCCGGAGGCAGCCGACGCACGCGCAGGTGGGCGTCGGCCAGCCGCGCCCCACAGCCCGCCACCGTGCCGGATGCGGCGTACGACGACGCCGCGGGCCCGCAGGTCCGCCCGGTCCAGCAGGGCGCGGCTGCCGTCTGTGCCGGCGTCGTCGACGACGATCGTCCCGTCCGGGACGAGGGATCCGGCGTACACCGACTCCAGGTCGCATGCAGCTCAGCGCCCTCGTCAAGCGTCGAGACGACCGGCGACACCGTCGACGCCGGTGTGCCGTGCGGCGCCTGCCCCGGGCGACGACGCCAGCCGGCTCATGTCAGCGGGGGTCCGGGAGTGCCGGGAGGGACGCCCCCAGGCGGTACGCCCCCCGGGCGTACCGTGGCGACGAGGTCGATCAGGCCCGGGAGGAGGGCCGCGTCCTGAGCGAGGCCTGCAGGTGGGCCGTGAGCCCGGCGGTGAGCGCGAAGTGGTAGGCACCCAGCCGGTCGAGCTCCCCACTGTCCAGGCCCAGCACCAGGAGGTCGCCGACCCGTAGTGCCGCCAGGCATACCGCGTCGAGGACCTTCTGTGTCATGGGGAGCGGTCGCGGATTGTTTCACCGGGCAGGTCGCTTCACGGCTGTGATCACATCTGTTCTTGGTAGACCGCGAGTTCCCTGGGATGGAGTTGCGGATGATTCAGGACTCGAAGTGCCCCAGCGCCCGACGTCGAAGAACGGGTTCGCACCCGGCGACCGGGGCTCTCGCCGGCCGCACCGTACGGCGTAGATCAGTTCGCTTGCCGAGCCGTGTCCAGGACGCCCCGGCGTGACACACGCGGTCCTCCGGAGGAGGCCACCGCCTGTGTCGGCCCCGTCGCCGCTTGCACTGGCGGGTCTAACGCGTTCTCCGGCTTTGGTACCGCCGGGGGCATGCAGGGGACTGCCCGTGCCCGGAGCCTGGACCGACGGGCAAACCGCCCGAACGCTCCAGCCGACGTGCGGGCGGAGGCACCATGGCATACATCGGCTCACCACAATCGCTGACCGTCCTCCCCCAGGGACCGGATGCGGCGCCACCGGTACTTCCGGAAGCCCAGATCACCGGGGCCGATCCGCTTCTGCTCAGCGGCACGGTCGGGTCAGCGCGGGCCGATGAGCTGGACTCCGCCTTCCGCACGGTAAAAGAAGAGCTCGCCGGCCGGCGGATCATCGACGTGAACTCGACGATGAACGGTGGCGGTGTGGCGGAGATGCTGCACCGGCTGCAGCGATACTCCCGTGGTGCGGGGCTCGAGGCCCGTTGGTTCACCATGCGGGGAGATCCCGCCTTCTTCGCCCTGACCAAGCGGTTGCACCACTTGCTGCACGGGGCCGACTCCTACGGCCCACCGCTCGACCGAGCCGGAGCCGAGCACTACTCGGCGGTGTGCGAGGCCAACGCGCGCGCCCTGCTGGGCGCGGTACGTCCGGGAGACGTGGTCACCCTCCACGATCCGCAGACCGCCGGTCTCGTCGCCCACCTGCAGCGGGCCGGGGCGCGGGTGGTCTGGCGGTGCCATGTCGGCACGGACGACCCCAATCCGTACACCGACCGGGCATGGGCGTTTCTGCGCCCCTGGCTGGAGACGGCGGATGCCTACGTGTTCTCCCGGGAGCAGTACGTTCCCGGCTGGCTCGCCGGGCGGCAGGTCGCCGTGATCCGGCCGTCGATCGATCCCCTGTCGGCCAAGAACCGGCCCCTGGCCCCCGCGGCGGCTGCGGCCATCCTGGGCCGGGTCGGTCTGCGCGCGCCCGCGGACCGGGACGGGCCGGCGATCTACCGGCGCGGCGACGGCTCGGTGGGCCGGATACGGCGGAATCCGACGTGCCTGTGCAGCGCCTCGCCGCCACCCGCTGACGCGCCGCTCATCGTGCAGGTCTCCCGCTGGGATCCGCTGAAGGACATGGCCGGCGTGCTGACGTCGTTCGCCGAGGCCGGCGGCAGCCTGGACGGGGCCCACCTGGCACTGGTGGGCCCGGATGTCACCGGTGTCACCGACGATCCCGAGGGCGGGCGGGTCTTCGCGGAATGTGCGGCGCTGTGGCACCGGCTGCCGGACCGGGTGCGCACTCGGGCGCACCTGGCGTGCCTGCCGATGGCCGACGCGGAGGAGAACGCGGTGATCGTCAGTGCCCTGCAGTGCTCGGCGGCAGTGGTGACGCAGAAGAGCCTGGCGGAGGGGTTCGGCCTGACCGTCACGGAGGCCATGTGGAAGGGACGCCCGGTCGTCGCCAGCGCCGTCGGTGGCATCCGTGACCAGATCGAGCACGGAGTCGACGGCATGCTGCTCGACGATCCCCGCGACAGCGTGTCCTTCGCCGCTCAGACGAGCAGTGTGGTGGGTGATCACCGCCTTGCGGGTGCGCTGGGAGCCGGTGCCCGGCGCCGGGTCCGGGAGAACTTCCTGGACGACCGTCAACTGCTGCAACAGACCTCGCTCTACCGCAGCGTGGCCCGGGTGTGACCCGGCCGGGCCATCGCCCGGGCACTCCCTGCCGGGTCCGGCGCGCCCCGGGCCCCTGCCGGCACGAGAGCCGTGCACCCCCTGCGGGACCAGGGCGACATGAACACGAGGAGACAGCTCATGGATCACGAGGCCCTCATCGACACGGTGCCCCGGCGCTCCCGCGTCCCCCGGGACGAAGCGGAGAGCGTCACCCGTGCGACGTTGCACACCCTGGCCGAGCGGCTCACCAGGGGCGAGGCGGACGATCTCGCCTCGGAGCTGCCCGAGCCGCCGCAGACACCCCTCATCGCCCCGGCGCCGGAAGCGGAGGGCTACGGACCAAAGGAATGTGCCGACCTGGTGAGCCGCCGTTGCCGCCTGAGCGTCGGCGCCGGGGCCAGGGAGGCGACATGAGCGACGACGTCGACACGATCGTCGAGGAAAGCGAACCGGCCGTACTCACCCCGGCCACCATCACCCTGGTCGAGGGGCCGACGTTCTGCGTGTCGAGTGCCTCCGGTGACATGGAGGCCGACGTCCCGCAGGGTCTGTTCTTCCGGGACATGCGGGTCATCTCCGACTGGCGGGTGCGGGTGGACGGCGTCCGCCCGCACCATCTGACCGTCATGTCCCCCGACCCCTACCGCACGACGTTCCTGGCCCGCGTCCCACCCCACGGTTCGCAGAGCGAAGTGCTGGTGGAGCGTACCCGCTACGTGGGTGAGGGGATGCGCGAGGACCTCAAGGTGCGCAACCTCAGCCCACGAGCGATGACCGTGGCGGTCTCCCTGGACATCGGCGCCGACTTCGCCGACGTCTTCGCCGTCAAGGAGAGCCGAGTACGCCCGCAGGGCGAGGTGACGGCCAAGCCGGACGGTTCGGCCCTGGAGTTCGACCTCCGCTCCGGTTCGGCATGGCGCGGCGTACGGGTGCAGAGCGAGGGCGCCCGCGCCCGCCCGGACGGCCTGGACTTCCGGGCCGAGGTGCCGGCCCACGGCGAGTGGCGCACCACGCTGCTGGTGCGGCCCAGCGTGGACCAGGAGCACGCCAGCGGTGTCTTTCCAGTGGGCGTGGAGCCGACCGAGTCCGCGCCGGCCCGCCGCCTGCGTGCCTGGCGCGAGAACACTCCGCGGATCACGAAGATCGAGGACCCGGAACTGCACCGGACGGTGCGGCGCAGCCTGGAGGATCTGGGCGCGCTGCGCATCTTCGATCCGGCACACCCGGAGGATGTGGCAGTGGCCGCCGGCGCGCCGTGGTTCATGGCCCTGTTCGGCCGGGACTCTCTGCTGTCCTCCTACATGGCCTTGTCTCTGGACCAGAACCTGGCCCTGGGGACCCTGCAGACGCTCGCGCGGGCCCAGGGCCAAAGGGTCGACCCCGCCACCGAGGAAGAGCCGGGACGCATACTGCACGAGACGCGCTTCGGCCTGGACTTCCCGCTGGCCCGCGGCGGCGGCAGTGTGTACTACGGGACTGCCGACGCCACCCCGTTGTTCGTCATCGTCCTCGGTGAGCTGAGCCGCTGGGGCATAGCCCCCGAGGCCGTCGAGGCCCTGCTGCCGCACGCCGACCGGGCGCTGGAGTGGGTCGAGAAGTACGGCGACCGAGACGGTGACGGCTTCGTCGAATATCAGCGCATGACCGGCAACGGCCTGCTCAACCAGGGCTGGAAGGACTCTTTCGACGGTGTCAACTTCGCCGACGGCAGCCTCGCCGAGCCGCCGATCGCCCTGTGTGAGGTGCAGAGCTACGTCTACTCGGCCTATGTCGTGCGGTCGCACTTCGCTCACGAGGCCGGTGACCTCAAGGCCGTCGAGCACTGGTGCAATCGGGCTGCCGCGCTGAAGGAAGCCTTCAACGAGAGGTTCTGGCTGCCCGAGCGGGGCTGGTACGCCGTCGGTCTGGACCGCGACAAGCGCCCCATCGACGCGCTGGCCTCGAACATGGGCCACTGCCTGTGGACAGGGATCGCGGACCGCGACAAGGCCGAGCAGGTGGCAGAGCGACTGCTGTCCCCGGAGATGTTCACCGGCTGGGGAGTGCGCACCCTGGCCACGACGATGGGTGCGTACAACCCGATGAGTTATCACAACGGGTCGGTGTGGCCGCACGACAACGCGATCCTGGCCACCGGGCTGATGCGCTACGGGTTCGTCGAGCAGGCCCAGCGGGTGGCCACCGGCATCCTCGATGCCGCCGAGACCTTCGGCGGGCGGCTGCCCGAGCTGTTCTGCGGCTTCGACCGCGGCGACTACGAGGCACCGGTGCCGTATCCCACCTCCTGCTCCCCGCAGGCCTGGGCTGCCGCCACTCCGGTTCAGTTGATGCGCGCGCTGCTGCGCATCGATCCGTGGATCTCGCACGGCCAGGTTTGGGTGGCGCCGGCCTGGCCCGCCCGCTACGGACATCTGTCCATTCAGAACATCCCGCTGGCCGGCAGGCGCGTGAACGTGGAGGTCGACGGGGCGTCAACCCGCATCACCGGGCTGCCCGACGACGTGGAGATCGTGCGCCAGCCTCGCCGTCCGCTGTCTCCCGCCCCCAACCACCACGAGCAGCACCCCGGCCCGGACCTGTCATCGGGCCCGGGATCACCCCGAGGGCGGACCTCATGAGACTGAAGCCACTACTCGACATCACCATGATCACCACACCCTGGTTCGCCCTGCCGCCCGTGGCCTACGGCGGGATCGAGGCCATGTGTGCCGAGCTGGTCGACGGCCTGGTCGAACTGGGGCATCGGGTGACCGTCATCGGAGTGGGCAGCAACGGGACCAAGGGCCGCTTCATCGCCACGGACGACAGCCCCGCGGGGCCGCAGAGGCTGGGGAACTCCGGCCCGGAGGTCCTGCACGCCGCGCGTGCGGCACGCGTGCTGCGTTCCCTCGATTCCGATGTGATCCACGACCACAGCACGGTGGGTCCGCTCCAAGCCGGGCAGCGCCAGGCGCCGACCGTGGTCACCGCGCACGGCCCCGTGTCCGGGGAGACGGGCCGCTACTACCGGGCGCTCAGTGACACCGTGCACATGGTGGCGATCTCACGCGCACAGCAGGCACAGACGCCGGACATCTTCTGGTCCGGACAAGTGCACAACGCGCTGCGCACCGGCGACTATCCCTACCGCGACCGCAAGGAGGACCATGTGCTGTTCCTCGGCCGCATCGCCGAGGAGAAGGGTGTCCATCTGGCCATCGACGCGGCCCGGGAGGCAGGGCTGCCGCTCACCATCGCCGGCTCCCGCAACGACCCCGCCGAGCAGCCCTACATCGAGGGTGAACTCCGGCCCCGGATGGGCGATGACGTGCGCTGGGTCGGGGAGGCCGACCGGCGCACCAAACTGGAGCTCCTGGCGAGCGCCCGCTGCCTGCTGTTCCCGATCCAGTGGGAGGAACCCTTCGGGATGGTGATGATCGAGGCGATGGCCTGCGGCACACCGGTCGTCGCACTCCGCCGTGGATCGGTGCCGGAAATCGTCGAGGAAGGCGTCACCGGCTTCATCTGTGATCACCCCGCCGAACTGGCCAAGGCGATCGGCTCGCTGGACCGGCTGGACCCCCGAGCCTGCCGAGATCGAGTCCACCGCCACTTCGACACCGACCAGATGGCAGCCGCCTACGCCGCCCTCTACCAGCAACTCTGCCAAGAGCGCCCGCGCAGCGAACCCGCCGCCCACATGACGCCTCTGCTGCACTAGACGCGGTCCGCGCCTGGCGCAGCACGCGGCACGCAGCACGCAGCCCGCAGCACGCAGCACGCAGCACGCCATGGTCAGCCCCACCCACGAACCCACCGTGCAGTCACCTGGGGACCGAGCTGTATGTCCCCGTCGGTCGCCTCGTGGCGCGCGGTTCCCGGTGTGATCAGGTAATCAGGAACGGTGAACAAGGACGCGACCGACCCCTTCGTGCATGTCCGGGGCGCCAGTGAGAACAACCTGCGGAACATCGACGTCGACGTTCCGCGGGACGCGATGGTCGCCTTCACCGGCGTCTCCGGTTCGGGCAAGTCCTCGCTCGCGTTCGGCACGCTCTACGCGGAGGCCCAGCGACGCTACTTCGAGTCCGTGGCACCGTACGCCCGAAGACTGTTGCAGCAGGTCGGCGCACCCCACGTGCAGGAAATCACCGGACTGCCACCCGCCGTGGCCCTGCAGCAGCGACGCGGGTCGCCCAGCTCGCGCTCGACGGTCGGCACCATCACCACCCTGTCCAATCTGCTGCGCATGCTGTACTCGCGTGCCGGCACCTATCCGCCGGGCGCCGAACGGCTGGAAGCCGAGTCGTTCTCACCCAACACCGCGGCCGGCGCCTGCCCCAACTGCCACGGACTGGGCGTCGTGCACGACGTCGCCGAGGATCTGCTCGTCCCGGACCCCTCGCTGAGCATCCGTGAGGGGGCGATCGCCGCCTGGCCGGGCGCCTGGCAGGGAGCCAACCTGCGCAGTGTCGTGAAGGGCCTGGGGATCGACATCGACCGGCCGTGGCGCAGGCTCAGGAAGAAGGACCGGGACTGGCTGCTGTACACGGACGAGCAGCCCTCCGTGTACATCGAGCCGGAGGAGGACCGCATCGACTACGGCTACCAGGGCAAGTTCTGGAGCGCCCGCAAGCACGTCATGCATGTCCTCGCCGACTCCAAGAGCGAGAGGATGCGCGAACGGGCGCTCCGGTTCGTCAGGAGTGTGCCCTGCCCCGAGTGCGGGGGCAGCGGGCTGCGGCCCGAGGCGCTGGCCGTGACCTTCGCCGGACGTTCCATCGCCGAGATCAACGCGATGCCGCTGACCGAGGTGGTGGCGCTGCTGCGGCCCGTCGCGGAGCGGTCCGAGGCCGACGCCACCACGTCGACCGCCCGATCCGGGGAGACGACCGAGGTCGCGGTGCGGATCTGCGGCGATCTGGTCGCGCGGATCGAGGTACTGCTCGACCTGGGCCTCGGATATCTCAGCCTCGGGCGCCGCTCGACGACCCTGTCACCCGGCGAGGCGCAGCGCCTGCGGATCGCCACCCAACTGCGCTCGGGGCTGTTCGGCGTCGTCTACGTCCTCGACGAGCCCTCCGCGGGCCTGCACCCGGCTGACGCGGAACCGTTGCTGGACGTGCTGGGCCGTCTCAAGGCGGCGGGCAACTCGCTGTTCGTCGTGGAGCACGACATGGACGTCGTACGGCGGGCGGACTGGGTGGTCGACATCGGCCCCGGCGCGGGCGAGGGCGGCGGACGTGTGCTGTACAGCGGCCCGGTGGCCGGTCTCGAGCGGGTCGGGGAGTCAGCGACGAGCCGTTACCTGTTCGGGCGCGCCCAACCGGTCGAGCACCGCCCGCGCTCACCGCACGGCTGGCTGCACCTGCGTGGCGTCTCCCGCCACAATCTGCGCGACGTGTCCGTCGACGTACCGCAGTGCGTGCTGACGGCGGTGACGGGCGTGTCCGGTTCCGGAAAGTCGACGCTGGTGACGCAGGTGCTCGCCGAGGTCGTCCGCGGCCACCTCGGGCTCGCGCCCGAGGAGCCCGACGAGGCGCTGCTGGAGGTCGACGTCCAGGACGCGTCGGGGGTCGAGTCGTTCGACCGGCTGGTCCTGGTCGATCAGCGGCCCATCGGCCGGACTCCCCGGTCCAACCTGGCCACGTACACCGGGATGTTCGACGCGGTGCGCAAGCTGTACGCGGCGACGGACGAGGCCAGGGCGCGCGGCTACTCGGCCGGGCGGTTCTCCTTCAACGTGCCCGAAGGGCGGTGCGAGACCTGCCAGGGTGAAGGGTTCGTCGCGGTGGAACTGCTGTTCCTGCCCGGCACCTACGCGCCCTGCCCGACCTGCCACGGCGCCCGGTACAACGCCGAGACGCTGGAGATCACGTACAAGGGCAAGAACATCGCTGAGGTGCTGGCGCTGTCCGTCGACGCCGCCGCCGAGTTCCTGTCCGCCGTCCCGGCCGCCTCCCGCAGTCTGGAGACGTTGCGCGAGGTGGGACTGGGGTACCTGCGGCTGGGCCAGCCCGCTACGGAACTCAGCGGTGGTGAGGCGCAGCGCATCAAACTGGCCACCGAACTGCAGCGAGCCCGCCGCGGGCACGCGCTGTACCTGCTCGACGAGCCGACGGCGGGGCTGCACCCCGCGGACATCGCGCTGCTGCTGCGACAGCTGCACCGGCTCGTCGACGCCGGCAACACGGTCGTCGTCGTCGAACACGACCTGGACACCGTCGCCACCGCCGACTGGGTCATCGATCTCGGGCCGGGCGGCGGTGACGCGGGCGGACGGGTGGTCGCGGCGGGCCCGCCGGCCAAGGTGGCGAGGGCCCGCCGCAGCGCCACCGCGCCCTATCTCGCGGCCCGGCTCACAGGCTCCTGACGACGGGGCGAGGGGCTGAGCACCGGTCAGCCGTTTCCCGGCCCCGCTCGGGCGGGCCGGCGGGTCAGCGCAGTCCGGCGAAGAGATCGTTTTCGGGTACGGGCGCGCCGGTGGCGTCCTGGACACGTACGAAGGTCTCCGTGCCCATCAACTCGCCGAACCTCTCCTTGCCCATCCTGAGGAAGAAGATGTTCTCGCCCTGGCTGGCGTGCGCGGCCAACGCGTCGAACTTCTGGCCGCTGAACGCGGTGGTGTCCACCCACGTGGTGATCTCATCGTCGGGGAGGCCGATCTCGGCCATCGCGGCCGCCTCGGCAGGATCCGGCTCCCGCATGCCCTCATCGAACTCGCGCATGACCTCGCCGAACCGCTGCATCATCGAGCGGGGCATCGTCGTCCAGTACACCTTCGGTGTCAGGGGGGTCATCTCGAGCGCCGCCATCGTGATGCGGTGGGCCTGGATGTGGTCGGGGTGACCGTAGAAGCCGTTCTCGTCATAGGTGACGACCACATCAGGCCGGTAGTGCCGCATGAGTTCCGCGAGTCGGGCCGCGCCCTCCTCCACGGGGGTCTGCCAGAAGGACCCGGGGGCGTCATTGCTGGGCCAGCCCGCCATCCCGGAGTCGGCGTAGTCCAGCGTCTCCAGATCGCTGACCTTCAAGACGTCGCAGCTCGCCTCGAGTTCGCGACGGCGCATCACGGCGACCGCCGCCGGATCGTGCCCGGGATCCCCCGGCTTGGCACCCCCCGGTCCGTCGCCGCAACCGCCGTCGGTACACGTCACGAGAACCGTACGGATACCTTCCGCCGCATACCGCGCCAGGACGCCGCCAGTTCCGGTGGCCTCGTCGTCGGGGTGGGCGTGTACTGCCATGAGCGTCAAGGGCCGGTCGGTCATAGAGCGTCCTCCTGAAGAAATGCGTCACGATCCAAGCGTGCGGCCCGGGATGCCGCGGCCTGGGCCCGGATCCCCGTAGGACCGACGGCCTCGTGGTCTCCTTGTTGCCCGTCCGTGAAATGCCGGTCCCTCGGTTGATGCAACCGCGCCGACCGGACCGGGTGTTCCCAGCTGGCCGCCGGCCCGTGATCGGCGCCCGGGCCTTTCGGGAGTACGGGCAGTTCTCCCCCTCCGGGGGCAGTTTCCCAGGCCCGACCGCCGGTCACCCGTACGCGTCAGCCGGTCCCGAGACCGACCGCCAGCGTCAGTTCAAGGACCCGGTGGGGCGATGCGAGATCCGGGAACAGCTCCCGCAGTTGCGACATCCGGTACCGGACGGTCTGGGGATGGACGAACAACTCCGCCGCCACCGCGTCCCGCCTGCCCTGGTGCAGCAGCCACGCCCGCAGCGTCGCCTCCAGCCGCCGTGCGGTCGCGTCAGGCAAGGTCAGCAACGGTGCGAGGGCTCGGGCACGCAGGTCCGCGTACGCGTCGGCGTCGGCGCTCAGCACCAGTTCGGGCAGGTGGTCCTCGGTGTCGCGAATATCGGAGGAGAGGGAGCGTGCGCGTGCGGCTCGGGCGTACGAGGCGGACGCACGGGTCCACGGCCGGGGCGGGCCGACCACGGCGGTGCGGTCGGTCAGCTGCCGCAAGAGATGTGGTCGGTCGGCGTCGGGGACGAGCAGCACACCGGTGGCGTCCGGCAGATCGTCGAGGACGAGGGTGCTCGGGTCGAGTACGCGGTAGGCGGGCCGGGCCTGGGCGGCGGGCAGGAGGACCGCGGTCAGCGAAGCCGGAGGCTGCCATCCGGCCCGTTGAGCGGAGACAAGCAGCGCGTCCGGGCTCGCGCCGGCGACGAGGTCGCGGGCCAGGTGCTCCAGGTGGCGCTCCTGGTCCCTGCCCCGGGCGGCCAGTTCGTCGGCGTGGCCCGCGGCGCTCGCGGCGGAGAGCTCGTCGATGTAGGCGAAGGTCAGCTCGGCGAACTTGGCGACCTCGGCGGCGGGCAGACCCGCGGGTACGGCACCCGCTGCCAGGCATCGCCAGGCCACGCGGGCACCGACGCGGTAGGCGCTGAGCAGGGCGTCCATCGAACGGCCGTCCCGGACCTCGCCGCGGCCCAGCTCGTAGGCCGCGTCACCGCCGTCGCCGCCTGTGGCGTTCCCGCTCGCGAGGTCCAGGTAGTGCCCCAGGGCGGTGCGGACGGCTCGGCGGATGGTGGCGCCCATATGGCCCGAGAGGGCATTGGCGTAGGGAGGGACCTCGTCGATGATCGCCTGGACGACCTCGTCGGCGGTGGTCTTCAGCGCGGCCCGAAGTGCTGTGACCGTCGTCTCATCCAATGCCAGTTCGCTGGCCCTCCGGATTACATGGCTCACAATCTATTCCCTGCGAACAATTTTTCCGACCAGATTCACGTCCTTCGGTCAGGACTTTACGCCCTGAGACGCAGCAAGCTGTAGCCATGACGAGTACAGCCCTCCGCAGCAGGGCGTGGAAACTACTGGAGATGGTCACGACGCCACTGCTGCCGTCGGACTACCTCGACCTGGTCAGTCCGCTGCGTGCGGGCGCTGACCTGCGGGGGCGCATCGAGGCCGTACACCCCGAGACAGGTGACGCCGCGACCATCGTGATCAGGCCTGGACGGGGCTGGCGCGGACACACCGCCGGTCAGTACGTGCGGATCGGTGTCGACGTCGACGGGGTGCGCCTGTGGCGTGCCTACTCGCTCACCTCACCGGCGAAGCGCCGGGACGGCCGCGTCACGATCACCGTGAAGGCGATCCCGGACGGCAAGGTCAGCAATCACCTGGTCCGCAGTGCGAAACCGGGCACGCTGATCCAGCTCGACCAGGCGACCGGTGACTTCGTGCTGCCGCAGGCCAAGCCCGCCAAGGTGCTCTTCCTGACGGCCGGCAGCGGCATCACGCCCGTGATGGGCATGCTGCGCGACACCGAGTTCGACGACGTCGTCATGGTCCACTGCGCGCCACAGCCGCAAGACGTGATCTTCCGCGACGAGCTGCACGCCTTGGTCGCGGACAAGAAGCTCCAGCTCACCGAGGTGCACACCGACACGGACGGCATGCTCGACATCGCCCGACTCGACGAGCTCGTGCCCGACTGGGCCGAGCGCGAGACCTGGGCCTGCGGGCCCGCGGGCCTGCTCGACGCCGCCGAAGAGCACTGGAGCGAGCACGGCGTACAAGAGCGCCTGCACACCGAACGCTTCCGCCCCACCATCGTCGTCGCCGGTGACGGCGGTGAGGTCACGTTCAGCGCCACCGGCAAGAGTGTCGACGCGGACGGCGCCACGCCGTTGCTGGACGTCGGCGAGGAGGCCGGCGTACTCATGCCCTCCGGATGCCGCATGGGCATCTGCTTCGGCTGCATCACACCGCTCAAGGCGGGCGCCGTCCGCGACCTGCGCACCGGCGAGATCACCGAAGCCGAACCGGGCGTCCTCATCCAGACCTGTGTGTCCGCCGCGGCGGGCCCCTGCGACATCGAACGGTAGGACCACCTTGACCGCCATCGACCCCACCGCCCACCTGACCGCGGAGCAGATCGAGGAGCTCGGCCGCGAGCTGGACGCGATCCGCGACGAGGTGATCGCCAGCCGTGGCGAGAAGGACGCCGCCTACATCCGCAAGGTCATCTCGGCGCAGCGCAAGCTCGAGCTGGTCAGCAGGGGCGTGCTGCTGTTCTCGTTCTTCCCGCCCGCGTGGATCATCGGCACCGCCGGGCTGTCCGTGGCGAAGATCATGGACAACATGGAGATCGGCCACAACATCCTGCACGGCCAGTGGGACTGGATGCGGGACCCGAAGATCCACTCCACCACCTGGGAATGGGATCACGTCTCGCCGGCCGACCAGTGGAAGCACTCCCACAACGAGCTGCACCACACGTACACCAACGTGATCGGCAAGGACAACGACCTCGGCTACGGCATCATGCGCGTCGACGAGGACCAGAAGTGGCAGCCCTTCCACCTCGGCCAGCCGCTGTGGAACTTCATCAACGCCTGCTTCTTCGAGTACGGCATCGCGGCGTACGACCTGGAGCTCGGCAAGAACCTGGACAAGCGCCGCCGCAAGAACCCGGAGTTCCGCGCGCGGGCCAAGGCCGTGGGCCGCAAGATCCGCAAGCAGGTGCTCAAGGACTACGTGGTCCACCCGCTGCTGTCGGGCCCGTCGTTCCTCCCCACCCTCGCCGCCACGTTCACCGCGAACCTGGTCCGCAACCTCTGGTCCCACTCGGTGATCATGTGCGGGCACTTCCCCGAGGGCGTACAGGTCTTCGAGCGCCGGTCGATCAACGGCGAGACGCGCGGCCAGTGGTACCTGCGCCAGATGATGGGCTCGGCCAACATCAGCGGCAGCAAGGCCATGCACTTCATGACCGGCAACCTCTCGCACCAGATCGAGCACCACCTGTTCCCGGACCTGCCGAGCAACCGGTACGCCGAGGTCGCGGTGAAGGTGCGCGCACTGTTCGAAAAGTACGAGCTGGAGTACGTCACCGGGCCGCTGCCCAAGCAGGTGTACTCCGCGTGGCGCAAGGTCGTCCGGCTCTCGCTGCCGAACAAGAAGCCCAAGGTCAAGACGCCGGACCGC
The DNA here is from genome assembly GCF_014701095.1 of Streptomyces tuirus. Lineage (NCBI taxonomy): Bacteria > Bacillati > Actinomycetota > Actinomycetes > Kitasatosporales > Streptomycetaceae > Streptomyces > Streptomyces tuirus. The sequence goes on along the minus strand of NZ_AP023439.1, from coordinate 7,464,729 downwards.
GAGCGGGAGCTCCTCGCGGCCTGAAGCATCCCAGGTGCGCCACTGGATAGTTCTTCCCGGGCTGCGCAGGTGCTCAACGCGGCGTGAGCGCCGCTGACATCACAGTGGATTCGCTGGAGCTTCACCGAACACCCCGGGTGGGTCCCCCACCCGGGGTGTTCGGCTCTGGCTCCACGCCCGCAGAAGCGCCCGGGACCACGAGAGGCGGGCCCGAGCACTCCGAAGCGACGCTCACCCTCGCGGCCGTCACGAAGTCCCGCAGTTGGACCGGCTAGTGCTCCGCGAGGTTCGCGCGGGTGCCGAGGCGGTCCTGGACCCAGTCGTGGAACTCGCCGATGTGGTGCTCGCTGGGCACCAGGACGCCGCCCTTGGCGTAGAGGCGGGAGCTCATCGCCGGCTGGCAGCGCTCGCAGGCGTCGAAGTCCTGCCGGTTGACCCGGTCGAACAGTTCCACGGAACGGCTGACGTCCCGGCCGCTCTCCACCACGCCCTTCAGGTACAGCCAGTCGCACTCGACGACCGTGCGGTCGACCGCGACCGGGTACATCCGGTGGAAGATCACATGGTCGGGGACGAGGTTGATGAACACCTGGGGGCGCACGGTGATGGCGTAGTACCGGCGGTCCTGGTCCTCGGTGACGCCCGGGATGCGGTCCAGGCCCTCCGAGCCGTCGACGGTGAAGCCCTGGATGTCCGCGCCGAACTCCGCGCCGTGCCCCACATAGAACTGCGCGGCGTAGCCGTCGGCGAACTCCGGGAGCACCTCGGTCAGTTCCGGGTGGATGGTCGCGCAGTGGTAGCACTCCATGAAGTTCTCGATGATCAGCTTCCAGTTGGCCTTGACGTCGTAGACGATCCGCCGGCCGACCTCCAGGCTGCCGACGTCGTACCGCTCGATGGACTCCACGTCGCCCAGGCGCGCGACCACGTCCGCGATCACCGATTCCTCGAACGGCGGGGGGTTCTCGGCCAGGCACACCCACACGTAACCGAGCCACTCGCGCACCGCCACGCTCGCCAGGCCGTATTCGGTGCGGCCGATGTCGGGCATCTTGGTCAGGTTCGGGGCCGCGACGAGTTTGCCGTTCAGGTCGTACGTCCAGGCGTGGTACGGGCATTGGAAGGCTCGCTTCACCTCGCCGGACTCCTGTGTGCACAGCTTGGCGCCCCGGTGCCGGCACACATTGAAGAAGGCCTTGACGGAGCCGTCCCGCGAGCGGGTCAGCAGGATGCTCTCCCGCCCGACGTCGACGGTCCGGAACGCACCGGGCTTCGCCAGCTCCGACGAGCGTGCCGCGCAGAACCACATGGCCTCGAAGATGTGTTCCTGCTCCAGGCGGAAGATCTCGGGGTCGGTGTAGTGGTCGCCGGGAAGGGTGGCGATCAGGCTGTCCGGCAGGCCGGTCGTGGTCATGGTTCACCTCGGAGTGAAGCGCCCCGATCGGGCGGTGGTTGCCTCATGCGCAACGAGCCTCTTGCTACGCAACTCACAGTGCAGTCCGCCCGAAGCACTGTCAAGACCTTGACCGAGGGCCGCAGGAGCCGGGACCATGTTGCGTATCAGTCCCGCTGTTGCGCATTACGCACTTCCCTCAGGGAGGGCTCAGTGTCTCTTGGACCCACCGCCGGCCGCGAGTTCGTCCTCACCCTGTCGTGCCCGGATCGCTCCGGCCTCGTCCACGCCGTCACCGGCTTCCTCGTCCGGCACTCCGGGAACATCCAGGAGAGCCAGCAGTTCGACGACCGGCTCAAGGACCGCTTCTTCATGCGGGTGCACTTCGACGTCACGGACCCCGCCGTGTCGCTGGAAGACCTGAAGTCCGGCTTCGCCCCGGTGGCGGAGGCGTACCGGATCTCCTGGCAGCTGTACGAGGCGTCGACCCCGACGCGCACGCTGATCATGGTGTCGAAGTTCGGGCACTGCCTGAACGACCTGCTCTTCCGCTGCCGTACCGGTGCGCTGAGCATCGAGGTGCCGGCGATCGTCTCCAACCACCGGGACTTCGAGCCGCTCGCGGAGAGCTACGGGATTCCCTTCCACCACGTGCCGGTGACCAGGGAGACCAAGCCCGAGGCGGAGGCGCGGCTGCTGGAGCTCGTCGAGGAGCTGGACATCGACCTGGTGGTCCTGGCCCGCTACATGCAGATCCTGTCCAACGACCTGTGCAAGCAGCTCGAAGGCCGGGCCATCAACATCCACCACTCGTTCCTGCCGAGCTTCAAGGGCGCCCGGCCATACGTCCAGGCACACGAGCGCGGCGTCAAGCTCGTCGGAGCGACCGCCCACTACGTCACCCCCGATCTGGACGAGGGGCCCATCATCGAGCAGGACGTCGTCCGTGTGAGCCACTCCCAGGGACCGGACAGCCTGGTCGCCCTGGGGCGCGACGTCGAGGCGCAGGTCCTGGCGCGGGCCGTGGAATGGCACAGTGAGAGCCGCGTCATGGTCAACGACAACCGGACGGTCGTCTTCCGCTGAGGAAATTGACCTCCACCCCCTCACACCTGTTGACCATTTCACCTAGGGTTTCGCCATGAGCAACCACGGTGCCGAGTCCGCAGTCGCTCCGAGTGGCGGAGTGCAGTCCGTCGACCGCGCTGTCTCCGTGCTGGAGATCCTCGCCCAGCACGGAGAAGCGGGCGTGAGTGAAGTGGCCGCGGCCATCGATGTCCACAAGTCCACCGCCTTCCGCCTGCTCGGCGCTCTGGAAGCGCACGGGATGGTCGAGCAGGAGAGCGAGCGCGGCAAGTACCGTCTCGGCTTCGGAGTCGTGCGTCTGGCCGGTGCGGTGACGGGCCGTATCGCCGTCACCCGGCACGGACGGGGCATCTGCGAGCGTCTCGTCGACGACGTGGGCGAAACGCTGAACATCGCCGTCCTGGAGTCCCACCACGCGATCAACCTCTACCAGGTGCGCAGCACGTCGGCCATCGCGGCGCAGAACTGGGTGGGACGGCAGACGCCGCTGCACTGTACGTCGAGCGGCAAGGTCCTTCTCGCCCACCTCGACCGCGCGGACCGCGAAGAACTCCTCGCCGAGGCCGGCCTGCCCCGTATGACACCGCGCACGGTGACCTCCAGGAAGAAGCTGGAGGCAGACCTCGCCCAGGCCCGCGCGCAGGGCTACGCCATCACGGTGGAGGAATACGAGGAGGGGCTCAACGCCGTGTCCGCGCCGGTGCGTTCGGACGAGGGTCAGGTGGTCGCCGCCCTCAGCGCGTCGGGGCCGGCCTTCCGGATGACCGACGGGCGGATGCACGAGCTGGCGGAGGTGCTCGTCGCGGGAGCGGACGAGCTCAGCCGCCGTCTGGGCTATACGGGCTGAGGCCCGGCCAGGTCGCACGCCAGGGCAGGACTCGCACGCCGAGCGGCGGTCGGAGAACCGGATCCGTTTCTCCGACCGCCGCTTTCGTGGTGTCCGCTCAGCCCGTCCACTCCACGGCGGCGTCCAGCAGCCAGTCCGTGAGGTAGCCGGCGAAGGAGGAGCGAACCAGTACCCAGAACCCGGCCCTCGGATCGTCGCGGGCCACCAGGACGACCTGGGTGCGGCCCAGGGTCGTCTGGGCGCAGCGGCCCGGGCCGAAGACGCGCGGGTGCAGGTCGAGCGAGCAGCCGTGGGCCAGCAGGTCGCGGGCACGGGGGCCGGCGACGAGGAGCGTGGTGCGCTGAGCCGACACGTCGACGACGGACACGGGCTCGTCCCCCGCGGCCTCACGGATGCGGTTCTCCAGCCCGCGCCGGCCGCCCGGCGGCCCCACCACCAGCCACTCGTCGGGGCCGAGCCACAGCGCGGTCAGCTCCCCGGCGCGGACCACGGTGCCGGGCTCGACGGGCAGTTGCAAGCCCAGCGCCAGCCCCACGGCGTCCGCCGCCGCTCCCTTGTGATCGAGGCGGACGTCGATCTGGGTCAGGAAGGGGAGTTCCGCGAGCCGGACGGCGCCCCCGGAGGTGCGGGTCGCGGCGGCCAGCCGGTCCGCGGCATGCGACAGAGGGCTGCGGAGCGGGGCGGTAAGGGCGGTGTCAGCCATGGCGGCGGGCTCCCTCGGGATCGTAGAGGACGGGGCTCGCGACGGTCACCGGGACCAGCCGGTCACCGACGGGGGCGTACAGGCGCTCACCGATGCGCTCGCGTCCGCCCTTGACCAGCGCGAGTGCGAAGGTCCGGCCGAGGGCGGCGCTGCGGTAACTGGACGTGACATGGCCGAGCATCGGAACGGGGGGCGCGGGCAGCACACTGTCGGCGACCAGGTGCGTGCCCTCGGGGAGGAACGTGCCCGGGTCCTCCGGGAGCAGGCCCACCAGGTGCTTGCGGTCGGGGCGGACGGTGTCGGCACGGGCGAAGGAACGCTTGCCGATGAAGTCGGGCTTCTTCTTCGACACCGCCCAGCTCATGCCGAGGTCCTGCGGTGTCACCGTGCCGTCGGTGTCCTGGCCGACGATCGGATAGCCCTTCTCCGCGCGCAGGACGTGCATGGTCTCCGTGCCGTACGGGGTGATGCCGTACGGTTCGCCCGCCTGGTACAGCGCCTCCCACAGGGCGAGGGCCTCCCACGGCGACACGTTGATCTCGTAGGCGAGTTCGCCGGAGAAGCTGATCCGGCACACCCGGGCCTCGATGCCCGCGACGGTGGTGTCCCGCCATGCCATGAACGGGAAGTCCTCGTTGGCCACGGCCAGTCGCGGCGCCAGCGAACCGAGCACCTCGCGGGACTTCGGACCGACCAGGGCGACGGTGGCCCACTGTTCGGTCACGGAGGTGCAGTGGACCTTGAGCTCGGGCCACTCCGTCTGGAGCCACTCCTCCATCCAGTCCAGCACGGTGGCGGCGTTGCCCGTCGTGGTGGTGACCAGGTAACGGTCCTGGTCGAGGCGGATGACGGTGCCGTCGTCGAAGACCATCCCGTCCGGGCGGCACATCACTCCGTAGCGGATCATGCCGACCTTGAGGGTGCTCATCATGTTGGTGTAGAGCAGGTCGAGGAAGACGGCGGCGTCCGGGCCCAGGACATCGATCTTGCCGAGGGTCGAGGCGTCCATGAAGGCGACGCCCTCACGGGCGGCGGCGCACTCGCGCAGCACGGCCGTCTCCCTGTCCTCGCCGTCCCGCCGGTAGTACCAGGGCCGCTTCCACTGGCCGACGTTCTCGAAGAGAGCGCCCTGTGCGACATGCCACTCGTGCAGGGCGGTCGTGCGGACCGGGTCGCTCAGCACGCCGCGGTCGCGGCCGGCGAGGGCGGCGAAGGAGACGGGGGTGTACGGGGGCCGGAACGTGGTCGTGCCGAGCGCGGAGATGTCCACGCCGAGCAGTTCGGCGACGACGCCACTGGCGAGGACGCCTGAGGTCTTGCCCTGGTCGTTGGCGGTGCCGGCCGTGGTGTAGCGCTTGGTGTGCTCCACCGAGCGCATTCCGGCGCCGGTCGCACGGGCCAGGTCGTCGACGGTGACGTCGCGTTGGAGGTCGACGAAGCGCGGGGCGTCCTCCCGGCCCGGGACGGTGAAGACCCGCATGGGGGGCGTCTCGGGCTGCGCCGCCACCTGCGGCAGGCGGGGCGCCTCGGAGGTGTAGCCCTCGGCCTCGATCGCGCGGGCTCCGGCAGCCGCTCCCTGCGCGAGAGCTCGGGCCAGGTCGAGGACGCCGCTCGCGGCGCCGGCGACCTCCACGGCCTGGCGGGAGGTGTCGGGTACGAAGCTGCCGAGCTCCTCGTCGTAGCGGAGCTTGCCGCCCGCCTGGCTGAACAGGTGCGCGACCGGGTTCCAGCCGCCGGAGACCAGCAGCAGGTCGGCGGCGAACTCCCGTCGCCCTGTCGTCTCCCCGTACGGCGCGACGGTCACGGCGGTGATACGGGGGGCGCCGTCCGTGGCGGTGACGGCATGGCCCGTCAGCACCTCGATGCCGGCCCGGCGGGTGCGCTCGGCCCACTCCCCCGGCTCGGGACGGGTGTCGACCACGGCCTCGATGGTGACGCCCGCCGCGGCGAGGTCCAGCACCACCGGGTAGGCGCTGTCGTTGGTGGTGAAGACCACCGCGTGGCGGCCGGGCAGCACGCCGTGCCGGTTGACGTAGGTGCGGGCCGAAGCGGCCAGCATCACCCCGGGCCGGTCGTTGTCCGCGAAGGCCAGCGAGCGTTCGTGGGCGCCGGTGGCGAGGACGACGTGGCGGGCCCGGATGCGGTGGACGCGTTCCCGGGCGGTCTTCTCGGGAGCCGCGGCGCCGAGGTGGTTGGTGCGGCGCTCGACGGCGAGCAGGTGGTTGTCGTCGTAGTAGCCGAAGACCGTGGTGCGGCGCAGGACGCGTACGTCGGGGGCGGCTTCCAGCCGGGCGGTCGTCTCGGCCACCCAGTCGGGGAGTTCGCCGGTGCCGAGGAGGCTGCCGCCGAGCTCCGGCTGGTCGTCGGCGAGGATGACGCGGGCGCCCGAGCGGGCGGCGGCGGCCGCCGCGGCGAGGCCGGCCGGGCCCGCGCCGACGACCAGGAGGTCGCAGTGGGTGTGCACGGCGTCGTAGCGGGCCGGGTCCGGTTCGGTGGCGAGGCGGCCCTGGCCGGGGAGGCTGGTTGCGACGAGGCCGTCGTAGAGCTCGACGGTGGTGGCCGGGAGCATGGGCTCGGGGAACGGTTCCTCGATCTGGACGACCGCGTTGGGTTCCTCGACGCCGGCCGAGAAGATGCCGCGGGGGCGGCCCAGTTTGATGCTGGTGCCGGTCTGGATGACGCCGTTGGCAAGGAGGGCGGAGGCGAGGGTGTCGCCCCTGTAGCCCTGGTATTCGGTGCCGTCGAAGGTGAAGGTGAGGGGCTCGTCGCGGTGGATGAGGCCGCGGGTGGGGTGACGGAACGGCTGGGTGTTCTCCCCCACCCCGCCCCTTCCCGAAACCAGGGGCTCTGCCCCCGGATCCCGCTGGGGGCTCTGCCCCCAGGCCCCCGTATCGGCCTGAACGGCCTCGTCCTCAAACGCCGGACGGGCTGGGATTGCTGGACGCGGCTGCGGAGCAACCGAACGCGCCTCAACCGTCTCCGGGCGCTCCTCCCCCGCCCGGTACACCGTCAGGATCTCGTTCGTCGACGTGTCCCGGACGGCGTTGAACCAGCGGCGGCAGCCCGCTGCGTGGCTCCAGCGCTCGGCGAAGGGGCCCCTGGGGTTGTCGCGGAAGAAGAGGTAGCGGGCCCACTCCTCGTCGGTGAGGGACGCCGGGTCCTCCGGGTACGGCACATGGGCCTGGCCGCCGTAGTGGAACTCGGCCTCGTCGCGAGGTCCGCACCACGGGCAGGGAATCAGCAGCATGGATCGGCTCCCAAAGCTTCCAGTGGTCCTAGTGGGCCACCGCGGCCGCGCCGTGCTCGTCGACGAGCGCGCCGGTGGTGAAACGGTCGAGCGAGAAGGGGGCGTTGAGCGGATGCGGGGTGTCGTGGGCGATGGTGTGGGCGTAGACCCAGCCGACACCGGGCGTGGCCTTGAAACCGCCGGTTCCCCAGCCGCAGTTGAGGTAGAGGTTGTCCACCGGGCTGAGGCCGATGATCGGTGAGGCGTCGGGGCTGACGTCGACGATGCCGCCCCAGGTGCGCAGGACATGGGCGCGGGCGAAGACCGGGAAGAGTTCCAGGGCCGCCGCCATCTGCTCCTCGATGATGTGGAAGGCGCCGCGCTGGGTGTAGGAGTTGTAGGCGTCGATGCCCGCGCCCATCACCAGCTCGCCCTTGTGCGCCTGGCTGACGTAGACGTGGACGGCGTTGGACATGACCACCGTCGGGTGGACCGGTTCCAGCAGCTCCGACACCAGCGCCTGCAAGGGGTGGCTCTGCACCGGGAGTTCGATGCCCGCCATGGCCGCGAGGACAGAGGTGTGGCCCGCCGAGCAGAGCGCCACCTTGCCCGCGGCGATCGGGCCCCGGGTGGTCCGGACTCCGACCACCCGGTTGCCGACCACGTCGAGGCCGGTGACCTCGCAGTTCTGGATGATGTCGATGCCGGCGGCGTCGGCGGAGCGGGCCAGGCCCCAGGCGACGTGGTCGTGCTTGGCGATGCCCGCTCGGGGCTGGTAGGTGGCGCCGAGGACGGGATAGCGCACGTCCGGGGAGATGTTGACGATCGGGCAGACGTCCTTGACGCCGTCCGCGTCGAGCCACTCGGCGTCCACGCCGTTGAGGCGGTTGGCCTCGACGCGGCGCACACTGTCGCGGACGTCCTGGAGGCTGTGGGCGAGGTTCAGTACGCCGCGCTGGGAGAAGAGGATCGGGTAGTCGAGTTCGTCCGCCAGGCCTTCCCACAGCTTGAGGGCGTGCTCGTAGATGCCGGCGCTCTCGTCCCAGAGGTAGTTGGAGCGGATGATCGTGGTGTTGCGGGCCATGTTGCCGCCCGCCAGCCAGCCCTTCTCCAGCACGGCGACGTTGGTGATGCCGTGGTTCTTCGCGAGGTAGTGGGCGGTGGCCAGGCCGTGTCCGCCGCCACCCACGATGACGACGTCGTACGAGCGCTTCGGCTCGGGGTTGCGCCACAGCCAGTCGGGGTGTTCGGGAAGCTCGGCGCCGGGGGTGCGGGGGCTCATCGGGCGTCTCCGTTGTCGGACAGGTGCGGGTAGAGCGGGTGCTTGGCGGCCAGGGCCTCCGTGCGGGCACGCAAGGCGGTCACGTCCGGCTCCGGCTGGAGGGCGAGGGCGATGACGTCCGCGACCTCGGCGAAGTCCTCCTCGGTGAAGCCGCGGGTGGCCAGAGCCGGGGTGCCGATGCGCAGGCCCGAGGTGACCAAGGGCGGGCGCGGGTCGAAGGGCACGGCGTTGCGGTTGACGGTGATGCCGATCTCGTGGAGCAGGTCCTCGGCCTGACGGCCGTCGAGCTCGGAGTCGCGCAGGTCGACCAGGACGAGGTGGACGTCCGTGCCGCCGGTCAGCACCTTGACTCCGGCGGCCGCCGCGTCCGCCCGGGTGAGGCGTTCGGCGAGGATGCGGGCGCCGGCGAGCGTCCGCGCCTGGCGTTCGGCGAACTCCGGTGTCGCGGCGACCTTGAACGACACCGCCTTGGCGGCGATGACGTGCTCCAGCGGGCCGCCCTGCATGCCGGGGAACACCGCCGAGTTGATCTTCTTGGCGAGGCCGGCCTCGTCGGTGAGGATGACGCCGCCGCGCGGGCCGCCGAGTGTCTTGTGCGTCGTGGTGGTCGTGACGTGGGCGTGCGGTACGGGGCTCGGGTGCAGGCCGGCCGCCACCAGTCCGGCGAAGTGCGCCATGTCGACCATCAGCAGGGCGCCCACCTCGTCGGCGATCCGGCGGAAGGCCGCGAAGTCCAGCTGCCTGGGGTACGCCGACCAGCCCGCGATGATCATCTTGGGGCGGTGCTCCTTGGCGAGCCGCTCGACCTCGTCCATGTCGACGAGGTTGTCCGCCTCGGACACGTGGTACGGCACGACGTTGAGCATCTTGCCGCTGTAGTTGATGCGCATGCCGTGGGTGAGGTGCCCGCCGTGCGCGAGGTCGAGCCCGAGGACGGTGTCGCCGGGCTGGAGCAGGGCGAAGAAGACGGCGGTGTTCGCCTGGGCGCCCGAGTGCGGCTGCACGTTGGCGAAGCCGGCGCCGAAGAGGGACTTGACGCGCTCGATGGCCAGCCGCTCGGTGACGTCGACGTGTTCGCAGCCGCCGTAGTAGCGGCGGCCGGGGTAGCCCTCGGCGTACTTGTTGGTCGCGACCGAACCCTGGGCCTCCATCACGGCGGACGGCGCGAAGTTCTCGGAGGCGATCATCTCGAGGGTGGACTGCTGGCGGTGCAGCTCGGCGCGGAGCGCGGCGTGGACCTCGGGGTCCAGCTCCGCCAAGGGGGTGTTCAGCGCGTTCATACGGCGTTCGCGTTCCTCTCCGCGGCGTCCGGGTGGATGTCCCCGACCAGGCCCTGGTCGGTGCGGGTGATGCCGACGTCGGGGACGGCCGCGCCGGGGCGCGGCATGTCCTTGGTGATCAGTCCGGGGCCGTCGAGGAGTTGTGCAGTCACCGGGTGGGTTCCTTCCAACGAGGCTGTGGTGGAACGGCCTTCAGGGGGCGCGGGGAACTGTGCGACAAGCCACGACGCACCCGCAGACGAAAACTCACCCACGAAGACGGGACATCGACGGATCGAACAACGGCTCCTCAGCAACAACCGCCTCGACGGACTGATCGAAGTACCCGATGTGCACCACGGTCCCCGGCTCCGCAAGCTCCACCGGCAGCCACGCGTAGGCAATGCCCTTGCCGATCGTGTAGCCGTAAGCGGCACTGGTGACGTACCCCACCGCACAGTCCCCGTCGTACACCGGCTCCTTGCCCATGACGACGGCCTTCGGGTCGTCGATCGTGAGACAGGTCAGCTTCCGCCGGACCTCGGACTTGCGCCGCTCCAACGCCGCCTTCCCCACGAAGTCGTCCTTGTCGAGCTTCACGGCGAAGCCGACACCGGCCTCGTACGGATCGTGTTCGTACGTCATGTCCGTGCCGAAGGACCGGTAGCCCTTCTCCAGCCGGAGGCTGTTGAAGGCGCCCCGCCCGGCCGCGATGCCGCCCAGCGGCTCGGCCGCCTGCCACAGCGTGTCCCACAGCTTCTGCCCCAGGTCGGCGGTGGTGTACAGCTCCCAGCCGAGCTCACCGACGTACGACAGGCGCATCGCGGTGACGGGCACGGAGCCGATGTGGGCGCGCTGGGCGCGGAAGTACTTCAGGCCGGTCGCCGAGAAGTCCGCGTCGGTGAGCGGCTGGAGGACGTCGCGGGCGCGCGGTCCCCACAGACCGATGCAGCAGGTGCCGGGGGTGATGTCGCGGACCTGGACCGTGCCGTCGACGGGGAGGTGGCGGGTGAACCAGTCGAGGTCCAGGTTGCCGTTGGCGCCGACCTGGAAGAGGTCGGGGGCCAGCCGGGCGACGGTGACGTCGCTGCGGATACCGCCGTCGTGGTCGAGGAGCAGCGTGTACGTCACCGAGCCCACGGACTTGGCGACCTTGCCGGTGCACAGCCGCTCCAGGAACGCGCCGGCGCCGCGCCCGCTGACCTCCAGCCGCTTGAGGGCCGTCATGTCGTACATCGCGACGGTCTCGCGGGTGGTCTGGGCCTCGGCGGCGACGATGGGCGACCAGTACTTCGCGGCCCAGTCGTTGGGGGTGACGATGGAACGGCCCTCGACCAGGCCCGCGTTGGCCTCGTACCACTGCGGGCGTTCCCAGCCGTTCGCCTCCAGGAAGAAGGCGCCCAGTTCCCGCTGGCGGGTCTGGAACGGGCTGGTGCGGATCGGGCGGGGGTCCCCGGACGGTTGCAGCGGGTGCAGGATGTCGTAGACCTCGACGAAGTTCTGGCAGTCGCGGGCCAGTACGTACTCCGGTGAGAGCTGGTGCGGTTCAAAGCGGTTGACGTCGCACTCGTGCAGGTCGAAGGAGGAGCAGTAGCCGTCGACGAGCCATTCGGCCATGGCCTTCCCGACGCCGGCGGAGTGCGTGACCCAGACGGCCTCGGCGACCCAGAAGCCCTTGACGTCCGGGGATTCGCCGAGCAGGGGCAGGCCGTCGGTGGTGAAGGAGAACAGGCCGTTGATGCCTTCCTCGACCTTGGCGTCCTTCGTCGCCGGGAGCAGTGACTGCGTCTCGGTCCAGGCCTCCTCGAAGTCCTCCTCGGTGAACTTCAGGACGGAGGGCATCTCGTCGGACTCGTCCACGGAGAGGATGTCGTCGGCGGAGACCGGCATGGGGCGGTGGCCGTAGTAGCCGATGCCCAGGCCGTCGAAGCGGTCGCGGTAGTAGAGGTCGGCGTCCTGGTGGCGCAGGATCGGGCGGACCGCCTCCTGCGTCTGCCCGGCCAGGGCGGGGACCGGGCCCGTCCAGGCGAGCTGGTGGGCAAGCGGGGTGAGCGGGAGGTTCATGCCGGCCATGCGGGCGATCTTCGGGCCCCAGATGCCCGCGCAGCACACGACGATGTCGGCGGGGATCTCGCCCTGGTCGGTGAGGACGCCGGTCACCTCGCCCTCGGCCTGCCGGATGTCGAGGACTTCGTGGCGGGCGAGGAAGCTGACGCCGCGCTCGGTGGCCCGGCGGATCTGCGCCTCGACGGCGAGGACCGCCTTGGCGAGGCCGTCCGTCGGCACGTGGAGGCCGGCGAGGACCTTGTCCGGGTTGACGAGCGGGTGCTGTGCGACGCACTCCTCGGTGGTCAGCAGCCGGGACTCGATGCCCCAGGAGGCGAGCCAGCCGTGGCGTCGCTGGAGTTCGGTGACGCGCTCCGGGCCGGTGGCCACCTCCAGGCCGCCGACCTGGAGGAAGCAGGGCTGCCCGTCGACGTCCAGTGAGCACAGCTTCTCGACGGTGTAACGGGCCATCTCGGTCATGGTCTTGGAGGCGTTGGTCTGGAAGACCAGGCCCGGGGCGTGCGACGAGGAGCCCCCGGTGGCGGGCAGTGGGCCCTGGTCGACCACGGTCACTTCGGTCCAGCCGCGCGCGGAGATCTCGTCGGCGAGCGCCGCCCCCACGACGCCCGCTCCGATGATGACCACCCGGGGTCCCGCCATCGCCGCACCTCCGACGTTGAAAGCGATCCAGTTGCTGTCTACGCAACAGGGTTCAGGTTGCGCAACTCAATGTGCCCGCCGTGCATCGGCGTGTCAAGAGGTCCGCGACGCCGGAAAATCACCTGGCCGCGACGGGGAGGTACCAGCGCAAAACGACGAGGCCCGGCAGGCTGACGACACAGCCTGCCGGGCCTCCGCGGCCGGACTCACACGGGCGTTCCCGCGCGCTCCCGGAATTCATTCGCAGTGCATCGGTCTTCAGGCCGGTGGTGAAGCGAATCTGGTGGTGTCGACGCGGAGCGTCGCCGCATCTGGTCCGGCGGCGCCGGACACCGCGGTTCTTCGCCCGCGGCGCGGAGCGCCGGGAGGGCTTCTCCCGGCGGAGCCGGGCGGTGCTCACACCGGCCGGTTCTGCTGTTCGATGTACTGCCTGACCACGGAGAGCTCGGCACCGCCGCCGGTTCCGACGAAGTAGGACGCGGACCAGAGCTTGTTGGCCCGCCAGTAATGGCGCACCAGGTCGGGGAACTCCTGACGGAGGCCGCGGGACGAGACGCCCTTGAGGGAGTTGACCAGCTTGGTCACGGCGACCTTGGGCGGAAAGTTCACCAGCAGGTGGACGTGATTGGCCTCCCCGTTGAACTCCACCAGGTCGCACTCGAAGTCCGTACACACCGACCGCATGATCTCCTCCATCCGCCTCAAGTGGGCATCGGTGAAGACTTTGTGCCGGAACTTGGTCACGAAGACCGAGTACACATGCATCACGAAAGCACAGTGGCGACCAGTTCTGATCTCCTGCATCTCACCCATAACCCGAGCACGTAGGGTGACGATCATGCAGCTCAGGTACAGCTTCCGCGTGTACCCGGACACCGGCCAGCAGACTGCGTTGGCGAAGGCGTTCGGGTGCGCCCGTGTCGTGTTCAACGACGCGGTCCGCGCCCGCGAAGACGCCCGAAGGTCCGCACAGCCGTTCCCGACGGCCGGCCATCTGTCCCGGAAGCTGATCACCGAGGCGAAGCGGACAGCGGAACGGTCCTGGCTGGGCGAGGTGTCCGCCGTCGTCCTCCAGCAGTCCCTGCGGGACGCCGAGGCCGCCTACAAGAACTTCTTCGCCTCCCTCAAGGGCGCCCGTAAAGGACCGAAACTGGGCCCGCCCCGTTTCAAGTCGCGCAAGGACGCCCGACAGTCGATCCGTTTCACTGCCAACGCCCGCTGGAGCATCACCGACCGTGGCCGTCTGAGCCTGCCGAAGATCGGCGCGGTGAAGGTGAAATGGTCCCGCACCCTGCCCGCCACGCCCACCTCCGTCACCGTCGTCAAGGACGCGGCCGGCAGATATTTCGCCTCCTTCGTCATCGACACCGACCCGGACGCCGACGCGGCACAGATGCCGGAGAACGACCGCACCATCGGCATCGATCTCGGCCTGACCCACTTCGCGGTCCTCTCCGACGGCACGAAGATCGACTCCCCGCGCTTCCTGCGGCGCGCGGAGAAGAAAGTCAAGAAGGCCCAAAAGGAACTGTCCCGCAAGCAGAAGGGGTCCAAGAACCGGGACAAGGCCCGCCTGAAGGCCGCCCGCGCCCACGCCAAGGTCGCCGACGCGCGCCGTGAGTTCCACCACCAGCTCTCCACGAAGCTGATCTCCGAGAACCAAGGGATCGCCGTGGAGGACCTGTCGGTGGCGGGACTGGCCCGTACGAGGCTGGCCAAGTCCGTGCACGACGCCGGATGGTCATCGTTCATCAGCATGCTGGAGTACAAAGCGGAACGGTACGGCCGCACCCTGGTCAGGATCGGCCGGTTCGAACCGACGTCCCAGACCTGCTCGACCTGTGGTGTGAAGGACGGACCCAAACCCCTGAACGTGCGGGAATGGACCTGTACCGCCTGCGGCACCGTCCACGACCGGGACACCAACGCCGCGATCAATGTGAAGACGGCCGCCGGACTGGCGGTATCGGCCTGCGGAGCGCCGGTGAGACCAGGAGAAATCCCGGCACAGCGCGAAGAAGCAGGAAGCCACGGATTCCCTACCGGAAACCGTGCCGCGTAGCGGCACAGCAACCGGTTAGGGAAGGCCAGAATCCTCGGGCTTCAGCCCGAGGAGCAAGTCAATTGATCCAGGCGTCGACCTTGTCGCGGTTGGCCTCGACCCACTTCTTCGCCGCGGCCTCGGGCGCCATCTTGTCCACCGCGATGTACTTGGCCACGGTGTTCTGGTCGTCGTTGGTCCAGGTGAAGTTCTTCACCAGGTCATAGGCGGGGCTGCCGGACTTGGCGAACTTCGCGCTGACGATCTTGTCGAGTTCGTACACGGGGTAGTCGCAGGCGACCTTCTCCGCGTCGGCGTCGCAGCCCTCCTTGTACTCGGGGAGGCTGACCTTCTTCAGCGGCACCTCGGACAGGAACCACTGCGGCTCGTAGAAGTAGCCGATCACCCATTCCTTGTTCTTCTCTGCATTGCGGTACGCCTGGATAAGCGCGGTCTCGCTGCCCGCGTACACCACCTTGAAGTCCAGCTTGAGATTCTTGACGAGGGCCTCGTCGTTGGTGACGTACGAGGGGTCGCCGTCGAGGAGCTGGCCCTTGCCGCCCGACTCCGAGGTCTTGAACTTCGACGCGTATTTGTCGAGGTTCTTCCAGTCGGTGATGTCGGGGTGCGCCTTGGCCAGCCACGGCGGCACGTACCAGCCGATGAGGCCCTTGTTGCCGGTCGGACCGGCCTCGACGGCCGTCTTCTGTTCGGTGATGTACTTCTTCTTCAGGTCGTCGTGGCCCCAGTTCTCCACGACGGCGTCGACCTCACCCGTGCCGAAGCCCTGCCAGGCGATCTCCTCCTTGAGGTCCTTCTGCTCGACCTTGCAGCCGAGGTCGTGTTCGGCGACGTAGGCGAGGACCGCCGCGTTCGCCTCGTAGCCCACCCACGGGTTGATCGCGAGGTTGAAGGTTCCGCATGTGCCCGAGCTGCCCGAGCCGGCCGCGCTGTCGTCGCCGACCTTCGCGCCCCCGCAAGCCGTGAGGGTGAGGCCGAGGACGGCCAGGCCGGCCGCGCCGGCTCTCCAGTGTCGTGCCATGGTGAGGTGCTCCTTATGCCCCGGCGCGGCGAGCCGCTGCCTGAGTGATCCGGTCGAACATGACTCCGAGCAGGACGATGGCGAGTCCGGCCGCCAGTCCCTTGCCGTACAGCTGGCCCTGCGAGAACCCGGCCACGACGTCGTAGCCGAGGGCGCCCGCTCCCACCAGGCCGCCCACCACGACCATCGAGAGCACGTAGATCAGGCCCTGGTTGGTCGCGAGGGTCAGGGCTCCGCGTGACATGGGCAGCTGGACCTTGGTGATGATCTGCCAGGTGTTGCATCCGGTGGACATCGCCGCTTCGACGGTGGTCCCGGGCACGGCCCGCACCCCGTCGGCGATGATTTTGATCGCGACGGGCGCCGCGTAGACGATCGCCGCGACGATGGCCGTGAACCGTGTCGCGCCGAACAGCGCGAGGAACGGCACGAGATAGACGAACGGCGGCATGACCTGCGCCGCGTCCAGCGTGGGCCTGAGCAGCCGGTCGACGAGCGCGCTGCGGCCCATCCACACCCCGAGGACGACGCCGAGCAGCATCACGAGCACGGTCGCCACCGCGGTGGACGCCAGGGTCGTCATGGCGTCCGACCACACACCGGTGCCGATGAGCAGGCCCACGCACACGGCGGTGGTGAGCCCGGCACGCCATCCGCCGAGCACCGTGCCGAGCGCGGCGAGGGCGGCGCCCACGAGCCACCACGGGGAGTCCGTCAGCACGGTCTGGAAGGGGTTGAGCAGGCCGGTGGTGAGGATGTCCCGGAAGGCGTTGGTCAGTCCCGACAGGTTGTCCTGTGCCCAGGTGGTCACATCGGTCGCCGCCCTGGCGATGGTGCTTCCGGTGCTGCCCTCGCCGGGGAACTCGGCCGCCCACAGATACGTGTGCGACAGGTACACCAGGACCGCGGCCATCACTCCCCCGGCCACCATGAGCTGCCGCCGCCACTTGAGGAAGGAACTGTCCGAGCCCCGGGCCGAGTCGGCCCGTCCGCTCGCGGCGGTGGTGACCCGGTCCAGCACGATGGCCAGGACGACGATGGCGAGTCCGGCGTTGAAGGCCGTGCCGACGTCCAGCGACTGCAGGGCCTGGACGACGGTCGCTCCGAGGCCGGGCGCGTTGATCAGGGCCGCGATGGTCACCATGGCCAGGGCGGCCATGATGGTCTGGTTGACGCCCATCACCACGGTGCGCTGGGACATCGGAAGCAGGACCTTCAGCAGCGCCTGACGCCGCGTCGCGCCCATCGAGTCCGCCGCCTCCACGGTGGTCTCGGGCACCGACCGGATGGCGTGGGCGGTGATGCGGATCGCGGGTGGTGCCGCGTAGATCGCCGTGGCGATGGTGGCGGAGGCCGGGCCGATCAGGAAGAACAGGGTCAGGGGCGCCAGATAGACGAAGGTGGGCATCGTCTGCATGAAGTCCAGGAACGGCGTCATGATCCGGTTGACCCGGTCGGACAGCCCGGCCCACACGCCCAGGGGAAGGGCGAACAGCAGTGCCACGAACACCGCGGAGAGGGTCAGCGCCAGCGTGTCCATGCTTTCCTGCCAGAGGCCCTGGAGGCCGAGGAAGGTGAAGCCGGCGACGGTCAGCAGCGCGACCCGCCAGTTGCCCACGGCCCAGGAGACGTAGCCGACGATGCCCACGACACCGAGCCAGCCGATCTGCGGAACCGGGCGGCCCGCGGCCGGCTGCGAGATCAGCTCCTGGACGAAGGTCACCAGGGAGTCGATGACCAGGCGGATCTCGTTGAAGAAGTAGAGGAAGAGCGGGTTGGAGTTGCGGTTCGCCCCGATGGAGTCGTTGACGTCGTTGAACCACCGGTGCAGGTCGGTCAGATCGGCCGCGGCGAGGGACAGGGTCTGCTTGCCGCGCAGCACGGCGAAGAGGGCGAGCCAGACGACCAGGATCGCGGCCACGATCATCGAGCGGCTGACCGTGCGCGCCCGCCGGGCGGGAGCGGGCGGCTCCTCGGTCCCGGTTCTCTCCGGCCTCCCGGCCTTCTGCACGGCGACGGTCATCACGCGTCGCCTTCCTGCCCGGCGACCACCGCGAGGATCTCGTCGTCGCCGACGATGCCGAGCAGCTTGCCGTTCTCGACGACTTTGACCGGCTTGTCGGCCGCGAGCACCGCTCGCGTGGCCTCCTTCACCACGACGTCCGGGCCGAGTTCGGGACCGTCCAGGGGGTCGTCCGGCTCCGCGGGGCGCATGATCCACCGCAGGGTCAGCACGTCACCGCGGGGCACGTCCCTGACGAAGTCCCGTACGTAGTCGTCCGCGGGGGCGCCGACCAGTTCGTCGCCGGTGCCGCACTGGACCGTCTTGCCGTCGCGCATGATGAGGATGCGGTCGCCCAAACGCAGTGCCTCGGACAGGTCGTGGGTGATGAACACCATCGTCTTGCCGACCTCGCGGTGCAGCCGGACGACCTCGTTCTGCATGTCCCGGCGGATCAGCGGGTCGAGCGCCGAGAAGGGTTCGTCGAAGAGGAGGACGTCGGGGTCGCCGGCCAGGGCGCGGGCGAGGCCCACACGCTGCTGCATGCCGCCGGAGAGCTGGTCGGGGTAGGAGTTCTCGTACCCGGACAGGCCGACGAGTTCGACGACCTCCAGGGCGCGCTTGGTGCGCTCGGCTCTGCTCATGCCGCGGATCTCCAGGCCGAAGGCCACGTTGTCGACGACCCGGCGGTGCGGCAGCAGCCCGAAGTGCTGGAAGACCATGGAGAACTTGCTGCGGCGCAGTTCGCGCAGGCGGCTCGCGTCCGCGTCGCGGATGTCCTCGCCCTCGAAGAGGATCTCGCCGGCGGTGGGTTCGATGAGCCGGGTCAGACAGCGCACCAGCGTGGACTTGCCGGAGCCGGACAGACCCATCACGACGAACACCTCGCCGGGTGCGACGTCGAAGTGCACGTCGCGCACGGCGGCCGTACATCCGGTGCGGTCCATCAGTTCGCGCCGGGTGAGTCCCCGCAGCTCCTCGGATCCGGGTACGTGGGCCGCCTTCGGCCCGAACACCTTCCACAGTGCGCGTACGGAGATGACCGGCGTGGGTGCCGAGTCCTGGGGGGTGTCGCGCCGCCGCGGCGCCTCGGTCGTTGCTGGGGTCATGTTCGACCTCTTTTCGGCGTTCAGCCGCGGAACCAGTGCTGCGGCCGGGGTTGGATGTTCTGCCAGATGTGTTTGGGCTCCCGGTACTCGTCCAGGCCCGTCGGTCCCAGCTCCCGGCCCACGCCGGAGTGCCCGAACCCGCCCCACTCCGCCTGCGGCACATAGGGGTGGTAGTCGTTGATCCACACCGTGCCGTGGCGCAGCCGGCGGGCGACCCGCTGGGCCTTGCCGGCGTCCTGCGTCCAGACGGCACCGGCGAGTCCGTACTCGGTGTCGTTGGCGATGCGTACCGCGTCGTCCTCGTCGGTGAAGCGCTCCACGGTGAGGACGGGTCCGAAGGACTCCTCGTGCACCACGCTCATGTCCTGGCCGCATGCGTCGAGCACGGTCGGCGGGTAGTAGTGCCCGCCGGCCAGGGCGGGGTCGTCCGGGCGTTCGCCGCCGCAGCGCAGGACGGCGCCCTCGGCGAGTCCGGCGGCGACGTATGCCTCGACCTTCGCCAGGTGCTGGGCGGAGATGAGCGGTCCGGTGTCGGCGTGCGGGTCGAAGGGGCCGCCGAGGCGGATCCGCCGGGCACGGCGGACCACCTCGTCCACGAACCGGTCGTGCAGCGCGTCCTCGACGATCAGCCGGGCGCCCGCCGAGCAGACCTGGCCCGAATGCAGAAAGACGGCCGTGAGCGCGAAGTCCACGGCCGTCTCGAAGTCGGCGTCGGCGAAGACGACGTTGGGGTTCTTGCCGCCGAGCTCCAGGGCGACCTTCTTCACGGTCGCGGCGGCGGTGGCCATGATGCGTCTTCCGGTGTCCAGGCCGCCGGTGAAGGAGACCATGTCGACGGCGGGGTGCTCGGCGAGCGGTGCTCCCACCTCGGGCCCGGTGCCCAGGACGAGGTTGGCGGCGCCGTCCGGAAGTCCGGCTTCCGCCAGTGCCCTCATCAGCAGGATCGAGGTGGAGGGGGTGTGCTCGCTGGGCTTGAGGACGATGGTGTTGCCCGCGAGGAGGGCCGGTGCGACCTTCCAGCTCGCCTGGAGCAGCGGGTAGTTCCAGGGGGTGATCAGCGCGCACACGCCGATCGGCTCGTACACGACGCGGCTGACGGCGTCGTCGCGGCCGGTGTCGATGACGCGGCCGGCGTCGGTGCCGCCCAGCCCCCCGAAGTAGCGGAAGCAGGAGACGACATCGGCGATGTCGTACTCGCTCTCCACCAGCCGTTTGCCGGTGTCCAGTGATTCGGCGCGGGCGAACGCGTCGGTGTCGCGTTCGAGGATGTCGGCGGTGCGCAGCAGGAGTGCGCCGCGCTCGCGCTCGGAGGTGTGCGGCCAGGGGCCTTCGTCGAAGGCCCGGCGGGCCGCGGCGATGGCCGCCTCGGCGTCCGGGCGGGTGCCCTCGGACACGGTCACGGAGAGTGTGCCGTCTGCGGGGCAGTGGATGTCCCGGTGGCCTCCGGCCACGGGATCTCGCCATGTGCCATCCACGTACAGGTCTGCCACGTCGGGGCCCTTCGAGCGAACAGCGTTGCGCATCGCGCACCGAATTGCTTGTGGTGGAACACTCTGGAGAAGGCGGGAACCCACGTCAAGGGGTTGGCCGATGACGGTTCCACCAAGGAGACAACCCTGAGAACCCGACGTCGACCGGCCCGGAGCGCCAGGTTTCCGGGCCGGTCGGCTGGCTGAAAACAGTGGGTTACGCGGATGCTTCGCGGTGCCGGTAGTACGCGGCGCCGGACGGCGGCAGCGGCTCCTTGCCGAGGATGAGGTCGGCCGCCTTCTCGGCGATCATCATCACCGGCGCGTAGATGTTGCCGTTGGTGATGTAGGGCATGACGGACGCGTCGACGACCCGCAGCCCCTCCACGCCGTGCACGCGCAGGTCGGCCGGGTTCACGACGGACATCTCGTCGGTGCCCATCTTGCAGGTGCAGGAGGGATGCAGTGCGGTCTCGGCGTCCTTGGCCACCCAGGCGAGGATCTCCTCGTCACTCTCCACGGACGGGCCGGGCGAGACCTCCCCGGCGTTGTAGGGGGCGAGGGCGGGCTGGTTGAGCAGCCTGCGCGCGACCCTGACGGCCTCGACCCACTCGCGGCGGTCCTGTTCGGTGGAGAGGTAGTTGAAGCGCAGTGCGGGGCGCTCGGAGGGATCCTTGCTCTTGATCTTCACCGAGCCGACGGCGTCGGAGTACATGGGTCCGACGTGCACCTGGTAGCCGTGTCCGCCGGCGGGCACGGAGCCGTCGTAGCGGACCGCGACGGGCAGGAAGTGGAACATCAGGTTGGGGTAGTCCACGTCGTCGTTGCCGCGGACGAAGCCGCCCGCCTCGAAGTGGTTCGTGGCGGCCGGTCCCGTGCGGAAGAGCCACTGCAGGCCGATGAAGGGGGCACGCCACTTCGCGAGGTACGGCTGCATGGAGACGGGCTGCTTGCAGGCGTACTGGATGTACACCTCCAGGTGGTCCTGGAGGTTCTCGCCGACGCCCGGCAGATCGTGTACGACGTCCACGCCGAGCGCCGCGAGTTCCCCGGCGTTGCCGATACCGGAGAGCTGGAGGAGTTGCGGGGAGTTGATCGCGCCTCCGCAGAGGATGACCTCTCCGGCTCTCACCTGCTGGGGTCTGCCACGACCGCGCCGGTACTCGACACCGACGGCCCGCTTGCCCTCGAAGAGGACGCGGGTGACCAGGGCGCGCGTGGTGACGGTGAGGTTGGGCCGCTTGCGCACGGGCTTGAGGTACGCCTTCGCGGCCGACAGACGGCGCCCACGGTGGACATTGCGGTCGAACCTGGCGAAACCTTCCTGCCGGTAGCCGTTCACGTCGCTGGTGGGAGCGTGCCCCGCCTCCTCGGTGGCCTTGAGGAAGGCCTCGAAGAGCGGGCTGGTCCCCGGGCCCCGTTCGAGGACGAGGGGGCCGTCGTGGCCGCGGAACTCGTCGTCCGGGTCGGCGGCCAGACAGTTCTCCATCCGCCGGAAGTACGGCAGACAGTGCGCGTAGTCCCAGTTCTCCATCCCGGGGTCCGCTGCCCAGCGCTCGTAGTCCATGGGGTTTCCGCGCTGGAAGATCATGCCGTTGATGCTGCTGGAACCGCCCAGGACCTTGCCGCGCGCGTGGTAGACGCGCCGGCCACCCATGTGGGGCTCGGGTTCGGACTCGTACTTCCAGTCGTAGAAGCGGCTGCCGATCGGGTAGGTCAGCGCCGCGGGCATGTGGATGAAGACGTCCCATGGGTAGTCGGGTCTGCCCGCCTCCAGGACCAGTACCCGGTTGCCGGGATCCGCGGAGAGCCGGTTGGCCAGTGCACTGCCGGCCGATCCACCACCGACGATGACGAAGTCGTACTGCAAGTCAGCCATGAGGCCTCGTCTCGCTCGCGCCGTAGAGAATGCGCGGCATGCTAGTACCGGTATCTCTATGCGCACCAGGTTGCGGACAACGCAACTTCAGATTTTCCGCTCCAGACCCCTGACCTGCACCGCTGCTGGCTATGTTAATCACCCGTATAGTTGCGTTGTGAGCAACTACCATGCACATACCGAAACGACAAGTGCGCCGACCGGTGGGGTGCAGTCGGTCGACCGGGCCATCACCGTGCTGGAGATCCTGGCCCAGCGCGGCGAGGCCGGCGTCAGCGAGGTAGCCGCCGAGATCGACGTCCACAAGTCCACCGCGTTCCGGCTGCTGGGCGCCCTGGAGGTGCGCGGTCTGGTGGAACAGGCGGGTGAGCGCGGCAAGTACCGCCTCGGTTTCGGCATCGTCCGGCTCGCCGGTGCGGTCACCGGGCGCATCGACATCACCCAGCAGAGCCGCCCGGTCTGCGAGCGTCTCGCCGAGGAGATCGGCGAGACCGTGAACCTCGCGGTGATGCAGGAGAAGTACGCGATCAACCTGTACCAGGTGCGCGGTCCGGGTGCCGTGACGGCGTTCAACTGGGTCGGCCAGCTGACGCCGCTGCATGCCACGTCCAGCGGCAAGATCCTGCTGGCCCACATGCCGCCGAAGGAGCGTGCCGCGCTGCTGTCGGACGCGGGCCTGAAGAAGATGACGCCCCGCACCCTGACCGCGAGGACGAAGCTGGAGAAGAACCTCGCCGAGGCGCTGGAGCGCGGCTACTCCTGGACGCTGGAGGAGTTCGAGGCGGGGCTGCACGCCATGGCCGCACCGGTGCGCAACCGGGACGGAGAGGTCATCGCGGCGCTCAGCGCCTCCGGACCGGCGTACCGGCTCACCGAGGACCGGATGCACGACCTCGCTCCGGTGCTGGTCAAGGGCGCGGACGAGATCAGCCACCGAATGGGCTACCTGGGCTGATCCCGCCGCGTCGCCGGCGTCGACCGCCCCCGCGCGCCGGGGAGCGCCGGGCCGCCGGGAGCCGCCGCTACTGTGGCCGTCCCGCGTCCAGACGCTCCTGGACGAAGGTGTGGAACTCGCCGATGTGGTGCTCGCTGGGCACGAGGACCCCGCCCTTGGCGTACAGCCGGGAGCTCATCGCGGGCTGACAGCGCTCGCACGCGTCGAAGTCCTGCCGGTTGACCCGGTCGAAGAGCTCCACCGACCGGCTGACGTGCTTGCCGCTGTCGACGACGTGCTTGAGGTAGAGCCAGTCGCACTCGACGACGGTGCGGTCCGCCGCGAGCGGATACATCCGGTGGAAGATCACATGGTCGGGGACGAGATTGATGAACACCTGCGGCCGGACGGTGATCGCGTAGTAGCGGCGGTCCTGGTCCTCGGTGACGCCCGGAATGAGGTCGAGCCCCTCCGAGCCGTCGACGGTGAAGCCCTTGACGTCCGCGCCGAATTCCGCGCCGTGTCCCACGTAGTACTGGGCGGCGTAGCCGTCGGCGAACTCGGGGAGCACCTCGGTGAGTTCGGGGTGGATCGTCGCGCAGTGGTAGCACTCCATGAAGTTCTCGACGATGAGCTTCCAGTTCGCCCGGACGTCGTAGACGATCCGTCTTCCGACCTCGAGATCCTCGATGCCGTAGTGCTCGATCGACTCCGTGTCGCCGAGACGCGCGACCACGTCCTGCACGACCTCGTCGAAGGGGGGCGGGTTCTCGGCAAGGCACACCCAGACATAGCCGAGCCATTCGCGCGTCGCCACGGCTGCCAGACCGTACTCGGTGCGGCTGACGTCGGGCATCTTGGTGAGGTTGGGCGCCGCGACGAGTTTGCCCGTCAGGTCGTATGTCCAGGCGTGGTAGGGGCATTGGAAGGCGCGCTTGACCTCGCCGCTCTCCGCCGTGCAGAGCTTGGCTCCGCGGTGCCGGCAGACGTTGAAGAAGGCGCGTACGGACTGGTCGCGCGCACGGGTGAGGAGGATGCTCTCGCGGCCGACCTGGACGGTCCGGAAGGCCCCGGGACCGGCGAGGTCGGCGGCGCGCGCGGCGCAGAACCACATCGCCTCGAAGATGTGCTCCTGCTCCCGGGCGAAGAAGCCGGGATCCGTGTAGGCGGTCCCGGGCAGGGTGGCGATGAGACTTTCCGGCAGGCCGGTCGAGGTCACAGGGCACTCCTCGCAGAAGCGTCATGGATCGGGCATGCGCGCGCCGGGACGGGCTGCACCGGACGCCGTCGGATCAAGGAGGAGCAGCGTCCTTCTCAGGACGGGTGGGCCGCGAGCTGCTTGCGCCAGCGCATGAACAGCCGGGGCTGGTTCATCCCGAGGACGGCGACCGGGTGCCCGGCACGCCGGTAGACGGCCAGGACGTTACGGTCGTCCGGCGCGCCTTCCTCGATGGTCACGCTGTCGGCACGGGAGGCGTAGCCGGCGAACTGGATCTTCACTCCGTACTGGTCGGACCAGAAGTACGGTGGCCGGGGTACGCCCGGTTCGGACTCGCCCCAGGACAGCAGTGCGGCCACCGCCGCGTCGGGGCGCTCCCGGGCGCCGGTCCAGTGCTCGACGCGGCGGTGGGTGCCCGCCCGCGGGTCGTACCAGGAGGCACAGTCGCCTACCGCGACCACCCCGGCCAGGCTGGTACGGCCGTCCGCACCGCACTTGACGCCGTCGTCGAGTTCGACGCCGGAGCCTTCGAGCCAGTCGACGCAGGGGCGCGCCCCGACCCCCACGACGACGATGTCGGCGGGGATGCTGCGGCCGTCCTCCATGAGGACGGCGTCGACGCGGGTCTCGCCGCTCAGCCCCTTGACGCCCACGCCGCACAACAGGCGTACGCCGTGGTCGGCGTGGAGGGCGGAGACGATGCTTCCCATGCTCGCGCCGAGCGGTCCGGCCAGGGGTGTGGGCGCCGCCTCCACGATGGTCACGTCGACGCCGAGCGCACAGGCGGTGGAGGCGACCTCGGCGCCGATGAAGCCGCCGCCGATCACGACCAGGCGTCCGCCTCCGGCCAGTTCGTCCCGCAGGGCGCGGGCGTCGTCCAGGGTGCGCAGGGTGTGCACACCGGCCAGGCCGTCCATGCCGGGCAGGGTCCGGGCGGCGGCACCGGTGGCGATGACGATGCCGTCGGCTCTCACTTCACGGCCGTCGGTGAGCCGCACGGCCCGGGGGGTGGTGCCGAGTCCGGCGGCGCGGGCTCCGAGCAGCCACTCCGCTTGCAGGTCCTCGTCGTCCGGCTCCAGTGCGAGGTCGGCTTCGCCGATGCCGCCGGCCAGGAACTCCTTGGACAGCGGCGGCCTGTCGTACGGGCGGTGGAGCTCGTCGCCTATGACGACCAGCCGTCCGTCGTACCCCTGCTTGCGCAAGGAGCGCGCCGCTGACAGACCTGCCAGCGACGCGCCCACCACGGCCACCGTCCTCACGCGAGGCCCCCGGCGAGCCGGGCGGCGACGCAGGGAGGAAGGTTCGGGGCTGCCGTGGACTGCCGGACGTAGATCATGCCGTCCTCGACGAAGACCTCGTGCGTGCGCACCGGGAGCTTGGCCGGCGGGGCGTCGACGGCTCCGGTCTCAAGGTTGAACTTCGAGGCGTGCAGCGGGCATTCGACCTCGCGACCCTCCAGCCAGCCGTCGGCGAGCGAGGCGTCCTGGTGGGTGCATGTGTCGTCGATGGCGAAGAGTTCGCCGTCCTCGGTGTGGAACACCGAGACCGGCGGGTCGATGTCGAGCCTGTGGGCCTCGCCTCGGGGCAGATCCACGAGACGGCACGCGGGAATCATCATGACACCTCGGTGCGTATAGCGAAACGGATTGCGGTGAACGCAACGTCAGTTTGGGGTCGCTCACAAACCCTTGTCAAGGAGTTCACGGGGCGCTCGACGACCCGAATTTTCGTTGCGTGATGCGAGACGCCCTGCGCCATGGGAAACGCAGGTCAGAGCTGGGGTCGCCTGAGAAGCGGGGCTTCGGCGGTGGTGTGGGGGCCGGGGTGGTCGTGCCCATGGGGCTCGCCCGGAGCTTGGAGGACCGAGGGCGTTCGGCCGCCCCGGCCGGTGCGGCGGTGCTCGTGTCACCAGCCGCGGGTGGCCCACTCCTCCAGGTGCGGGGCTTCCGCCTCGATGGTGGTCGTGTCGCCGTGTCCGGTGTGGACGACGGTCTCGCCGGGGAGCGTCAGCAGCCGGTCACCGATCGACGTGATGATCGTGCCGAAGTCGCTGTACGAGCGCCCGGTCGCGCCGGGGCCTCCCGCGAACAGCGTGTCGCCGCTGAACAGTGCCCCGAGGTCGGGGGCGTACAGGCACACGGCCCCGGGTGCGTGGCCGGGCGTGTGGAGGACGCGCAGCCCGATGCCCGCCACGACGAGTTCGTCGCCGTCGGCGAGGGGAGCGTCGGGGCGTCGGTTCGGGTGCACCGTCTTCCAGAGCACCTGGTCGTCGGCGTGCAGCAGGACGCGCGCGCCGGTGGCGAGGGCGACGTCCGGTGCGGCGCGCACATGGTCGTCGTGGGCATGAGTGCACACAACGGCCGACAGACGGCGGTCACCGACGGCCTCCAGGACGGCGTCGGAGTCGTGAGCCGCGTCGATGACGACCACCTCGTCGTCGTCACCGACGATCCAGACGTTGTTGTCGACGTCCCAGGTGCCGCCGTCGAGACTGAACGTCCCGCTGGTGACGAGGTGTTCGATGCGGGGCGCGCCGGCCATCACAGCACGACCACGGAGCGCAGTACGTCGCCGCCGTGCATCTTCCCGAAGGCCTCCTCCACGTCGCCGAGTCCGATGGTCTCCGTGACGAACGCGTCGAGGTCGAACCGGCCGCCGAGGTACAGGTCGATGAGGGCCGGGAAGTCGCGCGAGGGCAGGCAGTCGCCGTACCAGCTGGACTTCAGCGAGCCGCCGCGGCCGAAGACGTCGAGCAGGGGCAGTTCCACCTTCATCTCCGGGGTGGGCACGCCCACCAGCACGACCGTGCCGGCCAGGTCGCGGGCGTAGAAGGCCTGCCGGTACGTCTCCGGACGGCCGACGGCCTCGACGACGACGTCCGCGCCGAAGCCGCAGGTGAGTTCGCGCACGGCCTCCACCACGTCGCCCTTGGTGCTGTCCACGGTGTGGGTGGCCCCCATGGTCATGGCACGCTCCAGCTTGCGCTGGTCGATGTCGACCGCGATGACCTTGGACGCGCCTGCGAGCCGGGCGCCCGCGACGGCGGCCATGCCGACTCCGCCGCAGCCGATGACGGCGACGGAGTCCCCACGCCCGACCGCACCCGTGTTGACGGCGGCGCCGAAGCCCGCCATGACACCGCATCCGAGCAGCCCGGCCGCGGCCGCCGGGGCGGCCGGGTCCACCTTGGTGCACTGCCCGGCGGCGACCAGTGTCTTCTCCGCGAAGGCGCCGATGCCGAGGGCGGGCGAGAGCGGGGTGCCGTCGAGCAGAGTCATCGGCTGCGTCGCGTTGTGGGTGGCGAAGCAGTACCAGGGCTTGCCCTTGCTGCACGCCCGGCACTGACCGCACACGGCACGCCAGTTGAGGATCACGAAGTCGCCGGGCTCGACACCGGTGACCCCCTCCCCCACCGCCTCCACACGGCCGGCCGCCTCGTGCCCCAGAAGGAAGGGGAACTCGTCGTTGATCCCGCCCTCGCGGTAGTGGAGGTCGGTGTGGCAGACGCCGCACGCCTCGACCTTGACCAGCGCCTCACCCGGACCGGGATCGGGGACGACGATCGTCTCGACGGAAACCGGGGCGCCCTTCTTCCGGGCGACGACAGCACGTACCTCGTGAGCCATGAGCTGCTCCTCAAACGGGAAACTCGCGCGGGTGCACTGCTTCATGAGTTGCTTTATCAGATACACGCACCGCTATACGCAACCGAGCATCGGGGAGGAGGACACCGGGGGTCAAGAGGCCGGCCGGAACCGGGGCGGCTCGGCGGCGTCGGTGTCGCGCTCGTGTTCACGCGCCGGTTCGTAGACGTCCGCCGGTTCGGCGCGCAGGGAGACGCACAGGCCGATCATCACGAAGAGGCTCGCGGGCGCCCACGCCGATGTCTCTCGCGGGCACGTCCGTGTGCTCGCGAGGTGACGGTGCAGCTCGGTCCGCGTCTAGACCTTCCGGGCCAGTCCGGCGGCGATGAGGTGTTCCCAGACGGTGAGCTCTCGTCTTTCGGCGCTGGTCCAGGGGTTGTCGGTCTCGTCAGGACGCCACAGGGACGCGGGGACGATCCCGGGGTCGAGGATCTCCAGGCCGTCCAGCAGGGAGGCGATCTCCGCGTCCGTGCGCCACCGGCCGCGGCCGAACGTCTGCTGGAGGACCTTCTCGGCCTCTTCGGTCTCCGGGTTGTCGCCGGAGCGGAAGTGGCTGATGAAGAAGTAGCTTCCGGACGGGACGTGGTCGCGCCAGTAGCGGACGATGCCGGCCGGGTCCTCGTCATCGTTGACGTGGTGAAGGATGGCGCTGAGGATGACCGCGACGGGACGAGCGAAGTCGATGATCTCGAGCGTGGCGGGGTGAGAGCGGATGCCCTCGGGGTCACGCACATCGACCCCGATGACGCGGGTCCGGTCGTTGTCCTCCAGCAGTGCGCGGCCGTGGACCAGCACCTGGACGTCGGTGTCGACGTAGACGACGCGCGATTCGGGAGCGTGCCGCTGGGCGACCTGATGGACATTGTCCGCGGTCGGCAGGCCACTGCCCAGGTCGATGAACTGCCGGATGCCCGTTGTCTTCGCGATCTGTCCGACCGCCCGGGTCAGGGCCGCACGGTTGGCGAAGGCGATGGCCACCGAGCCGGGCAGATCGCGCTTGAACACCTCGCCGATCTCACGGTCCACGGCATAGTTGTCCTTGCCGCCCAGCAGGTAGTCGTAGACGCGGGCGATGCTGGGCTTGGCCGGGTCGATGGAGGAGCCTTCGTACGTCATAACGGTCATTCTCCCCGGCAAAGTCGCCCGCGTGCCGTCGTTTTGGGTTCTTCGGCGGCCGGACGGCGCCGGGTCATGACGCGGTGGGGGGTGTCGCACACACGACTACATGTACGACGTCAACGGAGACGGCACGTCGCCGACCTGGACTTCCTCGAACTGTCCCTCCGAATCACGCCCGCAGGTCCGCCATCCGTTCGCCGCGGTCAGCCGGGATGTCGCACGGACTCGTTGCGAGGCGCGTAAGCCTTCCAGTCCACGATCTGTACCGCCGCCCCCGCCGCCTCCATGCCCCGGCAGTGGGCGTGGTGCCTGCGGGCGATGCCGTCCAGGTCGAGGTGAGATCCGAATGCGGGGTGCGCCGCCAGCCGCCGTGCGTAGGCCCACACGTGGGGGTGCCCTGTGATCCGGTGCACTGCGGCGACGTCCAGGTGATGGCGGTGCACGGTGTCCAACTGCACGAGCGATACCCACAAGTGAACGTCTGCGAGGGTGAGTTCATCTCCCAGCGCATACTCCTGGGAGGTGAGACGCCACTCCAGCAGATCGAGCGTGCGCAGCAAGGTGGCCAGCGCGGTGTCGCGGGCCGCCACGTCCCCACCGGACTGCCCGGCACGCTGGGCGGCCCATGTGATGCCCTGCTCGCAGAGCCGCCCGACGGTGTCGATGCCCTTCTCGGCACCGCGAGGGTAGAGATCGAGGCCATGTCCGTCGAACCGCCGGGCCAGGTCCCGCAGGATGTCGGGAGTGTGGGTGCTGACGATCGTTCCCGTCCAGTTGTCACTCAGGACCGGTGCCAGGGCCGGTCCTGAATGCTGGTGCGCACTTGCTTCGTACAGCGGGCGCAGTGCCGCGTACCCGCCGTCCGGAGCGTCGGGCACAGCGGGCAGCCATGCCACCGGGAGAACGCGGTCGAGGCCGAGCAGGCTGTGTGTGACGGCGATCTGCAAGCAGTGCGGACAGGATGGCGAGACGTGGAGCCGGTAGCGCTGCGGCGCGGCGTAGAAGCCGCCGCGCGTGTCACAGCCGATCCTGCTCCGGAAGGACGGCACGGCTGTCGGGAACGAGGCGGACATGCGTCTCCCTGGGTGCTCGGTCACAGACGTACGGGCATACGGGGGCGGCGGCTCGTGGCGGCTTCGGCACGGCCGTGATGCGGTACCGGTGTGAGGATCAGGCGCGGATGGACACGCGCTCACCGTGCAGGGAACTCGCCGCACTGCATACGCGCAGTAGGTCGATGTGGCGGCGGGACGTCAGCAGGGGCAGCATCCGGACGACGATGCGGACAGCCCGACGGCCGAGGTCCAGCACAGTGCAGCCCATCTTTCCCTACCGATTCACTAGGACTTCCTGTACGGGAGTGTCGTGTCGCGAACAGGCCCCGTCAAGGGTGCGCGTTACACCCTCCCCGGAATGTCTCACCACGTGAGAAGGGCAGCGGTACCGGCGGCCTACAGCGGCATCAGGGCCGCCCGGTGAACGGACATCTGGTACGCAGGCGTTCGACAGCGCCCGTCGGCTGGGCCGCTGCATGTGTGAGCGATGAGTTCCGGCAGCAGGCCGGGTCTACCCCGGCATGACCCGAATCATCGCTGACATCTCGGTCTCTCTGGACAGCTTCGCCACCGGGCTCCACCCGGGCCCGGGCTGGGACGACACGTCCGGCTACGGCGCCGGCGAGGCCACGCACATGACCTACGACGTCCGCCGGTGATCCGATGACCACTGTGAACGTCAATCAGATCGCTTTGGGTATCGAGTCGTTCGGTGACGACGACGCGCCACTGGTCCTGCTCGCGGGCAGCACGACGATGCTCTCCTGGCCCGACGCGCTGTGCGAGCGCCTCGCCGCCGGCGGGCGGCGTGTGGTGCGCTACGACCTGCGCGACAGCGGAGAGTCCACGACGACGGACCCACAGGCGCCCGCCTACACCCTGCGCGACCTCGCCGCCGACGCGGTGGCCCTCGCCGACGCGCTCGGCGGCGGGCCGGCGCACCTCGCGGGCATCGGCGTCGGCGGGATGGTCGCGCAGGTGGCCGCGCTCGACCACCCGGGCGCGTTCTCGGCACTCACCCTCGTCGGCACCCGGCCGGTCGCCCCCGGCCCGCCCGACGACGACCTCCCCGACCACGACCGGGCGACGATGAGCCGGCTGTTCGCGCGTCCCATGCCCGACTGGGCCGACCGTGAGGCGGTCGCGGAGTTCGCCGCCACCGGCGCGGGAATCCTGGGCGACGACCCCGTCGCCGCGCGCGCTGTCGCCGCACGCGTCTGGGACCGCACGCCCGGCACCGCAGCCCCGGTGCAGATGGCCAACCAGTTGGGCTTGGTGTTCTCCAGGCTCGACTGCACGCCGCGCTGGCGCGAGCGCCTGCCCGGGATCGAGGTCCCCACGCTCGTCGTCCACGGCCGCCGCAACCGGTTCTTCCCTGTCGGCAATGGCGAGGCGATCGCGCGCGAGATCCCCGGGGCACGGCTGCTCGTCCTCGAGGAGGCCGCCACCGTGATCCCCGATACGGCGGCCGACGAGGTCACCGAGGCGATGCTCACGCTCGGATAGAGGACGGCCGGGGGGTGCTGGACGCGCTGCCGCTGGGTTGGGCACCGCGGGGCAAAGAAGTGCCAGTGGCTTGCTAGCGTGTCGCGGCAAACACCTACTGCATCTGTGTCGGTCCCGGGGGGATCATGCGCCATGTCGCCGGAGCATCCGTGCTCGCCGCAACGTGTCTGAGCCTTGCAGCCTGTTCTGCGGGTGACGGCACGAGTGAACCGCAGCCGAGCCCGCGCACCGCGCTCAGCTTCGGGCAGACCGCCGACACCGTCGGGGCCGACGGGAAGGGCACCGCGCAGATCACCCCGGAAACCATCGTCTACGTCGCCAAAGCCGGCACCGACGCTCCGGAGCACGGTCTCTTCGCTGTGGTCACGTTCAAGACGGGCAATCGGACCGAGGAGTCGGTGACGACCACTGCCGGCCAGGGCGGCTTCCGATGGAAGGCGCTTGACGGGAAGACCATCAAGGCCGGAAACAGCGAGGGGGCACGCGGCGTCGCCCCCGTCGGCTTCAACGACGGCGGTGGCAAGTCCGCGGTGCGGGCCGACACCTACCAGGTCAACACCGTCGCGTTCGACATCACCAGCGCCGACAAGGGCGGCACCCTCGTCTACGTCGACGGCCACGGCGTCGCGTTTCGTTGGAAGGTTCCCTCCACCAGCTCAGGGCCCGCTGCGAATGCGCTGAAGTCGGCATTGAAGTAGGAGCCATCGCGGAGAAAACCCGGAAGTCGCAGATCCAGTCGAGCGACTTCGGCTGCCCGCGGTGCCTCACCGGTGCAGGGACTCGGCGACGGCCGGGTCCTCGAGCACGGTGGCGCACCAGTTGAAGTGCTCGTCTCCGCCGCCCGGCGCGAAGGCGTCGCTCGTGGCCATCGCATAGGCAGCCTGGTACAGCAGGAGGTCGTCGGCCTCGTAGCCGAACTCGTCGGCGAACCGCGTGGTGAGCTGCCGGGTGATCTCCTGGGCGTGCTCGGTGCCCGCCGGGAAGATGGCCGCGGCCACGGCGGCGTCGAAGCGGGGGTCCCCGCCCGTGGACAGGAAGCCGTAGTCCAGGAGGGCGAGCGGCCGCAGGTCGTCGTCCACCAGCACGGTCTCCGGGAAGACGTCACCGTGGACGACCGCCTCGTCGGTACGGGGCAGCGAGCGCAGCTTCCGGAGCAGCTGGGCGCGTGTGTCGTCGAAGTCGCGGACCTGCGTGGAGAGCCGGTCCGCGCACCGGCCGGCCCGCCGGTCCACCAGGTCCGCCAGGGCGGATCCGAAGGTGGCGTGGTCTTCCCACAGCGGGCGTTCCTCGTCCAGCACGGGAAGGTGCTTGACCTCGTCGACGTCATGGGCGTCCGCGAGGGCGCGCAACACGCCGACCAGGCAGTCGACCGCTTCGGGCAGCACCTCGTCCGGGTCGTCGGTGCGGATCTTGCCCGCCAGGGGCTCGCCGGTCAGCTCCCGCTCCACGGTCATCGGGACGCCGTCGATGTCCTCGACGGCGAGGATCTCCGGGGCGCCGAACGGCAGGTGCGCCGCGGCATCGGCGTAGAAACGCTGCATCCGCCGCAGCTCGGATCCCTGTCGGCGCTCCCACACCTTGGCCACGGTTCCGTCCCCGAGTCGGTAGACGGCTCCCTCCACCGCCGCCTCGACGGGCCCGGCGTCGGGGTATCCGGCGTCGACGAAATGTCGTACGCGCCGGGCCGTGGTGTCCCGTATCGCATCGGACATCTCGTGCCTCCTTCCGCGCCCGGCATGAACGACCGGCCGGTCGGCGGGGCCGACACCGGGACCATCTCCCACGGTAGGCCCCTCGGCCGCACGACACGCGGTGACGGAGGGTTGCCGGGCGGGCTGTGCGGTCCGCTCCACGGCCCGCAGGCGGGCGCGCACCGGCAACCGGGTCCGCCCGGTGGTGCTGGTGCAGGACGGACGGAAAGCCCCGGGTCTTGCGTCGCATCACGGCCCGGCGAACGAGGTGCCGCGACGGCTGCCGGCGGCGGGCGCGCCTCAGGGGTCAGGACTCCGTGCCGGACTCCTTGGGGAAGAAGGTGATCAGCGTGGCGGTGCCGTCCTTGTCGACGATCCGGACCGCCGGCTCGGGAATGTCCTGCGTGGCGACGTCGATCTCCCTGGGGTGCCACACCAGGTGCCGCAGGACGACGGGGTAGCGCGGCGATCGTCCGCCGACGGAGACGGCCACTACGTCGTCCTTCGGGTCGTACACGATGGCGGCGAAGGGCAGCCGGTTGGCTTCGTACTGGTGCCCGACCTCCGGGTCCAGTACCTCGATGGTGACGAACTCCCCCTGGTGTTCCTCGGTCATCTGGTTGAGGGCGGTCTCCCAGGTGCTGCGGTCGAGCGTTTCGGTACCGGCCATCGTCGTTCCTCCTCCGGTGGCGATCTGCTCACCCGACGCTAGCCGCGGCTCTGAGCGACTGCCTCGGCCTGACAGGTCGATCCGTCGGGCCATGCTGGACCTGCCTGGACGAGGCCCGGCCGAAGCCGCAGCTGGGGCCGCCAGGACGCCGACGACCAGGGCGGGCGTGCTGGGCATGCCGGTATGCCGTCCGGGCGCTTCCGCCTGCAGGATCAAATGGCGACTTCGCGTCTTGTACTGGACGGACGAAGAGAGATGCCGGCAGCGGAATGTCTACTGAGAGCTGCGCGAGATGCCAAAGGGAAGGCGCCGCCGTCACCCCGTGCACCGTTTGACCAGAGCTCGAGCTGAGGCCATGAATGCCGTTGCACAGGACAACGTCTCAAGGCGCCGGGGGTCTGTCATCGAGCGCTGTCATCGAGCGCCGAACCTGCTCCCCTGGCTCGTCCGCGCGCAGCGCATGGCGGGACGTTGCGCTGGGCGCGAGCCCGGCCCTCGCCCGTACGGCTGGACCGGCCGTGTCTCAGTCCCTGGAGAGCATCGCCAGGCCGCTGACCGCCGAGCAGGCCGACGCGGCCCGGCGGGGCGAGTGGGTGCCCCGGGACGAACGGGTCCGCCTCCGCCCCGCGGACGTACGGCAGGCCGCGCGGTCGGGACCGGCGGATCGCCGACGACCGCACGGCCGCGCGGCGACTGGATCACCAGACCGGCGATGTGGTCCGCGGCCCTGGCCAGGGGGCCGCGGGCAGCCTGCGCCTGAATTGGCTGGGACGTCCGGCACCCGGCGCCAGGCTGGTCCTGCTCCGGACGCTGAAGAACGCATCGCGAGCTGGGAGGAACAATGCGGAACCGGACATTGAGCAAGATCGGCACACAGCTGTTGCGTCTGCGCCACGACTCGTCGCAGAGCTCACAGGACCGGGCGACGCCGACCGACTACGGACTGGACCACAGACAGGTCGCCGAATTCGTAGCCGGCACGCTGGACGCGGAGAGCGAGGCGGCGCTCGCCCATCAGGTGGCGCGGCTGCTGCCCTTCCACTGGACCTGGCCCACCCGGGTCGCGCAGGCGATGTCGCAGATCATGGCCCACTTCGGTGATCAGCGTGAGCTGATGGCCTGGCTGGATCGGCACCCCGGCCTGCCACGGCTGACGGCCCGCCTGTACGTCTTCATGGGCCTCCTCGACCAGTACAGCGCGGTGCCCGGGGTCGTGACCGCGATGCGTGAGTACCGAGCGCGGACACCGTATCCGCCGGGCCTGGAGTCCTACCTGGTGCCGGTCACCGATGACGACACGCTCGCGAGCATTGCTTTCAAGGTCGAGAAACTGCTCGGCGAGGAGCGGACCCGGGAGGCCGCCGATCTGGCCCTGGCCACTGCGGCATGGCTGCAGCAGATCGGGCCGCGCGCACGGGAACTCGCCCCTGAGGTCGGCGACTTGGACGAGCTGATGAGGCAGGCGCGGCAGGACATCCAGTCTGCGGCAGCCGACATCTGAGCACGACAGTAGATACGGCGGTAAACGGCATGACGGTGAAACTGAACGCGGCGGCGTTCGCCCACGCAAAGAAGCTGACCGAAGAGGGGCGGATCGTGCTGGACGACCGGGACGAGTGGAGCGAGCACCGGCCTTCGGCAGCGGACGAGAACGCCTACCTCGAGGAGCACGGATTCGCCGAGTACGCCAGGTGGTACCTGGGCATCGACGACGAGATGGGAAACGAGACGAAGGGCCGGTACAAGTTCCCCTACGGCGATTTCCATCGTGTCCACCGCTGTGGTGTGCTCTCCGCCGAGGTACGCGCCGGACAGCAGAAATACGTGGACATCCAGAACGCCGCCGCGCACCTGCACGGACTGCTGGAGGGCAGGGGGGCCGGGAACCGGTGACAGCGCCGAAAACGGTGCACCCTCACCCGGCCTCCGGCCGAGGCATCGGCCCACGACCGACGCCCTGACCGCCACTGCCGCCGGAGACGCACGACGACCCCACCGTCCGGCACGGACCGCCGCCGCACCAACGCCACCCAGCGGCCGCCGCGCGAGCCGCCGCGCATCCTGGCCGCGGGCCACCGGGGCGCTTCCGGACCGCCGGTCCGGCAGACCATCACCGTCACCGCCGCCGGGCCGGCGAGTACGGAGCGAGAGGCTGCTGCCCCGTTAGGGGGCAGCAGCCCTGGCCGCTGTGTGGACGGCGGCCGGCCGCTCAGGCGCTCGTGGCGAACCGTTCCCACGCGCGGTGCTTGGACATCAGCTCACGTACCTGTTCCAGCACCGAGGTGCCGTCCTGTCCGACCACGACGCCCGGCGCGTCCGCGGGGATGCCGGCCGCTTGAAGCGCCGCGTCGCCGCCCGCCCAGGCGCCGATGGCCTTGCCGTGACGGAACATCTCCGACAGCAGCAGGCTCACCCTCGGGTCGACCGCCCCGGGCGCACCGGCCGGCTGGGCCTTGGCGTCGCGGGAGCCGTAGGCATCGCTGCCGGGGGCAGGTGCCCCGGCCACCAGCAGGGCGTCGAACTCGATGGACCGGGCGGTCACGAACGTCCGCTGGACGGTGACCGCGTCGTCACCGGTGCCGAGCTTGCCGCCCGTGGGGGCGATGATCAGCGGCACCATGTCCGCGCCGAGCACTGCCTCGCGCACCGCGCGCACGGCGTCCAGGTCCCCGTCCGGGCCGGTGACGATGCCGATGAGGCGGCCGTCCGTGGGCCAGGACTGCCCGACCTGGGACAGCGCGGGGCTCGGTTCGACCTCGGCGAGCGGCACGGTCGGCTCGGGCGCCGGCAGTCCGAGACCCTCGGCGACGCTCGCGCACAGCTCGGCGTCGATGTTGGCCAGCACCTGCAAGGCCCGTTCCTTGATGGCCTGTTCGTAGCACTTGCCGAGCTCGAAGGTGTAGGCGGCGATGATGTGTTCCCGCTCCACCGCACTCATGCTCAGCCAGAACCGGCGCGGCTGGCTGAAGTGGTCGGAGAACGACTCGGGAGCCTCACGGACCTTCGTCGCCTCCGGCACCCGTACCGGCGTCTCGATGTACGCCCCGGTGTCCGCCCCGGCCAGGAACGGGCAGCCGCCGTCGAGCGAGTTGGGCCGGTACGGTGCCACACCCCGGTGGACGGCGTCCTGGTGGAAGCCGTCCCGCAGCATGTCGTTGACCGGCGAGTGCGGCCGGTTGATGGGGATCTGCGAGAAGTTCGGGCCGGCCAGCCGGGTGATCTGGGTGTCCAGGTAGGAGAACAGCCGTCCGGCGAGCAGCGGGTCGTCGGTGATGTCGATGCCGGGCACGAGGTGACCGACATGGAAGGCGACCTGCTCGGTCTCGGCGAAGTAGTTCGACGGGTTGCGGTTGAGCGTCAGCAGCCCGATCGGCTGGACGGGGGCGAGCTCCTCGGGGACGAGGTTGGTCGCGTCGAGCAGGTCGATACCCTCGAAGGTCTGGTCGGGGGTGTCGGGGAAGGTCTGGATGCCCAGCTCCCACTCCGGGTAGGCACCCGCCTCGATGGCGTCGGCGAGGTCACGGCGGTGGAAGTCCGGGTCCACGCCTCCTGCGATCTGCGCCTCCTCCCACACCAGGGAGTGCACACCGAGCTTGGGCTTCCAGTGGAACTTCACCAGCGTCGTGGAACCGTCGGCCGCCACCAGCCGGAAGGTGTGGACGCCGAAGCCTTCCATCATCCGGTACGAGCGCGGGATGCCCCGGTCGGACATGTTCCACAGGGTGTGGTGCGTGGCCTCGGTGTGCAGCGTGACGAAGTCCCAGAAGGTGTCGTGCGCGCTCTGGGCCTGCGGGATCTCCCGGTCCGGGTGCGGTTTGCCGGCGTGGATGACGTCCGGGAACTTGATGGCGTCCTGGATGAAGAAGACCGGGATGTTGTTGCCGACCAGGTCGAAGACGCCCTCTTCGGTGTAGAACTTGGTCGCGAACCCGCGGGTGTCCCGCACCGTGTCGGCGGAACCCCGGGAGCCCAGCACCGTGGAGAAGCGCACGAACACCGGCGTCTCCGCGCCCGGCGCCAGGAACGCCGCCTTCGACACGGCGGCCGCGGTGCCGTAGCTCTTGAACACGCCGTGCGCCGCCGCGCCACGGGCGTGCACGACCCGCTCCGGGATGCGCTCGTGGTCGAAGTGCATGATCTTCTCGCGCAGGTGGTGGTCCTGGAGCAGGACCGGCCCGCGCGGGCCCGCCTTGAGCGAGTGATCGGTGTCGTACAGGCGCGTGCCCTGAGCATCGGTGAGGTAGGCGCCGGACTGGGCCATGCGTGCCTGCGCCGCGCCGGTGGGCTGCCCCGTGGGTGACATGGTGTCGGGGCCGCTCTGATCGGGCTTCGGAGGCAGCGGCTCACGCGGTTCCGTGGGTTCCGCGACACTGGGGGATTCCGGGGCCGGCTTGCCCGGGATCCCCTCCTCCGGTTGTCCGACGCCCTGGATGGCTTCGGTGACCTTGTCCGCCGCCCGCTTGAGGGGGTTGGGCTGGCTCATCGCTATCGTTCCTCCGCGTCTGACCGGCCACGGCCGGCTCAGGCCATGTGCATGGGGGGTGCCGTATGATCCGGCGCCGGGTACCCGGCTGTGCCGTACTAATCACCGGTCGGGCTTTCCAGGCAGGTCATCGACGATTACACGCGGCCGCCCCCTTCGCACCCGGCGGGTGTCAAGGGGGTGAAGGCACCGTCATGCAGGTGGGCCCGGCGGTCATTCCACTGCTGTGCGAAGCGGGCGCGTGCCGCGTGAGTGGGGAGGCCCGGGCGTCGCTCCGAACATGGTGATGTTCGTTCTTGGACGTCGGTACAACTCCCCAGCGGTCAGCCGATGTCGAACGCGTTCGGCAGTCCGAGGAGGTAGCGGGTGCGGTCGTGGCGTCGGAAGGGCTCCAGCTCGGGGGCCCGGTACAGGGGGGTCACGGTGCAGCGTGGTGCGGTGGAACCGGAGCGGTCCAGCAGGGCGTTGACGGCCTGCCGGGCCGAGGAGTTGGCGCCTTCCATGGTGGCGAGGTCGATGGGCACGGCCACGTAGTCGCCGGCCAGGAAGAGGTTGGGGATCTTCGTGGCCGACCGCGGACGGTGGTGGAAGGTGCCCACCGGGTGGATGAGCAGCTGTTCGTCGTTGACGGGATGCGGCGTGCCGAGGCCGTCGACGGCGGGGTCGAGGAACCAGGAGTGCAGCACCGAGTCCTTCAGGACCGTACGGCCGCTGTCGTTGAGCGATGCCTTGAGCTGTGCCCACACTTCGCGTGCGACTTCGGCACGGGTGCATTGCTTGGCCGTCTTGCCGTACAGGATGCCCGGGCGGTCCCACTCGGAGACGTCCACGGACAGGCAGTCCGCGACCGTGCCGTCGCCGTAGTCGGCCGGGAAGCAGCGGCCGGGCCAGTGCTGGGCCTGGGCGATCGCGGTCAGCGACCAGGGCGAGTCGATGAGGTCGAGATGGCCGTGCACGATCGGTGTGCGTTCGGTCAGGTAGAACTGGATGCCCGTCATCCAGTCCGTCTCCAGCCGGTCGCACTCGGCCAGCTGGGGGTCGGCTGCGCGGACGGCGGAGTTCCATGTGCGGCGGGCGTGCTCGACGGGCATCGCCGAGATGTAGTGGTCGGCGGTGACGGTTCGGCGGACGCCTGAGGGGTCCTCCACGACGGCTCCTGCGATCGCACCCGCGTCCAGGGTGAGGTCCCGTGCGGTCCAGCCGACGTGGAACTCGACCCCGAGTGACTTCAGGTAGGTCACCCAGGGGTCGATCCATGCCTCGTTGGTGGGCGCGTTGAGGATCCGGTCCAGTGGTCCGTCCGCGCCCCGCCCGAGGAGGTTGAAGGCGAAGGCCTCCAGCAGCGTGCCGACCGTGCGGGTGCTGGCCTCTTCCGCCTTGGTGGCCACGATGTTGCGGGTGATGCCGACGGCAAGGACGCGCTGGTAGTCGTAGGACATCCGTCCGGCCCGCACGAAGTCCCACCAGGGCGTGCGCTCCCATACGGTGTCGCGGCGCTGGTCGCAGCTGGTGAGGAAGACCAGGAGACGGTTGGCGAAGTACAGGGCCTCGTGGAGGGGGAGGTTGAAGGCCGTGTCCAGAACGGCGGTGAGGGCGCGGCGGATGTCGTCGGGGGTGAGTTCGGCCGGGGGGTTGTCGGGCCAGGGCAGCGGGATCCGGATGTCTTCACGGCCGCCCGACCTGGCGAACAGCATCTCCTTCGGGGCGACGAGGTTGTCGTGGACGCCGCCCGGGTTGCCGGGGAAAGGGATGCGCCGCATCGTGTCGGGCAGGTTGTGGTAGATGCCGGGGATGAAGCGGAAGCCGTGCTCGCCCGGCAGGGGGCGTCGGCCGCCGGTGGCACTGTTCGGCACGTCCATGCTGCGGGCCTTGCCGCCCAGTGCCTTGCGTTCGAAGACCGTGACCCGGAAGCCGCGCTCGGCGAGTTCGTGAGCGGCCGTGAGGCCGGCGACGCCGCCGCCCAGGACCGCCACGGACTGCGGCGTGGAGCCGTTCGCGGCCGAGGCCCGTTCTGGGATTCCGAGGGCTGCTCCGCCACCGGCGGCCGCGGCAGTGCCCAGGAACCCTCTGCGCGTGGTGCCGCTCATCGCCACCCCTTACCGTTGGTAACGCTGGGCGCACGAGAATATGGGCGAGACAACGATCCCGGAAGGCAGCCGACGCAACTTGGCCTGATGCCACGTCACTTGGCGGCTGGCGGTGGCACATGAGAGGGGTTGGCACCTCTCCAGCAGGACGTCGGGCGGCATCGACTGCAATGCCGTGGGTACCCCCGCACTCAAAACCACCAGCCTGGCTACATCCGGAGAGTCATGACTCAGGGCATTGAGGACGCGAAGGGCAATCGGTTCTGCAAGGCATGCGGCACACCCGCCGAGGACGGGAAGCTGTGCAGCCACTGTGGCAGTGTTCTGGAATTTCCCGACCGGGGTGGGCTGACCGAGGACGAAGGCGCGGCAGTCCGCCGGGATTTTGAGGGTCGTGCCGGGCAGCGAGGGCAAGACTGACGAAGCAGCGCTGCATTCAGGTAGGGCGACGCAATGCCCCCTCTGCGCGCTCGGCACCAGTCCGGCCATGACCATGGCGCTCTACGGCATCGCCGACTCCTGCACGAACCCCATCACCCCGATGAGCACGTCGTTCATGCTCTGCGTCGGCTATCTGCAGACACTGCGCCGCAAGGCGGGCATCGGTACCCCGATCCCCTTCACCCTGCCCGTCGCCGTGATCATGCTGGTGGTGTGGGCGGCGGCCCCGCTGGAGCTGCGGGACCGGCTGCTGAGCTGGTGCGTGCGTCACCGGCTCGCCACCGACGTCGTCCGGCGACTGGGACACGACGTGCTGGCGACCGTGGCAGGGTGAACCGCCCCGGCCCGTGACCCTGCGTGCGACATGCGGTGTCGCTGGTCCGCGGGCAGACCTGGCGGCGGACCAGCCGCGTCTCGCCCGGGCCGCTTTCGGCTGGCCGCGGCCGCGGATCTGACAGGTGTTCGATGCCTTGGTGTCCACGAGTGGTGGAGCCGGCACTCCGAACGCGTGGCGTACGGGCCACCGGAGTGACTCGGACGGCACGATGGGGGAACCGGTAGAAAAGCCCTCACACACGAGGCCAGGCCGGTTGCTCGGACGCCCGGCTCCCTCACCGGAAGAGAGACCACGATGGCGCACCACGACGAGGCCCAGCAAGCCGTGCCCAACCCGCCGGGGAAGCGCACCGGCGGTGACGGCGTCCAGCGTCGCCGTCCGCTGCGGGAGCGGCACGTAGAGGAGACGGTGGAGGTCGCGGTCCCGGTGCGGACCGCGTACAACCAGTGGACGCAGTTCAAGACCTTCCCGCGCTTCGCGACCGTGGTGCACGGCGTGGAGCAGATCAAGCCCACCGTCACCGCGTGGACCATGGGCTACGGGCCCCTGCGCCACCGCTTCACGGTCGAGATCGTGGAGCAGGACCCCGACGCCTACCTGGCCTGGCGCGGCTTGGAGCAGGACCCCTCCCACCAGGGCGAGGTCGAGTTCAGGCCGACGCACTCCGGCGGCACCGCGATCACGGTCCGGATGCTCCTGGAACCGCGGGGCGCCGCCAGGATCCTCACCCGCTCGCCCTGGGCCGCACAGCTGACCGCCCGGCTGGTCCGGGGCGCACTCGTGAACTTCAAGCAGTTCATCGAGGCAGTGGGGCAGGAGGGTGGGGCCTGGCGCGGCACCATCCGCAACGGCCGCGTGCAGCACGCTCACCCGGAACCGCCCAGGAGCCGCGTGCCCCAGTGGCCCGTCGGCTGACCGGCACACAGGACACCGGACACCGGACACCGCAAGAGAAAGGCCAACCGATGCAGAACCCGCCCGCCGAGGAGCCGGAGACCACCCTCTCCGTGACACCGCCGAAGAAGTGGGCGGCCGGAGTCCCCGCGGTCGTGCACGCGCTGGAGTACTCCCTGGCCCAGACCTCCCCGCGCAAGACCGGGGTGGACCTTCTGACGATGAACCAGGTGGGCGGCGTCGACTGCCCCGGCTGTGCATGGGCGGACCCGGCCCCCGGCCAACGCCATCGCAACGAGTACTGCGAGAACGGCGCCAAGCACATCAACGACGAGGCCACCACGCGCCGGGTCACCGCCGACTTCTTCCGTGAGCACAGCGTCCGCGACCTCGCCACACGGTCCGACATGTGGCTCAACCAGCAGGGCCGGCTCACCGAGCCGATGATCAAGCGGCCCGGCTCGGAGCACTACGAGCCCATCGGCTGGTACGACGCCCTGGGCGTCCTCGCACAGGAGCTGAAGGCGCTGGACTCCCCCGACGAGGCTGTCTTCTACACCTCCGGCCGCGCCAGCAACGAAGCCGCCTTCGTCCTGCAGCTCTTCGCCCGCGCCTTCGGCACCAACAACCTGCCCGACTGCAGCAACATGTGCCACGAGTCCAGCGGCTTCGCTCTCGCCGAGACCCTCGGCACCGGCAAGGGCACGGTCAGCCTCGACGACCTCCACCACGCCGACCTGATCTTCCTGGTGGGGCAGAACCCCGGCAGCAACCACCCGCGCCAGCTCTCCGCCCTGGAGGAGGCCAAGCGGGGCGGCGGCCGGATCGTGGCGGTCAACCCGCTGCCGGAGGCCGGGCTGAGGCGCTTCAAGAACCCGCAGAAGCCGAGCGGGATCGTCGGACGAGGCACCCAGATCGCCGACCGCTTCCTGCACATCAAGCCCGGCGGCGACCTCGCCCTGTTCCAGGCCCTCAACCGCCTTCTGCTGGAAGCGGAGGACGCCCGGCCCGGCACCGTCCTGGACCACGACTTCATCGACGCCCACACCACCGGCTTCGAGGAGTTCGCCCGGCACGCCCGCACCGTCGACTGGGACGACGTGCACAAGGCGACCGGGCTGACGCGCGAGGAGATCGAGAAGGTCCGGGACGACGTCCTGAAGAGCGAACGCGTCGTCGTCTGCTGGGCCATGGGCATCACCCAGCACAAGCACGGCGTGCCCACCGTCCGGGAGATCGTCAACTTCCTGATGCTGCGCGGCAATCTGGGGCGTGCCGGTACCGGCGCCTGCCCGGTGCGCGGCCACAGCAACGTGCAGGGTGACCGCACCATGGGCATCTGGGAGCAGATGCCCGACGCCTTCCTCGACGCCCTGCAGGAGGAGTTCGGCTTCGACCCGCCGCGCCCGCACGGCCTGGACTCGGTGAACTCCATCAGGGCGATGCGCGAAGGGCGCGTCAAGGTCTTCCTCGCGCTGGCCGGCAACTTCGTCCGCGCCGCTCCCGACAGCGAGGTCACCAAGGAGGCGATGCGCTCGTGCCGGCTGACCGCCCACATCTCCACCAAGCTCAACCGCTCGCACACCGTGTGCGGCGACACCGCGCTGATCCTGCCGACCCTGGGGCGCACCGAGCGTGATGTCCAGGCCGACGGCGAGCAGTTCGTCACCGTCGAGAACTCCATGAGCGAGGTGCACACCTCCCGGGGCCGCCTGGAGCCGGCCTCACCCGTGCTCCTCAGCGAGGTCGCCATCCTGTGCCGGCTCGCCCGCCGCACCCTGGACGGCAAGGCGGAGATCCCCTGGGACGAGTTCGAGGGCGACTACGGCACCATCCGCGACCGTATCTCGCGCGTCGTGCCGGGTTTCCACGACTTCAACGCGCGGGTGACCCGTCCCGGGGGCTTCCAGCTGCCCAACCCGGTCAACGAGGGCGTCTTCCACAACGCGGTCGGCAAAGCCCTGTTCACCTGCAACGAGCGCGTGGTCCCGCAGGCGCCCGAGGGACACCTGCTGCTGCAGACGCTGCGCTCGCACGACCAGTGGAACACCATCCCTTACACCGACAACGACCGCTACCGCGGCATCCACGGCAGCCGCCACGTCGTGCTCGTCAACCCGGCCGACCTGACCGAACTCGGCCTCGCCCAGGGCGACCGGGTCGACCTGGTGAGCGTCTGGACGGACGGCATCGAGCGCCGTGCCGAGAACTTCGAGGTCGTGTCCTACCCGGCCGCCAAGGGCTCGGCCGCCGCCTACTACCCCGAGACCAACGTCCTGGTGCCGCTGGACAGCACCGCCGACATCAGCAACCAGCCCACGTCCAAGGGCATCATCGTCCGCCTCGAACCCACCTCCGACCGGGCACGCCAGACACACGCCTGAGCAACGGCACG
This sequence comes from Streptomyces tuirus, assembly GCF_014701095.1. Classification (NCBI taxonomy): domain Bacteria; kingdom Bacillati; phylum Actinomycetota; class Actinomycetes; order Kitasatosporales; family Streptomycetaceae; genus Streptomyces; species Streptomyces tuirus. The sequence continues at coordinate 7,420,210 of NZ_AP023439.1, read as the reverse complement.
ATCCCGAGAGGGCGCGACGACAGCGAGCTGCCCTCGGATGAGGCGTGCTCGCACCAACGGCCGGATCTCGTCACCACGACGGCATCCGGCCAACCCTTCACCCCCTTTCCTCCTCCGGACAACCACACGACCGGTCCGTTCCTCTCACAGCGCGGGCGGAACAAAACGCCTCTTACGTGACGGCCCCGGCCCGGCCCTCGTGGACGCGTCGTGCCGCCTGCTTCCTTCCCGAGCACCGGAGGACGAGGGAACCATGACCAGAAGACGCACCACTCGGCTGCGGCGTACGCTGCTCGCCGGCACCACGGCCATCGCCGTGACGGCCGTCACGGCCGGCATCGTGGCCGCCGCCCAGGAGCCGACGAAGGCCGCGAAGGGCCCCGAGCTGAGCCTCGTCGCCGCGACCAACTCGGTGACGCTCACCTCCTGGAAGGAGGAGCCGGGTGTGTACCTGGACCTCGGCACCTACCTCATCGCGGAGGGGAGGCCGCTGGAACTCAAGGTGACCCGGAAGTCGTACAAGGACCCGGTGGCTGTCACCCAGACCGTGTACGAGGGCGGCAAGGCCAAAGCGAAGAAGCTGCCCACGGGCACCGTGAAGGATTTCTCCGGGCTGCCCGGCTTCTCGGAGATCACCCTGACCGACAAGGCCGGCAAGAAGGTCCTCACCCGCAGGGAGAGCTTCTGCCCGAACAACGCCAGCGGCCGCGTACGGCCCGACGCACCCGCCAAGTCCAAGTATCCGGAGAGCTGCCCCACGAACCCCTTCACCCTCGGCTCGGTGTGGGGCGTCGAGAAGGGCTGGGCGGCCAACACCTACGCGGGCTCGTACGGCGAGCCGGTCCAGCTGCCGGCCGGTACGTACACGGCCAGGGTCGGTGTCGCCAAGAAGTACCGCGACCTGTTCGGCATGGCCGACAAGGCGGCCACCGTCAAGGTGACCGTGGTGGAACGAAGCGACGAGGGCGATGAAGGCTCCACCGGGGTGGCGCCCCGCTCCGCGAAGGCCGGCGAGCACGCCGGGCACGGTGCCGGTCATCAGGCGCCGACCCCGCACGCCGGTCACGGGCCGGGGCATGCCCCGAGCCGCGCCGAGGCCGCCGCTCCGGTGACGAGCGGTGCGGGCCCCTCGTACAACGTGGGCCACGGTCCGCTGAAGGCCGCGCCGCCTGCGCTGCCGTGGGCGCTGAAGAAGAAGCAGCAGTCCGCACTGTCTCAGCAGGCCCGGGACACCCGGGGCCAGACCGACGGCTCACGTCAGGCGCCCGCTCTGGAACCGCTGTCGAAGCGGCCCACCGGCAAGGCCTCCGTCCCGGACGTCCCCAAGCCCGACCTGCGCTCGCTGCCGGCCTACGGCATCACCATCAGCGACGGCGACAAGGACGTCCCGGGCAAGGACTACCTGGCGTTCAGCGCCAACGTCTGGAACGCCGGCCCGGCGCAGCTCGTGGTGGACGGATTCCGCTCGCCCGGCAAGGCAAAAATGGACGCCTTCCAGTACTTCTACGACGCCAAGGGCAAGCAGGTCGGCTACACCCCGACCGGCACCATGGAGTGAGACCCGCGCCCGGGGCATGTGCACTGGCACTTCACCGACTTCGCCAGCTACCGGCTGCTGAAGGCCGACAAGAAGGAGACCGTGCGCAGCGGCAAGGAAGCGTTCTGCCTGGCCAACACCGACGCGATCGACTACACGGTGAAGAACGCCAACTGGCATCCGTACAACACCGACCTGGCCACCGCCTGTGGCGAGGAGAACTCGATCTCCGTCCGCGAGGTGCTGGACGTCGGATCCGGTGACACTTACACCCAGGACCTGCCGGGCCAGTCGTTCGACATCACCGGCGTGCCCAACGGCACCTACTACATCCAGGTGCTGGCCAACCCGGAGAAGCGGCTGAAGGAAACCAGCCTCGACAACAACAGCGCCCTGCGGAAGATCGTGCTCGGCGGCAAGCCGGGGAAGCGCACGGTCACCGTCCCGGCGCACGACCTGGTGAACGCCAACTGACCCCATCGCGCGACGAAGACGGCGCCCCCGCCCGGGATCAGGGCGGGGGCGCGGCCATGATGGACGGCGGCTGTGGTCTTGGCGAACCGTCGCCGCGGCCGGGCAGGGTCCTCTCGCGCCATCAGGCCGACCTACACCCGGCAGGGCACAGCGCACCTCGTCTGTATCGCCGACGGGCCGTGCCCTGCCGGGTCTCGGCTCAGCCGCCGCTCTTGCGCCGGAACGACCGCTGGTGGGCCGCCGGGCCGTGCGCGCCACGGATCTTCGACGCGTGTGGATTCGCGGCGAGGTCGGCGGCCTCCGCCTGCATACCGCGCTTGCGGGCCAGGGCCTCACGGAACTTGCGCTTCAGATCGTATTGTCCGTCGGCGTCGGGCGTGAGGGCAGGGCTCTCGGCGTCAGCCGGCTCCGAACCTTCGGGTGTTGGAGACTCTGCGGCCATGGTGACCTCCTGGGCTCGGACGTTGGAGAGCACAGCTTGTCATGCCGGGTACCGCATGAGGTGCCGCCGACTGGCTTTCCCCTCCACGACGATCGTCGACACCTCCTGGGCCCTGTCGTCGCCTGGGGCGCACTGGTCCTGCCCTGGCCGTAGCCGCGCCGCAGGAGGCCGGCCGACGTCAGACCGGGCCGGTGTCAGGCCGGACGGATCACACCCTTGATCGCCGACTGACCGGCGAAGAACACCGACTCCTCGCAGATGCGCGCTCCCGGGCCCGGTGCGTGAATCATCGTGCCGTTGCCGCTGCAGATGCCGACGTGGCGCAGGTCGTCGTGGAAGAAGACCAGGTCGCCGACCTGAACGTCAGCGAGCGTGACCTGCATCCCCGCTCTCCACTGCGCCTCGGTGGTCCGGGGAAGCGTGACGCCCGCGGCCTTCCACGCGGCCTGGGTGAGACCGGGGGCGTCGTACGATCCGGGTCCGACCGCGCCCCATACGCAGGGCCGGCCGATCTGCGCCCGGGCGAAGGTGATCACGCGCTCTGCCTGGGTCCTGTGGCCGGCGTCCGGGGACTGCCAGGATCCGCCGTACGTCGCCGATGTGACGGTGGTGGAGGTGGTTTCCCAAGCCGGGGAGGTGACTTGTGGCGCCGGCATGGCAGCCGCTGTGGGCGCCGCGATGGCGGGTGCGCCGGCCGGCTCGGCAGGCGGTACCGGAACAGGTGCCGTCACGGCAGGAGCAGTGATGTCCGGCAGGCCGGTGCGATAGGTCGCGGTGGGGTCCGAACCGGTGGGCAGCGCCAGGGCGGGCTGCGGGGCGAGCACCGGGACAGAGTCCAGGGCGGGAGACGGCTCGGGCTCATACAGCGGCCACGGTGCCACCGTGTCGCGCGCGGCCGGCCGCGCATCGGCACGCCAGGTGCTCTCGTCCCGTCGGGACTCGCCTGCGGGGTCCGGTGCGACCGGCCGCTCGGGGAGCTGTGGCAGGGCGGCAGTCGGCGGTGTCTGAGCTGAGCCGGCGGTCAGCTCCCATGCAACGCTGGCGGGCGCCTCAGGGACCTCGAGGGCCTTGGGCGTCCTGGGCGCTTCGAGGGCGAGGGGCTCCGCAGGTCGTTCGACCGGGCGCACGGGGCGCGCCGCTTGCGGGGCGCGGTCGGGAACGGCCGGCGACCTTCTCTCCGGCAGCGACGCCGGCACCGTCGGGCCCAGCTTGGCGCGGGCTGCGTCGAACCACTGCCGGGCAAGGCCTCCGATGGCAGGCTCCGTGTCCTCCCGGGAGGGATCGCGGGTGGTCGCGCTCCGCTGGCGCGGGATCCCGGCGGCGCGAGTCGCGTTGAACTTGCCCGTGTCACTCTCGGCCCGGTCGTAGAGGCTGTCGACATACCGCCGGACCTCGTCGGGGCTCGGCGCCTCGCTCTCAGTCGTCAACGCGGGCCCCAGCAGACCGTGAGCATCGGACCTCGGCGATGAGGGCCTGCGGGGCAAGGGAGTTGATCCTGTCCGCGAAGCCGGTCACTCCGGGGCCCGAGGTTCGTTCCGGCGCCATGAAATAAGCGCTCCTTTCATCCGAGCGTGCACAAGGCCACCTGCCGATCGATGGAACTCGTGCAGACAGTGACCAACTTAGCCACCTTGTGATCCTCCCGTGAAGATCCAAGCGCCAAATGCCCGATATGCTTTTGTGACCTTGCTCCCTTCCTCCTCCACTCCGATCTCAGCGGGCTCCCCCGGGTTAGTCCTGCGTTCTCGTGGCCCCGGCGCACCTCGACCCCTCAGCTACCGCGGGATCTCCCGTTTCGCCCGCGGGCCACGTCCGTGGTGCGATGGAACTGGGGCGGAAGGGAGAGCGATCATGCCCGCAGCGAAACGCACGAGTGTCGCAGCCCCGGTGTCCGTCCGCCCGCTGGTCGAGCCTGACCTGGACCGGGCCGACGAGATCTTCAGGGTCGCCTTCGGGACCTTCCTCGGAGCCCCTGAGCCGGAGACGTTCTTCGGGACGGCCGACTACGTCCGCACCCGCTGGGCTGCGGATCCGCACGCGGCCTTCGCAGCGACCGTCGAGGGCGAAGTCGTCGGATCGAACTTCGCCGCCGACTGGGGCAGCGTCGGGTTCTTCGGCCCGCTGACCGTACATCCGGATCTGTGGGACCAGGGCATCGGCAGACGGCTCATGGATCCGGTCATGGCCTGCTTCGACACCTGGGAGAACCGCCACCTCGGCCTGTTCACCTTCTCGCACAGCCCCAAGCACCTCGAGCTCTACCGCCGGTACGGCTTCTGGCCCCGATTCCTCACAGCCATCATGAAGAAGCAGGTCGCCGGCGGTGCCGCAGCCCCCGGCCGCGTGCTGTACGGCGAGCTGACCGCCGCCGAGCGGCCCGACGCACTCAGGCTCGCGCGCGCACTGACGGGGGCCGTGCACGAGGGCCTGAGCCTGGAGCGGGAGATCGTGGCGACGCAGGCCCAGGAGCTCGGGGACACCATCCTCCTCGAGGGCACCGACTCCGACCTGGACGGTCTGGCCGTCTGCCACTGCGGAGCGGGATCGGAGGCCGGTGAGGACGTGTGCTTCGTGAAGTTCGGTGCCGTGCGGCCGGGCCCGGACGCCGGGGAGCGGTTCGAACGACTGCTGGACGCGTGCGAGCAGCTGGCCACCGAGAAGGGCCTGGGACAACTGGACGCCGGAGTGAACCTGGCCCGCCAGGACGCGTACCGGCGCATGGCCGACCGCGGCTTCCGTACCTGGCTGCAAGGCGTGACCATGCACAAGCCGAACGAACCCGGCTACAGCCACCCGGACGCCTACGTGATCGACGACTGGCGCTGAGTCCTCCACCGGCGTCTTCGGCGCGGAATGGAACCTGCCGGGCCTGCTCCCGCTCGGCACAGGGCACGAAGCCACCGGCGAAGAAGCCCGCGGCCGCGATGCGCGGCTCGACCACCGCCAGCCGGACACCGGGGGCGGTCCATCCCCGGAGTACCCGACCGGGCCTTCCGCGGCGGACAGGGGGCGGCCACCGCACCCGGCGGCGTCGATGGTGGCCACCGCGTAGCCGCGCGCCGCGTCGATGTTGAGTTGACCGGTACCACCTCCCCGGGTGCCTGCTTCACCCGCAAGGGTCAAGGGATGCCGTGGAGAGTGGCCATGATGCATAGTCGGCCACCAGCCGGTGAGACATTCGGCATGAACGAACCCTTACCGGACAGCCCGGTTCCGGCTCTCGGCCCACCACTTCGCGCCCCGGTCGTCTTCACGGCCGACTTCACCTCCACCACCCAGTGGGTCGCGGGCCGTTCATGGGCCTATCCCGGCGGAGGCCCGGTCAATCCGCGCGACGACAAGCTCGACCACTTGGTCTCCGACGCCGCGTACAGCCGGTCGGGCGTCTTCCGCGCCAGGCGACGGCCGGACGGCCGGTGGAACACCGGGCTGCTCACCACCGAGGGCAGCGAGGAGGGATTCACCGTCCGCCCCGGGGACATCCTGGAAGCCCGGGTGCGGCTTCCGAAGGAGATCGGCGCCTGGCCGGCGATCTGGACCTGGCGGGACGGCGACCAGGAGATCGACATCTTCGAGTACCACCCGGACAACCCGGACCTCCTCGAATTCACCAACCACGTCCGCGGCACGAACCGTTACCACCACGACGAGGCGGTCCGGCCGGGCGCCCAGGTGGACCTGCGCACCGTGTTCGGCTCCCGGTCGGTGGAATGGTGGCTCAACGGCACGAGGATCTTCGCCGACGGACGCGGCGTGGGCCGCACTTGGTATGCCTACCTCATCGTCAACCTCTCCGTGTGCGCCGGGCGTTACCACCCGCCACCCCAGCCGGAGACGACCGAGATGTCGTACGAGGTGAGCCACCTGGTCGTACGGCGACCCACGACATCGGGCACGCCGGCGGTGACCACAAGACCGGTCTCCTAGAACAACCGCCCCTGATACCCACGTTGGACGCGTCGCGACGTGGGCCCGTCCGTTCTCGCCGGAACCGGATCGTCGCCGAAGAGCGGAGCCGTACCGCACTCGTCCAGTTCGGCGGGGATCCGTCCGTCCACCTCCGGGCGAGGCGGCGCGTCACGGTCGAAGTCGTCCGGAGTCATGCACACCCAGTCGCGGCCACCTTGCTCACCCACTAGTCGTCACCGCCTCTCCCCCGGGCCTTCCCCGAGAAGGCTTCCCAGGACCAAGTGTTGCCCACCCGTGATCAGTTCCACCATCGGGGCACCTCCCCACCGCCTCCTGCCGGGGCGGATCCGCCCCGGGTGCGGCACGATGGAGGTGTGCGCAAGCGACCAGTACTGATCTTCGACGGAGACTGCGGCTTCTGCACCACGTCGGTGGACCTCGCCCGCCGTCTGGTGCGGCCCCGGTGCGAGGCCGTGGCATGGCAGCACGCGGACCTCGTGTCGCTCGGCGTCACTGAGGAGCGGGCCTGCTACGAGGCCCTGTGGGTGACACCCACGGGACGGGTGTACGGCGGTGCGCAGGCCGTGGCGAAAGTCCTGCTGAGCGCGGGCGGCCTTTGGACCATGTGGGGAGCGGTGCTCACCCTGCCGCCCGTGCGCTGGGTCGCCCACGGCGTGTACCGACTCGTGGCCGACAACCGCGGGCGGCTGCCAGGTGGGACGGCGGCGTGTGCGGTGCCCGGTACGACGACTCGCCGGGCGTAACCTGCCACCCCCGCAACGTCCGTGACCGACAGGGGCAGCCTGTCGCGGATCCTCCCGTCACGCCGCTTCGGCGTTGTCCCGTCGCAGTGCCGCGCGCAGCCAGTCGTCCGCCGTGCCCGGGGTCGGCTGCGGGCTGCTGCCCGGCGGGGTCAGGACGACGGCGGTGAGTTCCCAGTAGCGGTCCAGGCGCGGATCGGCCGACAGCCGGGCGGCGAGCAGGCGGCGGAAATCATGGGTGTCGCGGCTGCGGTATGCGCTCGCGTAGGCCGCGACATAGGCGTCCAGGGCCTCGCCCGGCTGCGGGTCACGTGCTCTGCGCAGGTGTGGGGCAGCGAGTTCGAATGCTTCGACAAGGCCCTCGTACAGCAGGGCCGCGCCGTCGGCTCCCGCTACTCGGTGCACGTCCGGCTGGGGCTGCCGACTGCCCGGACAGGGAGCCGTCGTCATCGCGTGGAGCTGCGCGAAGGCGAGTGCCTGGGACGGGTGCGGTTCGTCGGGCGGCCGCGGGACGGCCACCTCCAGGAATGCCGCGGTAGACCGGCGCGGCATACGTGGTGGCAGCCAGGTGCGCCAGAACCTGGCCAGTGGTGCGGTGCTCGGCGGGGTCTCCAGCGTGCCGAGCAGCCTCAGCCGGCCGGCGCGCTGGGCCGGAGGGCAGTCCCGCACCAGGTGGAGTGCCGCTTCCCGCCAGCGCAGGGCCTTCAGCTCACCGCCGAGCTCGCGCAGGCGGCTGTCGACGGCGTCCTCGAGCGCATCGCCGGCTGCGTCTTCGTCCTCGAGGATGCGGCGTACCTGGGGCAGGGGCAGGTCGAGGGTGCGCAGGGAGCGGATCAGCTGCAGTCTTTCCAGTGCCTGGGGTCCGTAGCGGCGGTGTCCGCCACTGCTGCGGGCGGCTTCGGGCAGCAGGCCTTGGTCGGAGTAGAAGCGGACGGTCTTCACCGTGGCACCGGCGCGCTCGGCGAGCTCCCCGATGCTCCACAACGGCTCGTGTGGCGCGGACAGTTGAACCTCCCTTAAGGGGAGTTCCTACGGTACCGGGGCGCGGGGAACGGCAGGTGCCGTGGACGACCGCGGAGGACGGCGTACGCGACCGGCGCGCCGTCATGGGACGAGTCCGGGGAGGCCTTTGTGCAGGTGTTCATCATGGTGGCGGGTGTGTTCACCGGGGCCCATGTCTGGCAGGAGACGGCCGAGCGGCTGGTCGCGGCGGGCGGCGCGGCGCACGCGGTCCCGCTGACGGGCATCGACCCGGCCAGGCCCGCCGCGCCGGCGCACGTCGGTCTGGAGACGCACATCGAGGATGTGATCGCGGCGATCGACGCGGTGGACGCCGCATCCGGGCCGGACATCGTGCTCGTCGGTCACGACTACGGGATCCACCCGGTGCTCGGCGCCGCCGACCGGCGGGCGGAGCGCATCGCACGCGTCGTGTACCTGGACTGCGGGATGCCGCAGAACGGTGTTCCGCCGCTGGCCGCCGTACCGGACCAGGCCCTGCGCGCGCAGCTGGCCGGACGAGCCGAGGCGGGTGAGCGCGAGGGCGTGCTGGCGCCACCGGCCCATGACGAGTGGGGACGCTGGGGCAGTACCGCCGGTGTCGGCGAGGCGGCGCTGGAGCGGCTGACCGCCTCCGCAGTGCCGCAACCGCTGGGCACCCTGTTTCAGCCGCTGCGACTGAGCGGAGCGGTGGCCTCGGTTCCCGTCACCGGCGTGCTGTGCGCCGGGAACGGCGCGACCATCGACCTGGTGCAACGGCTCGTCGACTTCGGCGACCCCTCACTGGCGGTCCTCACCGAACCTCAGGTCAGCTTCTTCGAACTGCCCACCGGGCACTGGCCGATGCTGTCCTGCCCCGACGCGCTGGCGGAGGCGCTGCTGCGGGCCGCCGCCGGTGAGGGGCACCGCCTGCGGCCGGCCGGCGGCGAGGCATCGGCACCTGCCCATCTGCGCCCGTTCCCGCTGGAATTGCCCGAGCTGCCTCGCGACCGCCAAGGGCAGGTCGATCTGTACGTCCCCGACGGCGAAGGCCCGCGACCGGCCGTGGTCTTCGTGCACGGCGGACCGGTGCCCGCCGGAGCGCGCCCGCGTCCGCGGGAGTGGCCGACCCTGGTGGGCCATGCCCGCCTGGCCGCCACCGAGGGCATGGTGGGCGTGACTCTCGACCACCGGCTCCATGACCTCTCGGACTATGACCGCGCCGCCGAGGACGTCGCCGCCGCGGTGGAACTGGTGCGGGCCGACGCCCGGGTGGACGCAGACCGGATCGCCCTGTGGTTCTTCTCCGGCGGCGGTCTTCTCACCACGGACTGGCTGGCCCGGCCTCCCGCCTGGCTGCGCTGCCTGGCCGCGTCCTACCCCATCTTGGCTCCCCTTCCCGCCTGGGGGATGTCCGGCAGCCGCTTTCACCCCGCGGGGGCGGTCGATCAGGCGGGCTCCCTGCTCGTGGTCCTCCTGCGGGCCGGGCGAGAGGCACCCGAGATCGCCGCGACCGTCGATGCGTTCGTGACCGCGGCCAAGGGCTGCGCAGCGCGACTCGAGTTGGTCGATGTCCCCAACGGCCACCATGGGTTCGAAACGATCGACCCGCCGGAGGAGACGCTTCCTGCCCTGCGGCATGCGATGCGCTCGGTGGTCGGTCACCTGACCGGCTGCCCCCCCGGCTGCGGTGTTCCCCCCGAAGGATGGTGGAGCCAACTCCACCTCGTTCAGGGGGTGAACGCCATTCTGCCGCCGGAGAATGATCCGGATACTGAGCCGCATGACCAATTCCATGGCGCTTCCGGTGGACCCGTCGACGCAAAGAGAACGGCAGGAGAAGAACAGGGGAAGGGACAAGAGGGGAAGCGACAACAGGGGAAGTGACTTTTCCGAATTGTCCCGGCGTATGGCCGAGGCCGGGCTTCTCCGGCGCCGCCCTTTGTATTACACGGTCCGTTTCGGACTGGTGGCCCTCGCTCTCGCGGGGTGTGTCGGTGCTTTTCTCGCCCTGGGGGACAGCTGGGGCCAGCTGTTCGTCGCCGTCGCTCTGGCCGTGGTCTTCGGCCAGCTCGGACTGGCTGCGCACGACCTCGCTCACCGGCAGGTCTTTTCCCGTCGGCGGCCCAGCGAGGCAGGGGGGCTGCTGGTCGCCGACCTGTTGCTGGGCATGAGTTACGGGTGGTGGATGAACAAGCACACCCGGCATCACGCGAATCCCAATCACGAGGGAAAGGACCCGGACGTCTCGCCGGACATTCTCGTGTGGTCGCGCCGGCAGGCGCGCAAGGCCAGGGGTTTGCCGCGTTTCATCGGAAAGCATCAGGCCGCGCTCTTCTTCCCGCTGTTGACCCTGGAAGGCTTGAATCTGAGCTTCAGCAGCTTCCGCGCTCTCAAGAGTCCGTCGGTGAAGAGGCCCGCGCTGGAGTGCACGCTGCTCGTGACCCACTTCGTGCTGTACTTCGGCGGCCTGTTCGCAGTCCTGTCCCCCGCCAAGGCGCTGCTCTTCCTGGCTGTCCACCAGGGCCTGTTCGGCATCTACCTCGGTTCGGTGTTCGCGCCCAACCACAAGGGGATGCCGATGATCGAGGAGGGGACCCGACTGGACTTCCTGCGCCGCCAGGTCCTCACCTCGCGCAATGTCCGGGGCGGCGCACTGGTCGACGCATTCATGGGCGGGCTCAACCACCAGATCGAGCACCATCTCTTCCCCAGCATGCCGACACCCGCACTGGCCAGGGCGCAGGTCATCACCGAGCGGTACTGCGCGGAGCTGGGCGTGCCGTATCACCGGACGGGGCTGATCGCCTCGCACCGGGAGGCGCTGCGCCACCTCAGGAGTGTCGGCGAGCCGCTGCGCGGCCCGGCCGAGGGCTGACCCGGTGGACGGCCCGGCCGCGACCAGGCGGCTCCGCGGGGGTCGGGCCGTGCCGGATCCTGCGGTGGTCGTCAGCGCAGCGGCTTGTCCAGGACCGCCTTACGGTGGCTGAAGGTCTCGATGGAGTAGCGGCCGTGGTAATTGCCCATGCCGCTCTCCCCCACCCCGCCGAACGGCAGGTCGGAGACGGTGAGATGGGCGAGCGGGAGGCCGTGGCCCAGGCCGCCCGAGGAGGTCTCGGTGGCGAACCGGCGCCGCGTCCCGTCGGACTCGGTGAAGACGTACAGGGCGAGCGGCTTGTCCCGGTCGTTGATGAAGTCGATCGCCTCGTCGAGGCCGGGGACCGTGACGATCGGCAGGATGGGGCCGAAGATCTCCTCCCGCATGACGGGCGCGTCGGGGTCGACGTCGGCGAGGACGGTGGGCGCGAGGTACTTCGCCGTCCGGTCGCTCGTGCCGCCCACGACGGTGCGGCCGGAGTCGAGCAGGCCGGTGAGCCGGTCGAAGTGCCGTTCGTTGATGATCCGCCCGTACTCGCCGGAGGCGGCGGGGTCGCTGCCGTACAGCGTCTCCACGGCGTCCGCGAGCAGCGGCTCCAGCGCCGCGGAGGTCTCCGGATCGGTCAGGACGTAGTCGGGGGCGACGCAGGTCTGCCCGGCGTTGAGGAACTTGCCCCGGGCCAGCCGGTCCGCGACGACGGACAGGTCGGTGTCGCGGTCGACGAACGCCGGCGACTTGCCGCCCAGTTCGAGGGTGACCGGGGTGAGGTACTCAGCGGCGGCGCGCAGCACGATACGCCCGACCGTGCCGTTGCCGGTGTAGAAGATGTGGTCGAAGCGCTCCGCGAGCAGGGCCGTGGTCTCGGGAACGCCGCCCTCCACCACGGCGACCGCGTCGGTGTCGAGGTACGCGGGCAGCAGCCGGGCTACGGTGGCGGAGGTGGCCGGGGCCAGCTCGCTCGGCTTGGCGACCACCGCGTTGCCCGCGGCCAGGGCTCCGACGATCGGGGCGAGCAGGAGCTGGGCCGGGTAGTTCCAGGGCGCGATGACGAGGACGACGCCGAGCGGGTCGTACTGCGTCCAGGCCGTCACGTCCGCGCCGAGGTGGGCCGGGGTCGGGGCGGGCTCGGGGCGCAGCCAGTCCGCGAGGTGATCGAGGGTGTGGTCGATCTCGCGGACGGTGAAGTCGATCTCGGTGCGGTAGGCCTCGGCGCTGCTCTTGCCCAGGTCGGTGTGGAGGGCGGCGGCCAGGTCCGCGCCGTTCTCCGTGAGCATGTCGCGGAGCCGGCGCAGCTGGGCCGTGCGCCACTCGACGGGCTTGGTGCGGCCGGTGCGGAAGGTGGCGCGCAGACGGGCGACGACGTCGGCAGGCTGCTCATGGACGGAGTGGTTCACGGATTCCTCGCAGACTCACGGTCGGATGTATATGCCAACCTTCTGACCGCGACTCTGGATTCCACCGTTTCCGAACCACATCCGTGCCGTGTGTCACAGCGACCTGAACGGGCCTGGAGAGTCCGCGTCCCTCAGCCGTTGGCGAGGAGCTGCAGCGTGTCGATCACGCGGTTGGAGAAGCCCCACTCGTTGTCGTACCAGGCGACCACCTTCACGTGGCGGCCGTCGACGCGGGTGAGAGCCGAGTCGAAGACGGACGAGGCGGGATTGCCCACGATGTCCGAGGAGACCAGCGGGTCGTCGGAGTATTCGAGGACGCCGGCGAGCGATCCCCCGGCCGCCTCACGGTAGGCGGCGAGCACGTCGTCGCGGGTCACGTCGCGGGCGACCGTCGTGTTGAGTTCGACGATCGAGCCGACCGGCACCGGCACGCGGATGGAGTCGCCCGACAGCTTGCCGTCCAGGCCGGGCAGGACCAGTCCGATGGCCTTGGCGGCACCGGTCGTCGTCGGCACGATGTTCACGCCGGCGGCCCGGGCACGACGGGCGTCGCGGTGCGGCCCGTCCTGCAGGTTCTGCTCCTGCGTGTAGGCGTGCACGGTCGTCATGAATCCGTGCTCGATACCGGCGAGGTCGTCGAGCACCTTCGCGAGCGGGGCGAGCGCGTTGGTGGTGCAGGAGGCGTTGGAGACGATCGTGTGCAGGTCCGGGTCGTAGGAGTCGGTGTTGACCCCGAAGGCGAGGGTGACGTCGGCGCCGTCCGACGGCGCGCTGACCAGTACCTTGCGCGCGCCCGCGTCGAGGTGGGCGCGGGCGGCCTTGGCCGAGGTGAAGCGGCCGGTGGCCTCCAGGACGATGTCGACGCCGAGTTCGGCCCACGGCAGCTGCGCCGGTTCGCGTTCGGCCAGCACCTTGATGCGGCGGCCGTCGACGACGAGGACGTCCCCTTCGACGGTCACCGGACGCCCGAGGCGGCCGGCCGTCGAGTCGTAGGCGAGCAGCCGGGCGAGCGTGGCGGGCTCGGTCAGGTCGTTGACGGCGACGATTTCGAGGGCGCTGTCGCGCTCCAGCAGGGCGCGCAGCACATTGCGCCCGATGCGGCCGAATCCGTTGATGGCGATGCGAGTCATGAGTGATGTCCCTTCGGTATCGCCACCAGGCTCGCTGGCCGCTCACGCCGCCGACAGTGGCGCGATCGCCACGGTTCAAAAGGATCCCGCCAATCCGCCCATCCCGTCACAGGTCCCGTAGCAGGTCGCGCCGCGTATCGCGCCACAGATCGCGCCGCGCATCACGCCACGGCTACTCACCCCGGGTGAAGGTGCGCCGGTATTCGCTCGGCGTCGTGCCCAGGATGTGCTGGAAGTGCAGGCGCAGGTTCGCGCCGGTACCGAGCCCGACGTCGGCGGCGATCTGTTCGACGCTGCGCTCGGAGCGTTCCAGCAGTTCCCGGGCCCGGTCGATGCGGGCGCGCATCACCCACTGCATCGGTGTGTAGCCGGTCTCCTCGACGAAACGCCGGGAGAAGGTGCGCGCCGAGACCCCGGCCTGTCGCGCCAGCAGGTCGAGGGAGAGGGGCTCGCCGAGCCGGTGCAGCGCCCACTCGCGGGTGGTGCCGAAGCGCTCGCCGAGCGGCTCGGGCACGCTGCGCGGCACGTACTGGGCCTGGCCGCCGCTGCGGTAGGGGGCAGCGACCAGACGGCGGGCGGCGTGATTGGAGGCGGCCACTCCGAGGTCGCCGCGCAGGATGTGCAGGCACAGGTCGATGCCGGAGGCGGCGCCGGCCGACGTGAGCACGCTGCCCTCATCGACGAACAGCACGTTCTCGTCGACCTGGACGCGCCGGTACCTGGCCGTGAGGGCTCGCGTGTAGTGCCAGTGCGTGGTGGCGCGCCTGCCGTCGAGCAGGCCCGTCGCGGCGAGCGCGAAGGCGCCGGTGGAGATGGCGGCGAGCCGTGCGCCGCGCCTGTGGGCGGCGATCAGCGCGTCGACGACGGGCTGCGGAGGGTCCTCGAGGTCCGGGTGCCGGTAGCCGGGGACGAAGACGATGTCGGCCCACGCCAGCGCGTCCAGGCCGTGGGCGACGTGGTACGCGAGTCCGTCGCCGCCGGTCACCAGACCGGGTGTCGCCCCGCACACCCGCACTTCGTAGGGCATGCTCGCGCGCGTCGTGAAGACCTGTGCGGGAATGCCGACGTCGAGCGGCTTGGCACCCTCGAGCACGAGGACGGCGACGCGGTGGAGAGGGGAGGACGGCACGGAAGAGAGGCTACGTGGAGCCGGGCGTCGAACGGCTCCGGCAAGTCCGGTCCCCGTGGCGAACACGGCAGCTTCGAGCAGATCGGCCCCGCCGAGCGGATGTCGGCGACCCCGACGTCATGGTGAAGGTGCACCTGTACTGATCCGTGGGAGTGGGAAGCCGCCACCTTGTGACCTCGACGCGTTGAACGCACCCGGTGGGCGGCGCTGCTTGAATGCGTGACGGCGGGGCAAGCGGATCCTCTGGAACAGGGAGGATGCCATGACCATGACGGAGCGGCCTGTCGAGCCGGAAGGCAAGAGCAGCGCGTGCTGCGCGCGGCACAACGGGCCGGGTGCGAGACCCGGTACCGAGGACCCCGAGACAGCGCGGGAGCGAGTCAACCGGCGCTGGAACGAGATACTGCAGGAAACACGCGTCACTCAGACCGGCGTGCAGATCCTCTTCGGCTTTCTGCTCAGCGTGGCCTTCACCCCTCTGTTCAGGGAGTTGGAGACGCTGGACCGCGCTATCTACGTCACCACCGTGGTGCTCGGGGCAGCGGCCACCGGAGCACTCATAGCCCCCGTCTCCATCCACCGGTTCCTCTCCGGGCAGCGCATGAAGGACGAGGTCGTCGAAGCCGCCGGCCGTCTGATGATGTGTGGCATGGTCCTCCTCGCCCTGACCATCGGCTGCACGCTCCTGCTGATACTCCGTTTCGTCGTCCCCGGCGTTCTCGCCGAAGTGCTCGTCGGCGGGGTCATGCTGTGGTTCGGCCTCTGCTGGTACGCGCTGCCGCTGTACCTGCGACGTCGCGGGGACCGGCGCTCCCGCACCGCGGACGCGTAGGGGCCCGGCCCGCACGCGGCGCCATGCCGTCGCCCTGTCGGCTACACACGTAAGGCACCGGCCGTACAAACCGCTTGCGGTTGGCGGCGGCGTCGGCAGCCTTTGCTTAGCCTATCGACATTCGATAGATTCCCATCGTGTCTCGATGGAAGGATGAGCGATGGGGAAACTGACACTGGGTGCGTTGCGCGCCGTGCTCGGGGTGGTGCTGCTCGGCACCGTGTTCGTGCAGGCATCGATGGTGTGGGCGTTGGCCACCGACCCGGAGGACGGGTCGCTCCCGCTGACCCCACTGCGTGTGATCACGATCCTGGGCATGGTCGCGGCACAGGTCGCCGCGGTCTGCGTAGGGCGGCTGGTGACGATGGTGCGACGCAGGACCGTCTTCTCCCCCGCCGCCTTCCGGTACGTCGACGCCGTGATCGGCGCGATCGTGACGGCTGCCCTCCTTTGGTTCGCCGTCACCGTCATCAATGCGCCGGGGCAGCGGGAGGACCCGGGCGTCACTCTCATCATGGGCGGGATCGGCGTGGCCATCCTGGGCGTCGCTCTCATCGTGCTCGTACTGCGGATGCTGCTCGCCCAGGCCGTCTCGCGCGACGTCGAAGCGTCGCAGATGGAGGCCGAGTTGAACCAGGTGATCTGACATGGTCGGGGCGGAGGGTGCAGCAACGTCTCAGGCAGTGAAGGGGGAACGCGTGGACCGGAGCGAGGACCAGATCCTGGTGGACGAGCTTGCCGCGCTGGGTGCTGTGAGTGGGGGTAGTGGCCGCCTGACCGGGCTCGTGGCCCGGCTGTTGAAGAAGAACGCCCACGAGATCGACCTTGTCATCCCCTTGCCGTTCGACGCGGCCGTGCAGCGCGTCGTCGGAGTCCTGGAGGGGGCGGGGCGGTCCGGGAGGCCCGCCCATGTCGAATCAGGCACGGGCCAGGAAATGATCCGTGTCGTGGCCGGGGGTGGGGCCGGCGGGATGAATCCCGTAGTGGTCACCGCCCTCGTCACGAGGAGCACGGGGAACTGCACGGAGGTCGTGCTCCGTGCAGCCGCCAAGGAGGGCCTGATCAAACAGCGAGCGGGAGAGAAGACGGCCGCCCGTCTTGCCGCGTTGCTGAGTCGGTAGGCAGGAGCAGGCACCCGCCCCGTCGAGCCCTCTGCGAGCTGTCCCGCATGGCTCAGGTGGTCGGTCGGCGGAGCCTGTTCCTCCAGGCGATCACCACGAACGAGCCCCCGCGAACTCAATCCCCTTGGCCCCTACGCCCGTTGCGCACCGGCACCCGGTACCCAGCACCCGGCACCCTCGGGCACAGGCATAGACCTTTTCATCATCACGGGCTAGGCTCTGCCGCGCGTATCCGAGAGCGCTCTCAAGCTCTGCTGTTCCACCCCCACCCTGCTGGAACAACGAAGGGGCATCCCTTGAGACGCACCACATTCCTGCGCACCGGACTGTCCGCACTGCTCATGCTCGGCACCTGGGCGACCGCGAGCGCCCTGCCGGCCTCCGCCGCCGACGCTCCCCCGCGCTCCACCGAGGCACCGGCCTCCTCAGCACTCCTCTCCGCGATGCAGCGCGACTTGGGGCTGACCCGGGGCGAGGCCGTGGCACGCCTGGCCGCGGAGAAGACCGCGACGGCCGTCGAACACAAGGCCCGGAAGGCCGCCGGTTCGGCCTACGGCGGCTCCTGGTACGACGCCGGCAGCGGCAGACTGACCGTCGCCGTGACCCGTGCCGCGCACGCCGACGCGGTACGGGCGACCGGCGCGGCCGTGCAGCACGTGCGGTTCAGCGCGCGGCAGCTCGACGCGGCGAAGAAGAGCATCGACGCGCTGTCCGCGCCCGCCGGAGTCGGGAGTTGGCATGTGGATCCCAAGGCCAACAAGGTCGTCGTGGACGTCGTCGCCGCGCACCGGGACGACAACGATGTCCGGGCCTTCCTCTCCCGGGCCCGCGAGGCCGGTCCCGTGACGGTGCGGGAGACCCCGGCGGCACCGCGCACCTTCGCGGCAGGCACCGTGGGAGGCGACCCGTACTACACCGGCAACGTCCGCTGCTCCATCGGCTTCTCCGTGCACGGCGGCTTCGTCACCGCCGGGCACTGCGGCTCGCCGAGTGCGGCGGTGTACGGCTGGGACCGGTCGTACGTCGGCAACTTCCAGGGGTCGTCGTTCCCGGGCGACGACTACGCATGGGTGAGCGTGGGCAGCGGCTGGTGGACCGTGCCGGTCGTGCTCGGCTGGGGCACGGTCCCCGACCAGCTCGTCCGCGGCTCCGCCGAAGCGCCGGTGGGTGCCTCGGTCTGCCGTTCCGGTTCCACCACGCGCTGGCACTGCGGCACCGTGCTGGCGAAGAACGAGACGGTGAACTACAGCCAGGGCGCCGTCCACCAGATGACGAAGACGAGCGTCTGCGCCGAGCCCGGTGACTCCGGCGGCTCCTTCATCAGCGGCGACCAGGCCCAGGGCGTCACCTCCGGGGGCTGGGGCAACTGCGGCAGCGGCGGGGAGACCTGGCACCAGCCCGTCAACGAGATCCTCAACCGGTACGGGCTGCGGCTGCACACGGCCTGACCACCGATCAGCGCACTGAGCGGGCACCGTTCGCCACCGCGGCCGACGGTGCCCGCTCGGACGCCTGGTGGGTGACAGCCGCACTCACCTCGGGCCGGACAGGGTCAGGAGCGCGAGTTCCGACGGGTCGACCACTGCGGAGATCTCGGTGATGAGACCGTCGGCGACGGTGAAGGCGAGGAGGGAGAGCGGGGTGCCGTCCTCGTTCCAGGAGATGACACCAGGGCGGCCATTGACCGTCGCCGCACGTCCTCGTGCCGCGCTGCCGGCCACGCGCGCGCGGGTGGCGACCTCGGTGGCCCCCAGCGTGACGAACGTGCCGGCCGGAGTGCGCGTGCCCGAGGGGGGCGGGCCCGCATCGGACCAAGATCGATTGTCAGTGGTGGGTGAGAGGATTGGAGGCATCAAGTCGGAACAAGGGGGAGCTGTGATGTCCGGAACCCAGAATTACATCAATCACGTTGCTCTGGTGCTCGATGCGAGCTCGTCGATGTCGCACCTGAGCCGGAAAGTCGTCGAGGTCGCCGACCAGCAGATCGCCTATCTTGCGCGCCGTTCCAGGGAATTGGACCAGGAAACCCGCGTCACGGTGTACGTCTTCGCCGACAAGGTGGAGTGCGTCATCTACGACAAGGACGTGCTGCGCATGCCGTCGCTGAAGCAGCTCTACCGGACCGGTGGAATGACGGCCCTGCTGGCGGCCGCGCTGAAGTCGCAGCGGGAGCTGGCCCAGACGGCCCAACTGTACGGCGACCACAGTTTCCTGACGTTCGTGCTCACCGACGGGCAGGAGAACGCGAGCCACCGCTGCCCGGACGCGCCCGCCAAAGATCCTCGCCAACTGGTCCAGTCCGTGGCCGAGATGATCGAGCGGCAGCAGGACAACTGGACGCTGGCCGTGCTGGTGCCCGACCAGATGGGCAAGCGGGAGGCCATGCAGTGCGGCTTCCCCAAGGACAACATCGCCATATGGGATGCCACCAGCACGCAGGGTCTGGAGGAGGCCGGGCAGGTCATCCGGCAGGCCACCGAGAACTTCATGATGGGCCGCACCCAGGGCATCCGGGGATCGCGCGCGGTGTTCTCCACCGGCGCGGAAGCGGTCAACGAGGACACCATCAAGGCGGCCGGTCTCACGCCGGTCGATCCGTCGAAGTACCAGTTGATCCCGGTGGCCCGTAATGCGGGTATCAAGGAGTGGGTCGTCGAATGCGGACACACCTACCGGACCGGTGGGGCGTTCTACGAGCTCAGCAAGTCGGAGAAAGTCCAGGCACAGAAGCAGATCGCGGTGCTGGAAAAGAAGACGGACCGCGTCTATACGGGACCCGAGGCCCGATCCCTGCTCGGTCTGCCTGACACGGAAGTCCGCGTCAAGCCCGACCACAACGACCACTTCACGATTTTCGTGCAGAGCACCAGCGTCAACCGGAAACTCGTCCCCCATACCCGGCTGCTGCTCATGCTCTGACCTTTCATGAAGCCGATGGGGTGCCGGGGGCTTCTCAGCCCCGGCGTCCCCTCACGAGTCCGTTCCACGGCATCGCCGGCGGGTCATGTGCTTTCAGCTCATGGCCGGCGACAGGCCGAGTTCCCGCTCACCGAGCGGGGTGAAGAAGCGCTCGACATCAGCGTCGGTGACCTCGCCCAGGGTCTTCGGTGACCAGCGCGGTCTGCGGTCCTTGTCGACGACCTGAGCGCGGATCCCCTCCACCAGGTCGGCGGTGTCCAGGGCAGCGCAGGAGACGCGGTACTCCTGGTTGAGGACGAGCTCCAGCGTGCCGAGCTTCCGGGCGCGGCGCAGGGAGGCGAGGGTGACCTTCAGGGCGGTCGGTGACTTGGCGAGCAGGGTCTCCGCGGCCTCCTTCGCGTCGGGGTCGCCGTGTGCGAGCAGCCGGCGCACGATCTCCTCGACGGTGTCGGCGGCGTAGCAGGCGTCGATCCAGTCTCGGCGGGCGGCCAGGGCACCCTTGTCCGGGGTCCGCACGAACCCGGCCAGGGCCTCCCCCACGGGCGACTCCGCGAGGGAGTCCAGAAGGTCCGGCAGTGCGGCTGTCGGCGCATAGTGGTCGGCGAGCCCGCACAGCACCGCGTCGGCGGCGCCGATCTGAGCACCCGTCAGGGCAAGGTGGGTACCCAGCTCCCCGGGGGCCGTGGCGAGCAGGTGGGTGCCGCCCACGTCCGGCACGAAGCCGATGCCGGTCTCCGGCATGGCGACCCGGGACCGCTCGGTGACGACACGGACGCTGCCGTGGGCCGAGACACCGACACCGCCGCCCATCACGATGCCGTCCATGACGGCGACGTACGGCTTGGGCCAGCGGGCGATACGGGCGTTGAGGCGGTATTCGTCGCGCCAGAACGCGGCGGAGGCCGTGCCGTCACCGTCACGGGCGTCGTCGTGGATGGCGCGGATGTCACCGCCGGCGCACAGGCCGCGCTCCCCCGCACCGGTGATGACGACGGTCTCCACGGACGGGTCCCGTTCCCAGGCGGTGAGTGCCTCGTCGATGCGGCGGACCATGGTGTGGGTGAGGGCGTTGAGAGCGTGAGGCCGGTTGAGGGTGATGCGGGCGGCGCGACCCTGGGTGTGGAAGAGGACGGGTTCGCGTTCCTCGGGCCGGCTCATCGGGACTCCTCCCCCGGGCCCGGCACGGGTTCGGTCGTTGGACGGAGCACCATGAGCGAGTCCTCCTTGAGCGCCAGGGCGCCGACGGTTCCTGCCGTGGTCTTCTGCACGACGGTCCGTCCGGTGAGGTCGAGCGACCGCAGCAGACCCGGCGAGTTCACGGCGTCGAACCCGGGCGAGGGCGGTCCGTCCTTGAGTGCCAGTCCGGGTGGCGAGCCTTGAGGGCCAGGGCTTCGTCCAGCGACTCGGCGAGCACGATCTTTTCCGCACCCTGGCCGAAGGCCCGGGCAGCCACCGTGAAAGCACGCATGACGTCGATCACGACCGCCACGGAGGGGGGTTCGGTCAGCTCGGCGATGCCGAGGAAGCGAGCGTCCATCCCGTCATGATCGCGCATGCCCCGGAGGACACACCCGGGCAGTGACACGCATCACCTCGCCCGTCGACGATGAATCTTTGCGGCACCACTCGAGGATCCTGCGCGCCACCGCCGGTGATCCTTCGCAGTGGGCCAGGCGCCGTTCGGCGGGCTGCGCGTGTGCGCTACATTTTGCCTCTCTTTGACCGCGATCACTCATGATCTCTACGCTTCGGAGTTGGCAACCCCATGAGCGACATCGTCAACGGACTCGGGCGGGCCACTGCATACGGCGGTCTGGGGCTGGTTCTGCTGGTCCTCGGCATCGTCCTGGTCGACGTGCTGACGCCCGGAAAGCTCGGCCGGCAGATCTGGGAACAGCGCAATCGCAACGCCGCCACGGTCCTCAGCTCCGCGCTGCTCGGTATCGGCGGCATCGTCTTCACGTCCATATGGACGACGTACGAGGACTTCGGCAAGGGGCTGGTCTCGACCGCGGCGTTCGGGCTGCTGGGACTGGTGATGATGGCGGTGGCGTTCCTGGTGGTGGACCTGGTCACGCCCGGGCGTCTGGGGGCAACGCTGGTCGAGGAGGAGCCTCATCCCGCGGTCTGGGTGACGGCTTCCTGCAACCTCGCCGTGTCCGCCATCATTTCGGCGTCCATCGCCTGACCGGCCGACGGGTTCCAAGCGCCGCCTCGGCGGCGGCGCTGTCGGCACCTTCGCGGGAAGCAACTCTGGCCGCGCAGTGAACGCACAGCCCCTGTCCTTCCTCTTGCAGGGCGGAGAACCCCCCAACTGAGAGGAATGCACTGTGCGTTCACCTAGACGTCTGCGGTCGCGCCTGTACCCGGCCGGGTCGGTGGTCCTGGCCATGGCTGCCGCCGGATCGGTGCTGGCCGGTCCGGCCGGCTCCGCCTTCGCCGCCGACGCCGGCGGACGCGCGGATCTGCGGGCGGACGTCAACCGCGACGGGCGGGTCGATGTCACCGGTGGCAGCGACAAGACCGGCGAGGACGACTGGTCCATCGAGCGCGGGGCCGTGTATCTGCCCAACATCGACGACGACACCAAGCGGTGTCCGGTGACCGGGCCCGGTGGCGCACCGCTGTCCGACGCCAAGTTGGCCGCGTGCAACGACGGCACGGACACGAAGGTCAACGGCACCGAGGACGCCGCCGACCTCGCCCGAATCCGTTCCGTGCCCCTGCCGGACCTCCCCGCGGACGCCACGGGCAGCCTGAAGATCGCCACGGGTGGCACGCAGGCGCACCTCTTCCTCAAGCGAGCCGGGAAGTGGATCCTCGTGACGTCCGCGACCAGGTTGACGGCCGCCGAGCTGCGTGCGGGTGTGGAGTTCGGCGTCGAGGCCACCGATGTCGTCCGGGACGCCACGAAGTGGGACGGACGTGCCGTGGTCCGGCTGACGGTGACGTCCGGGCGCATGTCCACCTCCGACGCGGTGACCCTGCGCGTCGCACCACTGCTGACCCAGCATCACCTGCAGAACACACAGCAGGTGATGGTGTCCGAGGTCCAGGGCGAGGGCCCGGACAGCCGTCTTCAGCGGGAGTTCGTCACCGCCCTCGGCAAGGAGGTCAAGAAGGCGGGCATCACCACGCCGCTGATCACCTTCGAGAAGTACGCCGACCGCTGGGCCCAGGACTTCGTCGAGCCGGCGTACGTCAGCATGACCGGGCCGGACGGCCGGCGGCACGTGATGCGTGTGATGCTGCGTTCCGCACAGCCGGACCGGGACGCGGGCCGGGAACTGTTCGAGCGGGTGCGCGGCCGGGACATCGGCGTCGTGCAGGTGAACGACCCGGCGGAGCCCGACGACTGGTCGCTCAACTCCATGGGGAACCTGGAGACCATCCCGCCCTACGCCCACGGCGGTCGCTCCTTCCCCGCCGGGCGGATCATCATGGGCGAGCGCAAGGACAGCGGGGCGCGTCCGTCGAAGGTGATGCGGACTCTGCTCAAGTCTCAGGGGATGCAGGACCCGCTGCTGCTGGACACCTCCTGGCTGAGCGTGGGACACGTCGACGAGTTCGTGCAGTTCCTGCCCGCCGACACCCCGCGCGGCTGGCGCATCGGGGTCGCCGATCCGCAGGCGGGGCTGCGGCTGCTGCGCGACGCCAAGCGCGACGGACACGGCAGCGCGAAGATGTTCTCCGTCCCGGGCCGCAGTGACACTCCGGCGCCCAAGGAGACCATCGACCAGGCGCTCGCCTCGCGTCACCTGGTGGCCGACAACGAGATGGCGGCCCGGCGCATCGCGGCCAACCTGGAGATCCTCAAGCGGGAGACCGGGGTCACCGACGAGGAGATCGTGCGGGTGCCCGCGCTGTACACCCGGGGCTCGGAGGCGCTGAGCGCCGAGGGGCAGGAGATTCCCGTGCCCCGTCTGACGCGCATGGGCGCCGGCTCCGACCTCGTCGACGGCCTCTCGGACCACGGCCAGCAGAAGTGGCTCGCCGGAAGCCCCGCCCCGGGGGCGGCGGCCCCGGCGACGGTGATGACCGGTGCGTACGTTCCTGGTGCGGTCAACGGCCTGCTCCTGGGGCGCGACCGCTACCTCGCGCCACGCCAGTGGGGGCCCGTCGTCAACGGCAAGGACATCTTCACGGAAGCCGTCACCGCCGTCTACCAGCGGGTCGGCATGAAGGTGTCGTACATCGACGACTGGTACACGTACCACCTCGGCATGGGTGAAGTGCACTGCGGCACCAACACCCTGCGCGACGCGAGTGCCGCGTGGTGGCAGCGTCCGGCGGTGAACCGCAACGAGCCGTAGCCGGCGTTCGCCGGGGTTGATGCGGCCGGTCAGGAGGGGGTCGATGGCCTTCGAGGGCCTGGAGCCGGCCGCCGATCCCGGCCTGACCATGACCGTCTACGCCGCCGAGCCCGGCACACCATCCGAACAGGCCTTGCCCCTGCTCGCCTTGTCCCTGCTCGCCTCAGGGGGAACGACCTGCTTCCTCGGTCCGTACCATGCCTACACCGAGGCAACTTGCGGCACATGCGGCGTCCTACCGGGCCGCCGGGACCTGGCTCCCAGACAGGCATCATCCGCGGTACGCCTCCGACGCCGAGGAAAGGCAAGCAGCATGTCCGAGACGACAACTCCGGCCACCGAACTGGCATCTCAGTACATCGCCCAGGTGACCGGCGACCTCGACGCGAACGTCAAGGAGCAGGAACGTGTCAGTGCGGAGATCGCGTCGCTGCAGGAGCAGCTTGCCGCCCTGCAGCGCGACCACGGCGTGCTGGTGAGCATGCACCAGGCTCTCGGCATCACCACGCACCCGACCGAGTCCGCCTCCGACTCCGCGGGTGCCGTGGTGCCCTCTCCTCGGCGGAAGAAGGGCGGTGCCGCGGCCGGCGGGAAGCAGAAGGCGCGCAAGTCCACCGCCGCGCCGGCGAAGCGGGCAGCCGGGAAGTCCGCGGCCAAGACGACAGGCAGCGCCAAGGCGGCAGCCACCAGCACAGCAGCGGGCACCGCCAAGGCGGCGGGCACCGCCAAGAAGGCAGGCACCGCCAAGTCCGCCGAGCCCACCCTCGTGGAGCTCATCCGGCGCCACCTCGCGGTGCAGAAGGAACCGCGCTCCGCTGCGGAGATCTCCACGGCGCTCGGCCAGGCCCACCCCCACCGCGACATCGCGGCCAAGGTCGTACGTGTGACGCTCGAGGGGCTCGTCGCCAAGAGTCAGGCGGAGCGTTCGAAGCAGGGCAGGTCCGTCTTCTACACCGCGCCCGCCGCACGGTCGGCCGCCGCGCCGGAAGCCGGGGCACAGACCGAGGACTCCGACAGCTGACGACGCGGGGACATGCCCGAACCCCGCCGGCTACGACGTACCGGGAAACCAGACCGCGAGCGCGGCCACCGGCAGCGCGGCCAGGGTGAGGAGCACGTCACCGTTGAACGTGTCGAAGCAGCCGTGCCACCGGCCGGTCATGCACGCCGGAGCGGACAGCATGAGCGGCCGCCGTACAACGAACACGGCGCCGGCCAGGGCGAGGATCGCCAGGACGAGGGGCACGATGCCGCGCGTGCGGCCGGGCGGTGAGGGCAGGGAGGTGTGGTGGGTCATGCCTCCATTGCATGCGCAGGGGCGATGCGGTGGCGTATGCGAGTTTCGATACGCCGGCGATACCCTGGACGAGGCGGAAGATGACTGACACGCTTCGATCGCGGCCGCACGGCGCTAGCGTGGGGCCCGTGATCGTATGGCTCAACGGCACCCATGGCGCGGGCAAGACGACGACCAGTGCATTGGTGCAGCAACTTATCCCGGATTCACGGGTGTTCGACGCCGAGAAGGTCGGCGAGACACTCATGGACATCAAGCCGGGGCTGCCTTCGACGAACAACTTCCAGCATTGGCCGCCCTGGCGGCCACTCGTGGTCGAGACCGCCCGCCGCGTCCTCGATTTCACCGGCGGCACGCTGGTGATGCCCATGACCGTCCTGGTCGAGCCGTACTGGCGCGAGATCAGCGCGGGCCTTGCCGAACATGCCATCGAGGTACGGCACTTCGTCCTCCACGCCGACCAGGTCACGCTCCGCCGGCGCATCGAAGGGGACAGCGTCATGGGCCCCTCCCCGTTCCGTCTCGAATACCTCGAGCCCTACGCCGAGGCCGCCCGCACATGGCTGCACGACGAGGCCGAGGTCATCGACACCACGCACCTCACGCCCGAGCAGGCCGCCCTGCGGATCGCAGAGTCCGTCACGAAGGGCTGAGCACCGGGGACTCCAGCTCGGCGCGGGTGACGTGTGGGTATCCGGACGCCCTTGGTCGCGGCCGTCAGAAACCGCGGCCGGGGCCGTCGGCCAAGGGGATGCGGGCGGTGACGCGTTTGCCCACCGCCTCCCGCCGCACGGCGAACTCCTCGGCCACGGCCTTCACGATCTCCAAGCCGTGCTGCCCGACCCTGCTGGGGTCGGCGGCCCGGGCCGCGGGCATGGTGGGGTCGCTGTCCCAGACGGCGATCTCCACGACGCGGGCGGTGACTCGCAGTTCCAGCAGGACGGGACCCGGAGCGTATTTGCGCGTGTTGGTGACGAGCTCGCTGACCACCAGCGCGGTGAGGTCCCTCGCTCGTGCGGAGACGGGCAGGTGCTGCTCGGCGCTCGCCCGGTCGAGGAACGCGGCGGCGTGACGGCGGGCGTCCGCGATACAGCTGTCGTCTCCGTCCAAGGCGTACCCGACACGCATGAGATGCTCGTCAGGCGTAGTACAGCCGTCACCGTCGGCATCAGGTTTCACTGGCCTCGCCCTCACTCCCCGTTCATGCGCGCCGGTACCCGTTTCGCTGCCCTACATGCCGGAAGGATGCTGTTCGGCTCAGCCGCGCGGGTGCATCCGGCCGGGGCGGTGGGGCACAATCGACTGCGCACATTCCGACCGGGCAAGCCTAAGCACAATCGAGGAGACGGTGTCCCAGCTCGAGGAAGCGGACCGGCCGGGCCGGCTCCACGCCGAACACCACATGACCGCAGGCGTCCGTGTCGTGACGCTGCGGGGCGAGATCGACCACGACGTCCGGGACGTGCTCAGCGAAGCCCTGCTGGTCGAGGACGGTACGGTCCCGCCGCGGATAGTCGCGGACCTCAGCGGTGTGACGTTCATGGACTCCAGCGGCATCAACATCTTCGTCGCCGCCCACCAGCAGGTGAGCCGGGCAGACGGCTGGGTGCGCATCGCCGGAGCCCAGGAAAGCGTCCTGCGCGTTCTCCAACTGGTCGGCGTCGACACCCTCATCCCCTGCCACCCCACGACGGAGCAGGCCCTGATCGCCTGATGCGTACGGGCCCCCACGGCTCGGTCCGCCGCGCACCAGACGGGTTCCGCCCGGCCGGCGCGCTGGTCGTGCAGCAGGCTTCGGGGCCGGGTCGGGGCCGCCGAGTTCAGAACCAGTGGAGGCCCCGGGCAGGTCGGGCACAGCCCGGTCCCGGTCCCGGTCCCGGTCCCGGTCCCGGTCAGGGCAGGATCTCGACGTACCCGTCGCTGCCGTGCACACGGATCCGCTGGCCGTCGCGGATCAGCCGGGTGGCCCGGTCGACGCCCACGACGGCCGGCAAGCCGTATTCGCGTGCGATCACCGCGCCGTGGGTCATGAGGCCGCCCACCTCGGTCACGAGCCCCGCGATCCCGACGAAGAGGGGTGACCAGCTGGGGTCCGTGTAGGCCGTGACCAGGATGTCGCCGGGCTTCAGATCGGCCTGCCCCATGTCGAGGATGACGCGGGCCCGCCCCTCGATGGTCCCGCCGGAAACCGGTAGGCCGATCAGGGCGCCGTCCGGCACGTCGTCGCGCCGGTACGCCCCGTTGACGGTCTCGCCCTCCGATGTGAGCACCCGGGACGGTGTGAGCGCCTGGTACGTCCGGAACGTCTCCTTGCGCTGCCGGACGAGCCCGTCGTCCACCCGGTGCGAGCGTACGGCGTCGTGCAGCTCCTGGAACGTGAGGTAGAAGATGTCCTCCTTCTCCGGGAGCACCTCGGCCCGCACGAGGCGTTCGGCCTCCGCCAGCAGGGCCTGCTTGTAGACGAAGTAGCGGCTGACGATGTCGTACTTCGGGTACTCCCGGTAGCCGATGAAGGTGCGGACCCGCTCGATCATCCGCTGTGTCTCATCGGCCTTGCTCTCCCCGTCGGGCAGGGCCCGCAGGCGGGTCAGCACGTCCTGCTGCTTCTTCCAGGCCTCCTGCCGGCCTTGCTCGAAGCGCCGCCGGGCGGCGCCGGGTTCGAAGTTCCTGACGTTGTCGAGGATCGCCGGCACAAGGGTGCTGGGGCTCTCGCGCCATCGGGGCCTGGTGATGTCGATCTCGCCGGCGCAGCGCATGCCGTAGCGGTCGAGGTATCCCTCGATGGCGTCGCGCGCCGTGGTCCCGCCCGCGTGTTTCGGCAGTTCGTCCAGGAAGTCGTCGTCCTCGACGCTCTGCAGGAACGCCACCACCTCCGGATGCGGGCGGATCACGTCCGCGACGTCGAGGAGCGCCAGGCCCATCTCCGACGTGACGTTGTCGGGGGCGGACAGGGTGAGCGTGTCAGCCGCGTTCTTCTCCCCCAGCCACTCGTGCAGCTTGTCGTTGAGCCACCACGTGGCCTCCATGCCCGCCATGATCGCCTGATGGTTGAGCGGATCGGTGAGGACTCGTTTGTGCTCCTGGAAGGCCTCCGTCAGGAAGTCGAACAGGGCGGGTCCGGTCTGCGCGGCGATGTCGCGCCGCAGTGCGGCGATGGACGCCTGGCTGCGCTCGATCAGCCCGCTGACCAGGGCCGGATCGGTCTCGATCGGTGCGGGCGCGCCGCCGGCCGGGGGTCCGCCGGGAGCCGGGTCCGGGAGCAGGGGGAGGAAGTCGTCGCGGTCGAGGACGGTCTCCAGCGCGTCCCTGGTCAGTGGATCGCCCCTCCCGACGAGGTCCAGGAGGCCGGCGCGGCCGGTGGGTGTGGAAAGGGCTCGCGTGGCGTCGACGAACAGCCTCCCGCCGGCCTCGGTCATCGGCGCCATGGCCGTCAGCTTCCACATGGACAGACCGAGGGGCTTCATGGCGTCGGTCATCATCTGCTGATGCCCGACGGAGACAAAGATGCGATTCCCCTGGCCGGCGGCGGCCTCGGGGATGGGGAACAGAGTCGTGATGGGCCGGCTCTGCACGATCTGGAAGTCGTCGTCGACCAGGCACCATTCGATGTCCTGAGGGCGGCCGAAGTGTTCCTCGATCCGCCGCCCGAGATGGACGAGCCGCACGACCTGCGCATCCGTCAGCGCGGGCTGCCCCTGCCGCCGCGCGTCGATCTCCACCTCCTGTGTACCGCCGGCCGGCAGGGCGTGGACGGCGCGCTGTTTCGCGGCGATCGTCTTCGCGACGACCTCGCCGTGCCGCACCTTGAAGACGTCCGGGTTCACCAGGCCTGAGACCAGGGCCTCGCCGAGACCGAAGCCGGCGTCCACGGTGGCGACCTTCCTGTTGCAGGTGACGGGGTCGGCCGTGAAGAGGATGCCCGACGCGTATGGAAAGACCATCCGCTGCACGACCACGGCCATGTCGACCGTACGGTGGTCGATGCCGTTGCGCTGACGGTACGTCACGGCCCGCTCGGTGAACTGCGAGGCCCAGCACCGGCTGATGTGCTGGAGGATCGCCGTCGGTCCCACGACGTTCAGATAGGTGTCCTGCTGGCCGGCGAAGGACGCCGTCGGCAGGTCCTCCGCCGTCGCGCTGGACCGGACGGCGCAGGGGGCCTGCTCGCCGACGCGGGAGAGCGCGCGGGTGATCGCCGACGCGAGATCGCCCGGGATGGGGATCCCTTCGATGGTCCGGCGCATCCGTGCGCTGAGCGTGCTGATCGCCTCCCGGTCCTCGGGGTTCACGCACAACAGCTGATCCAGCAGATCGCCGGCCGACGGCGCTTGCGCCATGATCTGCCGGAAGGCATGCGTCGTCACGCAGAATCCGCCCGGCACGCGGATTCCTTCGATCCGCGACAGCGCGCCCAGGTGCGCGCCCTTGCCGCCGACGAGCGCGAGCTGTGTCTCGTCCACCTCGTGAAGATCCAGCACGTACTGCTCGGTCATCGCGACACCTCCGCTTCTGCCGCGCCGCAGGTCCAGCACGTCCCGATCTCCGACACACGCACCTCGTGTCCCCGTTTCCGCAGGTTGTGGCTTCGGCCGATGATTCTGCGCCGAGACGGGGGCCTTGCCGCAAGGCCCCCGGTGCGCTATAAGTTGGGAGAGGCAAGGAGAGATCTCCTTGCCTTTTGTGCGTTCCGGAGCGCTGGAGCAGTCCGCGTGACCGGACCGCTGGACCGGGCTGCTGGAACCGAGCGGTGTCCGGCGCGGCGACTGTTGCGCTGCCAGTGACGTGGGCCTTGTATCGAGGAGCAAGGCGAGAAGGGCGCGGAGCGGTAGCGTTGGGAGCGGCGGTACGCCGAAGCGCAGGGGCAGTTGGCGGAGCTGCGGCACTCGGCGGGGGTGACCGCGCGCCGCGTCGCCCCCCACCAAAAACCGTGCCGCAACGAGAAGATGGGCTAAGGGCACCGGGCCGGCCCGGTCCAGAGCTCGTTCGCGTTCGCTCAACCGCCCGGTGTGGCCTTGGCTCCTTTAGCCACGCCTGGGCAACCGCCAGTTCGGGCGCGGGAAGTGGCAGGTGTAGCCGTCCGGGTAGCGCTGGAGGTAGTCCTGGTGCTCCGGCTCGGCGTCCCAGAACGGGCCCGCCGGCACCACCTCGGTCACCACCGGCCCCGGCCACAGGCCGGACGCTTCGACGTCGGCGATGGTGTCCTGCGCGACGCGGCGCTGCTCGTCGTCGAGGTAGAAGATGGCGGAGCGGTAGCTCAGGCCGATGTCGTTGCCCTGCCGGTTGCTCGTGGTCGGGTCGTGGATCTGGAAGAAGTACTCCAGGATCGCGCGATAGTCGGTCGCGGTCGGATCGAACACGATCTCGATCGACTCCGCGTGCCGGCCATGGTCACGGTAGGTGGGGTGGGGCTTGTCGTTGTCGCCGCTGTAGCCGACGCGGGTACGGATCACACCGGGGAGCGACCGGATCAACTCCTGCATGCCCCAGAAGCACCCGCCCGCCAGCAGCGCCCTCTCCTCGACATCGCTCATGGCGCATCACCTTTCTTGTCCGTATCGCCCCGCTGACCAGCCTCGCACATGCACTTCCCTTACGCCGTCACCGTCTCGACAGGTGACTGGCATCTCGACGGCGTCGATTCGAGAAGTGTTACGTCGCTGTAGCGCTTAGCCTCCATTTCACAACATCGCCGAGGCAGTGGACACCTCGGGCTGAGTCCCGCGCCGGCGGCGGGCGTCGTGGTCGGCACGCCGCCGCGTGGCCTCGGGACGTCCTGACGGGGGCCGGTGGCGCAGCGGCCGGAATTCGGCGGATGGCCGAGAATCCCGGGATGATCACGGGCGCCGGAGAGGCCTGCCGGATCCGATACGCGCCAATGTCCACTCCTCACGCCATGGAATCGGGCGACCACGTTCCGCCCGCACGACCGCTTCCGGCGCGCGCCGACTGCCTGGGCGAACGCGACCTCCGCCGCACCTCCATACTTTCGACACGCCTCGATCACGTCATGAACACTTCCAGCCGAGTGGCCGACGGCGCCTTCCCTTCGGGGCAGACGCTCCGCCCGGCCCCTGCCTAGCCTCCCAGGCCATGCGATCACCCCTGATGAGACGTGTCGGCCTCGGTGCCGTCCTCGCCCTCGCCCTCGCCGTGTTCGGCCTGGCCCCCGGCGCGAGTGCGGCGGACCCGGCGCCGGCGGAGCTGACCTTCGCCACCGACAGCGCGACCACCACGCCCGGCGGCTCGGTCAAGCTGTCGATGACCATCAAGAACAACAACACCTACGACGTCTGGTTCGTGTACCAGACGATCGAGCCGACCTGGCTGACCACCCAGCGCCCCGACCTGAAATACAGCTTCTCCGGGTGCGACCTGGCCACCGCCAACGGTCCCGCCCCGTGCACCGGCACCGGCCCGGCCAACCTCGGCGGCAACTACGGCACCACCATCCCGCCCGGTCAGAGCCGTACGGTCACCCTGACGCTGGACGTCGCCGCCGACTCCGGCTGCAACGGCAACATCGGCTTCTACTCGTACTTCTACGCCGAGTTCAGCGACTCCACGAACGTCAGTGGCGGCCCGGTGTACACGCCCGTGACGCGAGTGCTCTGTTCCTGACACTCCGTACGGAGCCGACGGCGGTGACCTGAAACCCTCCCTGCCCAGGCAGCCGCCCCGGTCTGGACCACTGGCACTCCGGCCGGCGGGCCCCACCGGCCCGCCGGTGCGCCGCTCAGGCCCCGGACCAGCATGCCGGGCCCCCGCACCCAACTGCTCCGACGTCCGGACGTGACCGGGAACGACTCATTTCGCTTTCGGAAGCGTCCTGTTCGACACCTGCGCTTTTCCGTCATGTTCCGCAACACGACCGCGAAATCTCCACACAGACCTCACTATGTGACCCGAACGGATGCGTGACGAACTGGCTTCTGAGGGGGACGCCGGCGGCACGCAAGGGGGTGCGTCCGCTCAGCGGAGCAGTACTCACCCCTGCCCGGGGAGGGGACCTCACCGCATGAAGCGGACCACACGCACCACCGTGCTCACGGTGGGCGCGCTCATCGCCGCTCTGGGCCTGCCGGCCGGCGCGGCACACGCCGACACCACGCCCCGCATCGATCTGCGGGTGCTGGTGGTGAGCGACGGCGGCCCGTCGACCGACGCCATCGCCGCCGAACTGGCCGCCGCGGGTACGCCGTACACCCGGATCGACCTCACGCAGTCCGGCCGGACCGTGATCGACGCCGA
Organism: Streptomyces tuirus; assembly: GCF_014701095.1. Lineage (NCBI taxonomy): Bacteria > Bacillati > Actinomycetota > Actinomycetes > Kitasatosporales > Streptomycetaceae > Streptomyces > Streptomyces tuirus. The sequence continues at coordinate 7,387,848 of NZ_AP023439.1, read as the reverse complement.
CTTCCTCGCGGACACCGTGGACGGCAGGCCGCGCGCCAAGTTCCAGGCCGTGGTGCTGCCCAACGACAACCCGTTCCCGGCCGGCTCCTCCGAGATGGCGGCCCTGGCGGCGTACGAGCGGACGTACGACGTGCCCCAGGTCGACGCCTACACGTACGCGCGTCCCGAAGCCGGTCTGCAGTACCCGGTCCACGGCGGCTACTCCGGCAGCATCGACGGCAAGCGGGCGGAGGTTACCGCCGCAGGCAAGGCGGGCCCCTTCGGCTATCTCGACGGGGCGGTGCCCTTCGAGGACAACGACCCGGCGATCGGCGAGAGTTACGCCTACCTGTCGAAGCCCGTGGCGGGGGCCGACTTCACCCCGTATGTCGAGGCGGCGATCCCCGGGCAGTCGGGCAAGGGCACGCTGGTGGGCGAGTACCGGCACGACGGTAGGCGCGAGCTGGTCGTCACCTTCGTCTACAACCGGTACCAGCAGCAGTTCCGGCTCCTGGCCCGCGGCATCGTGGAGTGGATGACCGGCGGTGTGCACCTGGGCGCCTCGCGGAACTACTTCGCCGTCCACGTGGACGATGTGTTCGCGGCGGACGACCGGTGGAACAGCCGGCTCAACTGCACGCCCGGCGACGTCGACTGCACGGACCCGACGGCCACGCCCGACCCGATCCGGATGACTCCCTCCGACGTCGACCACGCCGTCGAGTGGCAGAACGGCAACCAGTTCACCCTCGACTTCGCCTACAACGGCGCCGGCAGCGTCGACCACCGCGAGGACAACAACGGCTCCGACCCGCTCGCCGACCGGCTGATCGCACGCCGGGGCGAGTTCCGGTGGATCAACCACACCTACTCGCACCCCTTCCTCGGCTGTGTTCAGGACACGACCGTGGTGCCCTGGACGTGCGCGACCGACGCCGACGGCAGCACCCGGTGGATGAGCCGCAACGACATCTCCGACGAGATCGCCATCAACCGGGTCTGGGGCGTGAGCGCCGGACTGCCGCTGGTGAACGGCGAGTTGGTCACCGGCGAGCACTCGGGCATGAAGGTCCTGCCGCAGCAGCCCGAGGACAACCCCAATCTGGCGCTCGCCCTGGGCGACAACGACATCGCCTGGCTCGGCTCCGACAACTCCCGCGAGCCCGGACAGCGCCGGGTCGGTCCGTCCACGACCGTGCCCCGCTACCCGATGAACGTCTTCTACAACGCCGGCCGGGCGGCCGAGCAGGTCGACGAGTACAACTGGATCTACACCAGCCGCGCCCAGGGAGGCAGCGGCATCTGCGAGGACAACCCGGCCACGACCACATGTCTGCCGGCGCCGCTGGACACCGCCACCGGCTACGCCGATCACATCGTGCCGCTGGAGACGCAGATCGCTCTCGGGCACGTCCTGGCCAACGACCCCAAGCCGCACTTCATCCACCAGTCGAACCTGGCCGAGGACCGCATCGCCTACCCCGTGCTCGACGGCGTCCTGGACGGCTACAAGGCACTGTTCTCCGAGAACACCCCCGTGGTGAACCTGCGGATGCGCGACATCGGCGCGGAACTCGGGCGCCGGGCGAAGTGGCAGGCCGCACTCGGGGCCGGAGAGATCACGGCCTACCGCATCGGTGGCACGGTGACCGTCGACGCACGGGACGGACTGGCGGTCACCGCGACCCTGCCCACCGGCACCACGCTGGCCGGTGCCGCGTTCGGCGAGGCCTACGCCGGGTCGGTGTCCGGCTGGACTCCCTCCACGGGCGCGCCGCTCGCCCTCACCCTGCCGGCCTCCGCCGTGGCTCCGGGCCCCGAGGCCGCCGCCGGGACCGCCCCCGCCACCAGGCCCGCACCGGACACCCGTGTCCCCGCGGGCGTCACCGACCCGGTGGGTCGCACCACGGACAGCTGAACGGCGCATCCGCGCACGACCTGAAGGTCCTGGCCGCCCGGCGGCGGCCGGGGCCTGCCCGAACCACCCCACACCTCGGCCGTGGAGCACATCGATGCCCGTTCCCCAGGGCGCGCGACGTACCGGAGCGACGCGCGTCACCCTGCTCACCGAAGGCACCTACCCGCACAGCCACGGAGGCGTCAGCGTCTGGTGCGACCAACTCGTCCAAGGCATGCCCGACCTGGCCTTCGACGTCATCGCCGTCACCGGCACCGGACGTGAGCCGGTCGTCTGGGACCTGCCCGCGCACGTCTCCCGTGTGCTGTCCGTCCCGATGTGGGGCGCCCCGCCCGAGGGCCGCCCGCCCCGGGGCCGGTCCCGCAACCAACTCGCCGCCGCCTACGAGCGGTTCCTGACCGCGCTGCTCGACCCGCGAGGCGAGGACGGGTTCGCGCCCGCCCTGTACGTGCTGGCACGGGCGGCGTCGGAGGGGACGCTGAGCCCCTTTCTGCGCGCGGACCGGGCGATCGCGATCCTCACCGCGCTGTGGAACCGCCCCGGTCTCGCCGTGCGCGAGGCGCGGCCGACCCTGCACGACGCGCTCACCGCGACCGCCCTGCTGGAACACGCCCTGCGCCCCCTGGCCGCCCCGGCCCCCGAGAGCGGGGTCGCGCACGCGGTGAGCGGCGGGGTCGCCGTCCTGCCGGGCCTGGTCGCCCTCGAACGGCACGGTGTTCCGCTGCTGCTGACCGAGCACGGCGTGTATCTGCGCGAGCGCTACCTCGGGTACCGCACCGCGCCCTACCGCTGGCCGGTGAAAGCCGTGATCCTCGGGTTCTTCCGGCTGCTCGCGCAGGAGAGCTACCGCCGGGCCGCCCTGATCACACCGGGCAACCGCTACAACCGGCTGTGGGAGGAGGAGGGCGGCGCCGACCCGGAGTCGATCCGCACGGTCTACAACGGCGTCGACCCCGCCGCGTTCCCGGCGGCGGGGCCCGAGCCGGACTCCCCCACCCTCAGCTGGGCCGGCCGCGTCGACCCCATCAAGGACCTGGAGACCCTCATCCGGGCCTTCGCCCTCGTCCGCGACCGGCTGCCGCTCGCGCGGCTCCGGCTGTTCGGCGGGACACCGCGGGGCGGAGAGGCCTACCGGGAGCGCTGTGAGGCGCTGGCCGCCGAGCTCGGGCACGCCGACGCCGTCACCTTCGAGGGGCGCGTCGACGACATCAGGGACGCCTACGGCGCCGGGAACGTCGTGATGCTCTCCAGCATCAGCGAGGGTTTCCCCTTCACCCTGATCGAGGCCATGTCCTGCGGCCGGGCCACCGTCTCCACCGACGTGGGCGGTGTCCGCGAGGCCGTCGGAGACACGGGGCTGGTGGTGCCCCCGCGCGATCCGGCGGCGATGGCCGCGGCGGCGCTGGAGCTGCTGGGGGACCCCGCGCGGCGCGGGGCGATGGGTGAGGCGGCACGGTTGCGGGTCATCGAGCAGTTCACCCTCCGGCAGACCATTGACACGTTTCGGTCCGTCTATCTGGAACTGGCCCACCCGGCACCGGAGTCGACGGCGGTCCTGCCGGCGTTCGGGATGTCCGCGCCGGTCGTCCACGGCACCGGAAGCCTCGTGCTGTGAGCGGGCCGATGTCCCTGGAACCCGGGGGCGCGGAGCAGGACACGCTGGCCATCCGGCTGGCCCGTCCCCGCCCGCCGCGCCGCCGGCCGCGCTGGGCCCTGGACGACACCACCCTCGCCATCCGGCTGCCCCGGCACGGCCCCGACGAGGAGGCGGTCAGCGAACTCGCCGCCGAACTCGCCGACCGCATCGGCCCCGCCGTCCACCCCTACGAGGTGGCGGCACTGCTGGAGGCGGAGGGACTGTCCGCCTCCCTGATCAACGAACGCTACGGCCACCCGAACCTGTTCTCCCTGGCCTCCGCCCTCTATGAGCGGGTGCCGCGCACCTTCCCCGAGCCCGCCCCCGCAGTCGACCCCTGGCGTCCCGACACCCTGCGCTGTCTGCTGCGGGGCGTGCTGTTCGCCCTGCCGGGGCTCGCCTACCTGCTGACCGCGCCGTTGTGGAACGCCGGCGGGTACGCGCCCGCCCTCGTCGTGGCCGGGCTCGTCTCCTGGGCGTGGGGGCAGGCGCTCGGCCACCGCGCGCACCTGCGGATGGCGACCGGACGCCGGGAGGCGGGCCGTACCCTCCTGGCCGGCGCGCCCGTGGGGGCGGTGGTGGCCACGGCGGTCGCCGCGCTGCCCGCCGACGGCGGAGCGGTGACGCTGGTGGCGGCCGCGCAGTCCGCGTATCTGGCGGCCGCCGGTGTCCTGCTGGTGCTGGGCCGCGAACGCCTGCTTCTGGCCGCGCTCAGCCCGCTGCTCGCGGGTGCGGCCGTCCTGCCGTGGTGGGAGCTGGACCCCGCACTGCGGGCCGGGCTGCCCTTGCTGGCGCTGCTCGCCACGCTCGGCGTCACCGGCTGGGTCCTGCGGGGCGCTCTCGCCGTGCCGGCCTCCACCGGCGCGCCCCGTCCGCGGCTGCTGTGGTCGCTGCCGTACGGCCTGTTCGGGCTGGCCGCGGGGGTGCTGGTGCTGCTGGAAGGGCGAGAGGAACCGTACGCGGTGATCGTGCTGACACTGAGCATGGGGCCGGCGGAGTGGCTGCTGTACCGCTACCGCGGACTGTCGGTCGCCGCGCTGCGCGCCACCGCCACGCCCGCCGGGTTCCTGCTGCGCTCGGCCGGTGTCCTCGGCCTCTGTCTGTTCGCCTATCTCGCGCCGCTGCTGCCCGCGGCCCTGCTCACCGGCTCCGACCCGGCCGCCCTGCTGCTCCTCGCGGCCGTCCTGTGGACCGCACTGCTGCTCCAGGCGTTCGGGGCGGCCTGGTCGTCGGCCGGGATCTGCCTCGCGGCGGCCGGCGCGGCCGGAGCAGTCGCCCTGTTCCGGCTGCCACCGGGCAACGCCCTGGCCCTGCCACTCGTCTGCGGCGCCGCCGCCCTGTGCCTGGCGGCGTGCGCGCTGTGGCTGCTCGGCCGGCCCGCACCGCACGCCTGAGCCCCACCCGCTCTCCACTCGCACCCCACCCAACCGAAGGGACACCGCAGTTGACCTCCGCACCGCTCGCCGCCGTCACCGGAGCCGAGGGCTTCATCGGCTCGCACCTCACCGAGGCACTGGTCGCCTCCGGCCACCGGGTCAGGGCCATGGCCCAGTACAACTCCTTCTCCTCCTACGGCTGGCTGGAGACCCTGCACCCGGACGTCCTGGACCAGGTGGAGATCGTCCTCGGCGACGTCCGTGACCCCGGCTCGGTCCGCGGCCTCCTCGACGGCGCCGACACCGCCTACCACCTGGCCGCCCTGATCGCGATCCCGTACTCCTACCAGGCCCCGCACAGCTACGTGGACACCAACGTCACCGGCACCCTCAACGTGCTGGAGGCCGTGCGCGCACTCGGCACGCCCCGGCTGGTGCACACCTCCACCAGCGAGACGTACGGCACCGCGCAGACCGTGCCCATCACCGAGGACCACCCCATCAACACCCAGTCGCCGTACGCCGCTTCGAAGGCGGGCGGGGACCGGCTGGCCGACAGCTACCACGCCAGTTTCGACACCCCGGTGGTCACGTTGCGGCCCTTCAACACCTTCGGGCCGCGCCAGTCGATGCGCGCGGTCATCCCCACCGTCATCGGGCAGGTCGCGGCGGGGGAACGCACCATCACCCTCGGCGACCTGCGTCCCACCCGGGACTTCACCTTCGTCAAGGACACCGCGCAGGCCTTCCTCGCCGTCGGCACCGCGCCCGCCGGGCAGGTCGTCGGCCGTACCTTCAACGCCGGGACCGGCGGGGAGATCTCGGTCGGCGACCTGGTCGCGCTGATCGGCAAGGTGATGGACACCGCCCTCGACGTCCGAGAGGACACCGCCCGCATCCGTCCCGCGAACTCCGAGGTGATGCGGCTGGTCGCGGCCGCGAGCCGGCTCGCGGCGGCCACCGGCTGGCAGCCCGCGCACACCCTGGAGGAAGGCCTGGCGGCCACCGTGGAGTTCTTCCGCGACCCGGCCAACCTCGCCCGCTACAAGACCGGCATCTACAACATCTGACCCCGCACAGCGCAACTCGTCCGTCACGTCCGCGCACGTCCACGAAGCGTTCACGAAGGAGGAGCCCCATGCACGCAGTGATCCTGGCGGGAGGCAAGGGCGTCCGGCTGCGCCCGTACACCACCGCGCTGCCCAAGCCGCTCGTGCCCATCGGCGACCAGCACGCGATCCTGGAGATCGTGCTGCGCCAGTTGTCCACGGCCGGCTTCACCAGCTGCACCATCGCCATCGGCCACCTCGGCGAGATCATCCGCGCCTACGTCGGCGACGGCTCCCAGTGGGGCCTGGCCGTCGACTACGCCACCGAGGAGAGCCCGCTGGGCACCATGGGCCCGCTGCTCAATCTGCGCGACCGCCTGCCCGAGACGTTCCTTGTGATGAACGGCGACGTCCTCACCGACCTCGACTACGCCGACGTCCTGCACCGGCACCGCGCGTCCGGGGCCCCGCTGACCATCGCGACGTACGCCCGCAAGGTGCACATCGACTTCGGGGTGCTGACCACCGACTCCAGCAAGGTCGTCGCGTTCACCGAGAAGCCGAGCGTGGACTACCGCGTCTCCATGGGCGTCTACGGCCTGTCCCGCACCACCCTCGACGGCTACACGCCCGGACTCCCGCTCGGCTTCGACGAGTTGGTGCTCGACCTGCTCAAGACCGACAACCAGCCGCACGCCTACGAGTTCGACGGGTACTGGCTGGACATCGGCCGCCCGGACGACTACGACCGGGCCAATGCCGAGTTCACCACCCGCAAGTCGCTTCTGCTCAAGGGAGCCTGAGCACGTCATGCGCATTCTCGTCCTGGGTTCCACCGGCTATCTCGGCGCTCACGTCGCGCAGCGGCTGCGTGCTCTGCCGGGCGCGCGGGTCCTCGTCGGCGGCCGGTCACCGGCCGCCGATGTCGACGCCGATCTCGCCCGCGTTCGCCCGGAGCGGCTGGCGAAGGCCCTCGCGTCGGCGGCGCCCGACACCGTCGTCAACTGCGCGGGCGCAACCGGCGGCGACGCCGTCACCCTCGCCGAGGTCAACGCGCGTGGTCCCGCGGCGCTGTGCGCGGCTCTGCGCGAGGCGGCCCCCGCGGCCCGTCTGGTGCATCTGGGCTCGGCCGCCGAGTACGGCCCGGGCACGCCGGACATGCCGGTGCCGGAGTCGGCCGCCACCCGCCCGGTCGGCCCCTACGGTGCGACGAAGCTCGCGGGTACGGTCGCGGTGACCGCCTCCGGCCTGGACGCGGTGGTGCTGCGGGTGGGCAATCCGGTGGGGCCCGGAGCACCGTCCACCGGGCTGCCCGGCCGGATCGCCGCGCTGCTGCGCGAGGCCGGGCCCGACCCGGAGGCGGTGCTGCGACTCGGCGACCTGTCCGCCCACCGCGACTTCGTCGACGTGCGCGACGTGGCACGGGCGGTGGTCCTCGCGGCCACGGCTCCGGGCCCGCTGCCGCCCGTCCTCAACGTCGGCGGGGGCAGGGCCGTCCCGGTGCGCGACCTGGTGGGGGGCCTGGCCGGTCTGGCCGGCTTCCGGGGCCGGATCGAGGAGGGCGCGGCGAGTCCGGCCGGTTCGGCCCGCTCCGCGCAGGTGTCGTGGCAGTGTTCGGACATCTCCGCCGCCGAGGAGGCCCTGGGCTGGCGTCCGGCCCACTCCCTCGACGACGCGCTGGCCGCTCTGTGGGAAGGCGGCGGTACGCCGTGAGCCTGCTGATCCCGCTGTACGTCCATCCGGCCGAGGACCCGGGCGCCTGGCACCGCCTGATCACCGCGGCGACCCGCACCTACGGTGTCGTTCTCAACCCGGCGAGCGGTCCGGGCGAGGTCCCCGACCCGGCGTTCACCGCGGCGGCCGGTGCGCTGCGCGCCGCGGGGGCGCGGCTGCTGGGCTATGTCGACACCGACTACGGGGTGCGTGACCCAGCGGAGATCACCGAGGACGTGCGGCGGCACCGCGACTGGTACGCGGCGGACGGTTGCTTCCTGGACCGGGTGACGGCGACGGCGGACGGGCTGGCGGCCTGCCGACGGCTGGTGCGGACGCTGCGCCGGCTGGGCGTGGGGACGGTCGTCCTCAACCCCGGGGTCCATCCCGCGCCGGGATACGCCCGCCTCGCCGACCTGACCGTCACCTTCGAGGGGCACTGGTCGACGTACGTCTCCGCCTTCAGCCGGCCGGCATGGACCGCACGACACCCGGCCGGGCGGCTGTGCCACCTCGTGTACGGCGTGCCCGAGGCGCTCGTTCCGCTGGCCGTTCGCACGGCGCACGAGCGCGGGGCGGCGGTCTGCGGTCCGGTGACGGGTGAACCACCCAACCCCTGGGCCGAGTTGACGCCCGCTCTCGCCGGGGCCGGCCGATGAGCGGGCGCGCCCTTGCCCGTGCGGCCCTGCTGTCCGCGCTGACGGCCGCGGCGCTGACGGGCTGCTCCGGCAGCGCCGAGCCACCCCGCGACGCGCACGGCGGGGCGCACGATACGGCGTCGCCCTCGCGGTCCGTGTGGCAGCCCCGTCCGGGTCTCGCCTGGCAGTGGCAGCTGGACGGCAGGGTCGACGCGTCGGCCGACGTGCCGGTCTACGACATCGACGGTTTCGAGAACTCCGCCGCTGACGTGGCCCGGCTGCACCGCGCGGGGAGGAAGGTCATCTGCTACGTCAACGTGGGAGCGTGGGAGGACTTCCGGCCGGACCGGAGCGCCTTCCCCCGTGCGGTTCTCGGCGAGCCCAACGGGTGGTCGGGCGAGCGGTGGCTGGACATCCGGCAGTTGTCCGTCCTGCGACCGATCATGGAACGCCGCTTCGACATGTGCCGCGACAAGGGCTTCGACGCGGTGGAGCCCGATCTGGTGGAGGGCTACGGCAACGACACCGGCTTTCCGCTCACCGCGAGTGACCAGCTCAGGTACAACCGCATGATCGCGGACATCGCCCACGAGCGGGGGCTGTCGGTGGGGCTGAAGAACGACCTTCCCCAGATCCCCGAGCTCGTGGGCCATTTCGACTTCGCGGTCAACGAGGAGTGCGCCCAGTACGACGAGTGCGGCGAGCTCTCCCCGTTCATCGCCGCGGGCAAGGCGGTGTTCCACGTGGAGTACGAGGAGCCGCGGAGCAGCTTCTGTGCCGAGTCCCGCCGGCTGAGGCTGTCGTCGATGCGCAAGGAGCCGGAACTCGGGGTGTGGCGGAGCCCTTGCTGACCACGCGGGTGCCATGGCTACCGGGGCGGCCGACGACCGAACAGACCCCGAGGGCTCCCTTCCGGTGCGTACGGGAAGGGAGCCCTCAGGGTCTGTTGGGGGGTATTCGGAGGCGTCTGCCTGCGCCGGGTCAGGCGTGCCGGTGCGAGCGTCGGTTGCCGGCGACGACGCGGTACAGGGCGAGCAGGATAAGGGAGCCGACGATCGCGGCGATCCACGTGGAGAGCTCGAAGAACCCGTCGATGGAGTCCACACCGAAGATGACCTTGCCGAGCCAACCGCCGAGCAGTCCCCCGACGATGCCGATGAGCATGGTGATGATGATGCCGCCCGGGTCCTTGCCCGGCATCAGCGCCTTGGCGATCGCGCCGGCGAGGAGCCCGATGATGATCCAAGCAATGATGCCCATGGTGTGTCTCCGCTTCGTCGCATAAGGATTCTGTTAAGTCATCGGGTGCGCCGATCCCGCCCGCCCAAACGTCTCCGTCCGATATCGGCTCTGCAGCCTTGTTCCGTACGCTGACGACATGCGCATGCGCCCGACCCTGAGCTGGACCCCTGCCGGGGACCTGCCGCCGGCGACCACGGATCTGGAGCCGGTCACCGACGCGCTGCGCACCGGCGGAGTGCTGGTGCTCAGCGGAGCGGGCATCTCCACGGAATCGGGCATCCCCGACTACCGGGGCGAGGGCGGGAGCCTGAGCCGGCACACGCCGATGACCTACCAGGACTTCACCGCCGACGCCCGGGCCCGGCGACGGTACTGGGCCCGCAGCCACCTCGGTTGGCGCACCTTCGGCCGGGCCCGGCCCAACGCCGGCCACCAGGCCGTGGCGGCCTTCGGGCGGCACGGTCTGCTCTCGGGTGTCATCACCCAGAACGTGGACGGCCTGCACCAGGCCGCCGGCAGTGAGGACGTCGTGGAGCTCCACGGGACCCTGACCCGGGTCCGCTGCCTCTCCTGCGGGGCCGTCAGCCCGCGTCACGAACTCGCGCTGCGACTGGAGGAGGCCAACCCGGCGTTCGAACCCGTGGCCGCCGGAATCAACCCGGACGGGGACGCCGACCTCACGGACGACCAGGTCGGGGGCTTCCGCATGGTGGCCTGCGTGGCCTGCGGCGGCACACTCAAACCGGACGTCGTGTTCTTCGGCGAAACCGTTCCGCCGCAGCGGGTGGCGCACTGCCGTGAGCTGGTCCGCGCGGCGACCTCGGTGCTGGTCCTCGGCTCGTCGCTGACGGTGATGTCCGGGCTTCGGTTCGTCCGCCAGGCGGTGCAGGAAGGCAAGCCGGTGCTGATCGTCAACCGGGATCAGACCCGGGGCGATCAGCACGCCCTCACCAGGGTTTCCCTGCCGCTGGGCACGGCCCTCGGCACCGTCGCACACCGGCTGGGCATCGCCTGACCAGCATCCCGTCCAGCAGCGGTTTTCCACCGCCCCGGACCATAGACTGGGTGTGACGGTCCTTCCTGGCACTTGCGGTGGGAGGTGGGCGTGATGACACGTGGCGGTGAACTGAGAGTGCGTCTGCGGCGCGCCCTGGACGGATCGTGCCCGGCCGTGTTCCGGGAGCTGACCGATCCCCGGGAACTGGCCCGCTGGTGGGGGCCGGACGGGTTCACCATCCCGAGTGTGGAGAGCGACCTGCGCCCGGGCGGTGCCTACCGCATCGCGATGCGACCTCCGGAAGGTGAACTGTTCTACCTGGTCGGCGAGTTCCTCGAGGTCGAGCCCCCGGAACGCCTGGCGTACACCTTCCGCTGGGAGGATCCCGACCCCGAGGACCGGGAGACGGTGGTGACACTGTCACTTCACGACATCGACGCCGCGCGCTCCGAACTCGTCCTGGATCAGGGCGAGTTCGCCTCGGAGCGGCGGCGGGCCCTCCACGAGGAAGGCTGGAGTCAGGGTCTCGGCAAACTCGGGGAGCTGCTCGCCTCGCAACGGGACTGATCCCGCGGGTCAGTGCCCGGCAGCCGCCTTCACCAGGGCGACGGCCACACCGATCGCGGCGTCCACCAGGCCCGCCACCAGAGCCGCCAGGACGCCGCCTCCCATGCGCAGCCCGCCCACACAGCCCCACAGAAAGAGCGAGAACACGCACACGCCCGCCGCCGCCGGCAACGCGGCGTGCAGGGTCAGGACGTCGAGTGCGGCCAGGGCGATCAGCACGGACGGGCCCACGGCGCAGGACAGCAGTGGGCTGCTGACGTACAGCATGCGGCGCAGCTCACGGCCGGTGGCGAGGTGCCGGTGGACGGTGCGGTGGGCCTGCTGGTCGGCGACGAGCGCCGCGAGCCAGAGACCCAGAGCGGTCGTCAGGACCGTGGCGAGGGCGCCGAGTGCACTCACGTCGCCGATGGACAGACCGACCACCACGGCGATCATCGTGATCGTCGCGTAGATGCGTTCCTTCAGACGCTCCGCCAGTACACCGGCCTCCGCGCCGGGCGGCACATCCGCTAGCGGATCAGCCACCGGCTGACGCCCTTCACGCGGCGGAGGGCCGCCGCCGTCAGTCTGACCGGTGCCACGCGCAGCACCAGGGCTCCCCCCTGGCCGCCCGGGAGCGGCTTGGCGTAGTAGGGGCGGCCGAGGCGGGACGCGCGAAACCACCGGGTGCCGGACAGTGCCCTCGCGGGCGGGACGGGGATGCGGCTTCCCGGGTCGTCCGTGCGCAGGATCAGCGTCCACCGTCCTGGTCGCAGCGTCCCCACGGGCAGACGGGCGGTGAAGGCGGGGCTGCCGTCGCGTGCGTACAGCAGGGGTACCTCGCGCACCGAGCCCGCGTTCTCTTCGGCGCGCAGGGCGGTGACGGGGCGGCCGGCGGCATCGTCGGTCAGGCGGCCGCCGACGACGAGGGTGGCGGGCGCGGAGGTGTCCCAGGCGATCCCGGTCACGCGGCAGAGCGGAGCGACCTCGGCTTCCCGGAGGTCCAGGGAGAGGTGGCCGTGGGGGGTGAAGAAGGGGCGTGCGGTGGTGGGGCCGTGCCCGGGCCGGGGGCCGGGGGCCAGGTCCCGCTGCGGTGGAGCGTGCCGCTCGCCGTTCGCATCCGTCCGGGCTTGCCGGAGCCTCACGGTTCGGCTCACCCCCTGGGCGCGGACATCCAGGTAGAGGTCCCACCGGCCGCTGCCGAGCGGAGCGCCCGCGTCCACGGTGTCCAGGTCCACGTCGGCCGTGAAGCCGGTCGCGGCGTCCCCGCCGTCATGCGGGTCCGTGCCCACGGTCGCGGGCACGTGGATGTCCGGGTGCCGGAAGCCACTCGGGCGCAGGATCAGGCGGGTGCCGGACTGGAGGGGGCCGAGGGACTCAATCTGTGCGTGACCGGCGAGCCGGAGCACATCGCCGTCGCCGGTCCAGGCGGCTTCGGCCAGTTCGTGGGGGACCGGGATGCGGCTCGTGACGTCGAAGCAGATGTCCGGGACCGCCTTCGCGGGGTCACGGAAGAAGGGGTGAGCCCAGTAGACGCGGCCCTTGTCCACCACATGGCCGCGCGCCGCGTCCTCCTTGGCGTGCCGGACCACGGTCATGAGGTCCTCGAAGCGGTCGTCGCGCAGGAGGTGGACGATCAGCCGGTCCTGCGGGGCGATCGACTGGAAGACGCCGTCGCTCACGTAGTTCCGCGCCCAGTGCCGGAACTGCGGGTAGAAGTGCTCCCGTGCCCGCTGGTCGCTCTCGCGGGGCAGCAGCGCACGCAGCGGCCCGCACAGTTCCCACTCCACGTGGCGGCGCATGATCCGGTCCTGTCGCGGTCCGGGCTCCAGGTAGCGGGCGACCGTTTCGAAGCACAGCCGGGTGCCGTCCATGCGGTGGACGAGGTCGGCCGCGGTGCGGGTGAGGTTGTTGCCGTTCTGGCGGTTGCGCGAGTAGTAGCAGTCGTAGTCGGCGACCACGGAGATGCCGTCGGCGTTGAGGTAGGCGGCAGCCGTGAACGGCTTGTCCTCGCAGTTGCGGTACGGCGGGAACCTCAGGTCCAGCCGTTCGATCAGCGAGCGCCGGAACAGCTTCCAGCAGCCCAGGGTGCGGTAGGCGGCGGAGGAGAAGACGTCGGTCCGGGGCTGGTTGTGCGAGAAGACCGCGGTCGGCACGGCTCGTCCGCCGACCGACACCATCTTGCCGAGGACCACGTCGGTGCGGTTCTCGTCCGCCATGGCGACCATCCGGCGCAGGGCGTCCGGGCCGAGGTAGTCGTCGGAGTCGAGGAAGAAGACGTAGTCGCCGACGGCCCTGTCCAGGCCGGTGTTGCGGGGGACTCCGGCCCCTCCGCTGTTGGGCTGATGGACGACCTGCATGCCGGACCAGGTCCGAGCGAGGCGGTCCAGTTCCTGTCCGGTGCCGTCGGTCGAGCCGTCGTCGACCGCGACGATCTCGATCGCCTCGGGACCGAGCGTCTGCTCCATCACGGAGGTGACGCAGCGCGTCAGTTCCGGCATCGCGTTGTACGCGGGGATGATCACGCTCACGCGGGGAGGGGTCGTACGGGACATGGGGTGCTCCGGGCCGTGGGGTGGTGCGGTGAGGAAGGCAGTCCGGTTCCTGGCGGGGCCGGGCGACACGCGGCTCCATGGAGCTTCCGGCGGGCCCGCTCCCGCCGCCCCGCGTGAGGCGCCTTCCTACGCTGTCGGAGTGTGGGAACCACCCGTCCGGGTGCGTGTCGACCGCACGCGTGCCGTCCGCTCCTCCGGTACCGGCCCCGGGGTGTCCTCGGCGCAGGCACCGCGGGACCAGGCCGCCGCGTACTCCTCGGCGCCCAGGGACGCGCGCACCCGCCGCTCGGCGGTGAGGTGCGCGTCGTGGAACGGGCGCAGTCCGATCAGCGCCACCCCCGTGACCCGACGCATGCGGTGGGCGGCGCCCAGAAGCCACGCCGCCCGGGTGCCGTCGCCGGTGGCCGCCACCGCCCAGGCCAGTGTCTCCAGGCCCCAGACGGGTCCCCAGCTGTCCCCGATCGCCCGCTGCCGCGCCAGGGCCCGCTGCAGAGGGGCCAGGGACCGCTGTGCTTCCCCGTGCCGCAACTCCACGAGTCCCGAGCACCACTGGGCCCAGCTGCGGGCCCATTCGGCTCCGCTCGCCTCGGCCTCGGCGACGTACACGTCCCGAGCCGACGAGGCCGAGGCTCGGGTCCCGAAGAACGCCTCGGCCATGGCCCACAGCATCGTCGCCATGTGCGCGTCGCCGGCCTGACCCGCGGCACGGAACCGGTCCCGTGCCTCGGCCAGCAGCGCTCGGCTGGCCGGGTCGCCGCAGACCAGCATGGCGTGCGCTCCCTCGATGTACGTCACCGGCGCCGCCGACGGCCCGTCGGGCAGCTCCCGGGCCACGGCACGGCATTGGGCAAGGAACGTCTCGGCAGCGGGGTTGTCACCCTGGCAGAGCGCGATCCACGCCTTCATCGCCAGCGCGCCGGCCGTCAGCGTCGGCGCTCGCGTGGCCGCCGGCGCCGCCGGTTGCTCCCCCGTGGCGAGCAGCCGTTCCAGCCAGTGCCGGCCCTCCCCCAGCGTGCTGCTGAAGAACCAGCACCGGGTGCGGGCCAGGTTGACCGCGATCTCCAGTCCGTCATCCGCCAGGTCGGGCCGGCTCGCGCAGTAGTCGAGGGCGGTGCGGAGGTTGGGCAGGTCGGTGCGCAGCCGGACCAGCCAGTCGACTTCACGCGGCCCGCACCAAGCCTGGCCGGCTCGTACGGCGGTCGTCCGGTAGAACGCGCTGTGCCGCACGCGCACCCGTGCCGTGCCGCCTTCCTCCTGGAGCCGCTGCCCGCCGTACTGGCGAATGGTCTCCAGCAGGCTGTACCTGGCGCGGTCACCGGAACTGTTGACCGCCACGATCGACTTGTCGACGAGCCCGGCCAGCAGGTCGAGCACGTCCTCCCGGAGCACGCCCTCGCCCGCACAGACCGTTTCCGCCGCTTCCAGGTCGAAGCCGCCCGAGAACACGGACAGCCGGTTCCAGAGCAGCCGTTCGCCTTCGGTGCACAGGTCGTAGCTCCAGTCGACGATGCCTCTGAGGGTGTGGTGACCGCGGGCCGACGTGCGCGGCCGCGGCAGGGACAGCAGGCGGAACCGGTCGTCGAGGCGCTCCAGGATCTCCTCGGCCGTCATCGCGCTCAGGCGCACCGCGGCCAGTTCGATGGCGAGGGGGATGCCGTCCAGCCGCAGGCACAACTGGGCCACCGCCTGACGGTTGCGGGCGGTGAGCCGGAAGGCGGGGGCGGAGCCGGCGGCACGGTCCAGGAGGAGCCGCACGGCTTCGGAGCACAGCAACGGGTCGTCGGTGTCGGAGGAAACGGGGGCCGCGGCCATGCCCCCGTCCTCACCTGAGGCCTCGGCCGCGGGCTTCCGGCGGGCGGGGGTGCCGCCCGCGGTGCCCGCCACGGTGGGCAGGGTGAGCGGCGGCACGGTCAGTACGTACTCGCCGGGAGTTCCCAGACGCTGCCGGCTCGTGGCCAGGACGCGCAGTCCGGGTGCCGTAGCCGCCAGCCGCAGCACGAGCCCCGCGACGTGCTCCACCACATGCTCGCAGTTGTCCAGGACGAGCAGCAGCCGGCGGTCGCGCAGATGGTCGGCGACCGCGTCCGCGACAGGGCGCGCGGACTGGTCGCGCAGGCCGAGCGCCTCCGACACGGCCCGGTCGAGGAGGGCCGCGTCGGTGAGCGGGGCGAGGTCGGCGAGCCGGACCCCGTCGGCGAAGGAGGGTGCCGCCTCGGCGGCGGCCCGCAGAGCCAGCCTCGTCTTGCCCACACCGCCCACTCCGGTGAGGGTGACGAGCCGGGCGGTCCCCAACAGGCGCCGCACCTGCGCCACCTGCGCCTCACGGCCGACGAACGTGGTGATCTCCACGGGCAGTTCGCCGTCCCGTGACGGCGGGGTCGCCCTCGCCGCCTGCGCCCCGACCAGGTCCGGGGCGGCTGCCAGCAGCCGTTGGTGGACCTGTCTGAGTCCGGCCCCGGGCGCGACGCCCAGTTCGTCGGCGAGCAGCGCGGTGACCTCGCGGTAGCTCTCCAGCGCCTCGCCCTGGCGTCCGCACTGGAAGAGCGCCAGCATCCGCTGCGCCCAGAAGTGTTCACGCAGCGGGTACTCCCCGATGAGGCCACGCAGTTCCGGCAGGACGTCGGCGGCCCGGCCGAGGGCCAGGTCCGCGTCGATCCGCAACTCCAGAGCGTCCAGGCGCTGTTCGTCCAGCGCGGCCACCATGCCCCGGACGAGGTGCGCGGGCAGGTCCGACAGCGGGTCCCCGCGCCACAGCCCCAGGGCCTCACCCAGCAGCGGGGCCGCGCGTGCCGCCGCGCCTTCCGCCAGAGCGGTGCGGCCCTGGCGGACCAGGGAGGTGAAGCGGTGCAGGTCCAGGGCGTCCGGCGCGGTCTGGATCACATAGCCGTGGGGGCGGGTGAACACCGGTGCACCGCCCGCGGGGCAACCGAGGGCGCGGCGCAGGCGCAGGACGTAGTTCTGGAGCGTGTTGCGCGCGCGGCCGGGCGGGTCTTCCCCCCAGAGCCGGTTCACCAGCGTCTCCACGGTGACCACTTGGTTGGCCTCGGCGAGCAGTGCCGCCAGCAGCAGCCGGACCTTTGCCGCGTCGATGCGCACAGGATGTCCGTCGCGCAGGACTTCGAGGGGCCCCAGGACCCTGAACTCGTACCGCGTACTCACCGCTCCCCCGGTCACTCGCCCGCGGGCCGCCACCACGGCACCGTGTGAAGTGACCACCCGGATACACAGTGTAGTCACCGCGTGACCGGGAGGTGACCGGCGCGAGGACCGGAGCGGGGACGGTGGGCCCGGTGTTCACGGCACACGGTCCTGGAGTCCACACATGGAATTGAGCAACCCCCGGCATCCGCACTCCGTCTCGGGGCTGACGTCGTCCCCGCCTCCTCGTACCGCGGTGACCCTGGGCGAGCATGTGCGAGGGCAGACGCGCCGCATGTGCGGCGCGGCAGGGTTCGCGGCCGACGGCTCCGGTCGCGTGCTGACCGATCTGCTCGACCTGCTCGGTCCCGCGGCCCACCGCCCCCTCGCGGCCGGCCCGCCCTCACGCTCGTTCGTCTGCGACGACCACTCCCCGGTGGAGTTCTCGCTCGCGTTCTCGGCCGGGAGTCCGGTGGCCCTGCGTCTCCTGGTCGAGCCCGGTTGCTCGGCGACGACGCTCGAGGAGAACGGCCGCCTCGGCCGGCAGGCCCTGGAGGCACTGGCCGCACGCCGGGGCTTCTCGACCGACCCGGTGCGCCGGGTCGAGGACCTGTTCTTCCCGCCCGCGATGGACGGCAGGTTCGCGCTGTGGTGCGCGATGGATCTGCGGCAGGACCGGCCCGCGGGCGTCAAGGTGTACGTCAATCCACAGGCCCACGGGCGGGCGCGGTCCGCGCAGGTGACGCAGGAGGCACTGAACCGGTTCGGCTTCGGCGGGGCATGGCCCGCACTCCGGGAACGGGCCTTGCCCCGCGGCCCGGACAGGGACGAGATCCTGTTCTTCGCGCTCGATCTGGGCAATTGGCACACACCACGGGTGAAGGTCTACGTCGCCCACCACGGCATCACCGCCGCGGAGGCGCACGCGGTGGCACGTCTGCTGCCCGGGGAACCGGCGCAGCGGGTGGGCGAGTTCTGCCGCGTGGTCGCGGACGATCCCGGACGCTTCGACCACCGGCCGCTGGTGTCCTGCCTGTCCTACACCGCGCGGGGTGGGACGCACCCGAGTGGCTACACCGTGCACGTACCGGTCCGTGACTACGCACCGGACGACGAGGTGGCCCGGGACCGGGCCACGGCCGTGCTGCGGGGCTATGGCATGGATCCCGGCGCCGTCGGCTCCGCGTGCGCGGCGATGACGTCCCGGCGCCCGCGCGACGGGGTGGGGCTGATCGCGTACGTGTCCCTCGTGCAGAGCACCTGGCAACCGCCGCGGGTGAACGTCTACTTCTCGCCGGAGGCCTACGCGGTCCGCCCTCGGCGCGCCGCGAACCGCGTTCAGGAAGGGTGGGCGACCTAGTGGAGCCCTACAGGATCAAGGTCGTCGAGCCGATTCCGGTGACGACGCGAGCCCAGCGCGAGCAGGCCCTGCGGCGCGTGCACTACAACCTGTTCGGACTGCGGTCCGACGAGGTCACGATCGACCTGCTCACGGACTCCGGCACGGGTGCCCTGTCGGCGGCGCAGTGGGCCGCGGGCATGGCCGGTGACGAGTCCTACGCCGGATCACGGTCCTTCCACCACTTCCAGGAGGTGGTGCGTGACCTGACCTCCTACCCCTGCGTCCTGCCCGTCCACCAGGGCCGGGCAGCGGAACGCATCCTCTTCTCGACCCTGCTCACACCGGGGCGGATCACGCTCAGCAACACCCACTTCGACACCACGCGCGCCAACGTCGAGCTGACCGGTTGTCAGGCGGTGGATCTGCCCTGCCCGCAGGCCAGGGACCTGGACAGCGACGAGCCGTTCAAGGGCAACATCGATCTGCACCGGCTGGAGGAGGCCCTGCGGGGCCCCGACGCCGCCAGGATCGCCCTGGTCATCATGACGCTGACCAACAACGGCGAAGCCGGCCAGCCCGTCTCCATGGACAACCTCGCCCGGGCCGCCGCCCTGTGCCGGGAGCACGCGGTTCCGTTGTTCCTCGACGCCGCGCGCTTCGCCGAGAACGCCTGGCTGGTCACCCAGCACGAGGCCGCCTACCGGGACATGAGTCCACGACAGGTCGCCGAGCAGGCGTTCCGCATGGCCGACGGCTGCCTGATGAGCGCGAAGAAGGACGGCATCGTCCACATCGGCGGCTTCCTCGGACTGCGCGACCGTTCCCTGGCCGAGCGGTGCGAGCTGCTGCTCATCGCCACGGAGGGCTTTCCCACCTACGGCGGTCTGGCCGGCCGGGATCTGGACATGGTCGCCCAGGGCCTGACGGAGGTCACCGAACCCGGCTACCTCCGGGCCCGCGCCGACGCCGCCCGGCACCTGGCCGGCCTGGCCCGTGAGGCCGGCGTCGCCATCGTCGAGCCGCCGGGGCTGCACGCCCTCTACCTCAACGCGGGCCGTCTGCTTCCGCACATCGCCGCCCACCGCTTTCCGGGCCATGCGCTCGCCTGCCGGCTCTACCTCGAAGGCGGCATCCGCTCGGTGGAGCTGGGTTCCCTCTACCTGGGCAGCGAGGACGAGAACGGCGACCCGGTCACGTCGGCGCCCTACGAGCTGGTCCGGCTCGCGCTTCCCCGCAGGACGTACGGTCTCGGGCACCTGAACTACGTCGGCGAGGTCCTCGCGGCCACAGTCAAGGACAAGGAACGGATCCCCGGCTACCGCCTGGTCGAACAGCCGCCGCTCCTCCGCCACTTCCGCTGCAAGCTGGAGCCGGTACCGGACTGAAAGCGGTTGTACGTCTTCCGAGGTGGCGGTGTGCGCCGTGTCACACCATCAAAGTCCGCCTAAGTTGTCTGCATCACAGCGGAAATGTCCATTTGGCGTCCATGCTCGGACCGGACGTCGGCTCCCGAAGTGGGGCCCATTGGCATCCTCTTGGGCACGACGTGCAAAGTGACCCATGACACAGCCCTCGTGACATTCTCCCCGCCCCTCGGAAGGTGCTCCACCATGGCCGCATTCCTCTGCCCGCCTGCCGTGATACACGGCAAGCATGCCGTGAAGACCAGCCAGATCGTGGCGGAGGTGAGCGACCGGCACCCGGACGCGCCGTGGGCGCCGCGGGTCGACGGCATCGCGGCCAGTACCGGCATAGAGACCCGCGGGTGGATGCTGCCCCTGGAGACCGCGGTCGCTCCCGGCAAGGGCCACGCCCTGCGGGCGATCGGTGTAGAGCCGGCCCAAGAGGCGCTGGCCCGGGGCGGGTTCACCCGGCAGGACGTGGACCGCGTGATCGCCGCCCTGGAGACCGTGCCCGCGCCCCAGACCGTGCAGGAACGCACCGCACCCGCCTGGGAGGCCGTGCAGTCCTACGGGGAGCACGCGGCGCGCGGTGCCCTGCAGATCGCCGGGCTGGACCCGGCGGACGTCGACTGCCTGATCACCAGTCACTCCACCACCCCCGCACTGCCGGGTCTCGACATGTCCCTGGCCAACAGGCTGTCGCTGCGCAACGACGTGATGCTGTTGCCGGCCACGCAGTGGGCCTGCATCGCGGGGACCCGCTCCCTGGCGCTGGCCGCCGACCTCGTGGCCGCCGACCCCGACCGGGTGGTCCTGGTCGTCATCTCGGAGGCCCTGAGCACGACCTACCAGCCCGCGGACGACACCCTCGAGTCCCTGATCGTCCGGCTGCTGTTCGCGGACACCGCCGTCGCGGCGGTGGTCACGGGCCGCCCGAGGCCCGAGTCGGTGCTGCGCCTCGACGCCGCCTGGCACCACACCCTGCCCGGCACCCAGGACCTGCACCGCCTGGAGACCCGTCAGGACGGCACCCACTTCGTGATGGACCGGCGTGGGCCGCGTGCCGTACAGGAAACGGTCACCGCGATGTGGGAGTGGCTGCGCACCCGGTACCAGGACGACCCCGACGCCTGGCACCCCGACGTACTGCTCGCGCACCCCGGGGGGACCCGCGTGCTGGAGTACATGGAGCAGACGATGCCCGGCGCGTGGCCCTCGGGGCTGTTGGACTACAGCCGGGACAGCTACACCAGCGGCAACCGCGGAGGCGCCGCCGTGTTCGACATCCTGCGGCGGGCGCACGACGCCGGGCAGCAGAAGCCCGGCAACCGCGCGGTGCTGTACGCGGCGGCTCCGGGACTCACCGCCACTGCCTTGGAAGGGCAGTGGCTGTAGCGCGCCGGAGGGCGCCGTCCGCACCGTGGACCGGCGAGGGCGACGAGCAGACGTTCCGGGCCGTCGCACTCCCCCGGGCCGGCCGCGGCCCGGGGGCGTAGCCGCGTCACTTCGCGACTTCCGCCCAGACGACCTTCCCGGTGTCCGTCCACCGCACCCCCCACCGGGTGGTGAGCCGGTGCACGACGTTCAGGCCACGCCCGCCGTTGTCGAGCAGATCGGCCCGCCTCAGACGCGGCCTGCCGTTGCCGCTGTCGCCCACCTCGCACAGCAGGCCGTGGCCGGCCCTGATCAGCCGCACGGTGACGGGCCCCTCGGCGAAGCGCACCGCGTTCGTGACGAGCTCGCTGACCAGCAGCAGGGTGTTGTCCCGGGTGACGTCCCTGGTGCCCCACCGCCTCAGCAGCGCGGCGACGTGCTCGCGTGCCCGGGCGGGGGCGTCGCTGCGGGCGGGCAGCCGCCAGGTCGCCGTGTCCTCCTTGCGGTAGCCGATCATGCGGGCGAGCAGCAGGGTCACGTCGTCGCGCTGCGGCGCGGGCGCCAGGGTGGAAACGATCTGCCGCGCGGTCTGCTGCAGGGAGTCCCAGGGGTGCACGGTGGACACGAGGTCCGACAGTCTGTCGATGCCCTCGTCGATCGACAGAGCGCGGTCCTCCACCAGGCCGTCGGTGTAGAGGGCGAGCATGGAGCCCGGCGGCACGCCGACGGTGTACACATCGAACGGCTCCCGCAGCGCGAACTCGGCTCCCAGGCCGGGGTGAGGCCGGAGCGACAGCGGGACCGCGCGCCCGTCCGGGGAGACCAGGATCGGCGGGAGGTGCCCGGCGCTGGACAGGGTCACATGGTGGCCGACCGGGTCGTAGAGGGCGATGCAGCACGTCGAACCGAGGGCGCTGTAGCCGGCCGCCAGCCCGGACTCCGCGTCGTCCAGCACCGTCACCGTCTCGTCCAGGCGCTCCAGCACCTGGTCGGGCGCGAGCCCCGCGGACAGCAGCGCCCGCGCCTCCATGCTCAGCTGACCCATGGTGGCCGCGGCTCCCAGGCCGTGCCCGACGACGTCGCCGACGACCAGTGCGGTACGGCCGTCGGGCAGCGGGAAGCTGTTCACCCAGTCGCCGCCGACGCCCGCGCTGTCAGGGGTGGCGGGCTGGTAGACGCTGGCGATGTCGATGGTGTCGCCGCCGGCCCGGGGCAGGAGCCGGCGCTGCAGCGCCAGCACCTGGGTGTGCTCACGCTGGTGCTGACGGGCCAGGTCGACGTGGTGTGCGGTCCGGGCCACCAGTTCTTGCAGGTCGAACAGCTCACCGTCGCGGAAGGGGCTGTCCGCCCGCCGCCAGACCTCCGCCACGCCCAGCACGACGGGCGGTGCGCCGTCCAGGACCAGGGGGATGCAGGCCAGCCCCGCCGACCGGTCGCCGGGCACCAGGGCACGCACGGCGCGTGGGCTGTCGAAGACCCGCTCGAGGGCCTCCCGGTCGGGTATGACGATGGTCTGCGGGGCGTCGTCCCGCAGTACCGCCTGCGCCAGCAGCCGACTGGCGTCCCCGGGCAGATCGTCGCCCGGAGTCGTGTACCCCTCGGGCCACACCCTGTCGGGTACCAGGGCCGCCCGCCGCAGATGGATGCGGCCCTGCGCCTTTCCGGTGACGCCCTCGCCCGTCCACACGGCGAAGTCGAGGTCGACGGCTGCCACGTCACCCCAGGCCAGCAGGGACTCCGCCAGCGACTGGGCCGTCTCGCCGATGTCCAGCGAGGTGCCGATCGCGGTCTCGGCGGCGTACAGGTGCAGCCTCCTGGCCATGGCGATCACGGAGACCGTCAGGCCCTTCTCGGGTGCCGCGGCGGGCAGGATGCTCATGGAGACCACCAGCTCCGACCCGTCGCCCCGGCGCAGCCGCTGGATCCGTGCGACGTGCGCCTCACCGCTCTCGACGACCTGGTGCAACCGCCGCGTGACCGTCGGCACGTCACCGGGGGGCAGGAGATCGACGAACGGCTTCCCGGCTCCGGCGTCCAGCCCCGCGAACACGGGCGCGTCCAGATTGCAGCGGGTGATGATGAGGTCCGTGTCCAGGTTGAGCGCGCCGAGGATCTGCTCCTGACGGCCGGATGCCGGGTTCTCGGGGAGCCGCAGGGGGGCGCGGTCGCCCTGCTCTTCGGCGGTGCTCACGGGCGCCGCCGCTCCGCCACGCGGGATGTAGCGCCCCAGAGCGCGGCTGACCAGGTCGAACGCCGAGGAGGACGAGGGCGAGGGTGTGGAGTCCATGCGGCTCTCTCAGCAAGCCCCGGCGTGGGTGCCGGGGTTGTTTTCGGGCCCGTGCGGTAAGGCCCCGAGTCCCTGACCGCACACCTCATTGAATAACACCGGGGGCCGCTTCGCCCACACAGCGAGAGCGCGAGGGACGCGGGCGGTGCCGGTGCCGTGGCCGAGGGGCCCGTGGCGGCCGGGGCTTGCTCGGGCCCCCGGGTCCGGGATCCTCTCAGGGTGCGGTCAGGGGCTGCGCGTGTGCGATGAGCAGCGCGACGTCGTCGTGGTCGGCGGGATGGCGAAGCTCCTGGAGCAGCCGGTCGCAGGTGTCCTCCGCGGACGGGTGCGGTGGGGCCAGCAGGCGCAGCAGCTGGTCCAGGCGCTTGTCGATGGGGTCGTCGCGGGTCTCCACCAGGCCGTCGGTGTAGAGGACCAGCTGATCGCCGGGGTTCATCTCGACGGATGAGGTCTCGAAGGGGCCGCTGCCGACGCCCAGCGGGGTGCCGGTGGGCAGGTCGAGCAGTTCGGGTGGTCTGCCGGCCCGCACCAGGACCGGGGGCAGGTGGCCGGCGCAGGAGAGGTGCAGGCGGCGGTCGTGCGGGTCGTAGACCGCGTACACGCACGTGGCGATGTAGGGGTCCAGGCCCTGCGTGATCTTGTCGAGGTGGGTGAGGATCCGGTTCGGCGCGAGATCGAGGTCGGCGAGGGTGGAGGTGGCGGTGCGCAACCGGCCCATGGTCGTGGCAGCCGGGATGCCGCTGCCCATGACGTCGCCCACCGCCAGGGCGGTCCGGTCACCGCTGAGGGGGATGACGTCGTACCAGTCGCCGCCGACCTCGCTGAAGGCCTGCGCGGGCCGGTACCGGGCAGCGATCTGCAGGCCGGGGCGGCGGGGCGAGGGCCGGGGCAGCAGGCTGCGCTGAAGGGTTTCGGCGGCCTTGCGGATGTGCTGGTGCAGGACGGCGTTGTCGATGCTCAGCGCGGCGGCCGAGGCCAGCTCGCAGGCGAGGGTGAGGTCGTCCTCGTCGAAGGGCTGCGGGTTGCGGGCGCGGGCCAGGCCCATCACTCCGATGATCTCTCCGCGGGCGATGAGGGGGACGGCCATGTCGGTGTGGACCCCGGCTTCGGCGAGCAGGCCGGCGGCGGCGTCGTCGGCCGCGATACGGCTGAGATCGCCGCGCTCCAGGTGGGTGATCAGCTGGGGCTTGCGGGTGCGCAGGCAGTGGGCCGCCGGGTGGTCGGCGTGGTAGGCCGTGAGGTGGCCGGGCGCGATGATCGCCTCGGAGGCGGCGGTGGGGTAGGCGGTTTTCACCGCCAGGGCGCGGAAGAGTGCCGGGCCGTCGCCGCGGTCCGGGCGGCCCGTGCGCAGGACGGAGTCCAGAATGTCCACCGCGACCATGTCGGCCAGGTCGGGCACCAGGACGTCCGCGAGCTCCTGGGCGGTCCGCTCCACTTCGAGGGTGGTCCCGATACGGGCCGAACCGTCGGCCATGAGGCGCAGGCGCTGCTGGGCCCGTTCGGCCTGCCGGGCCGACTCGTAACGGTCGGTGACGTCCACGGCCACGTTGGCGATGCCCAGCACCTGTCCGCTCTGGTCTTCGAGCCGGTAGAGCGACACCGCCCAGGCGTGGTCGTGGTCCGGGTCGGCTCGGGTGCGTCCCACCACCTGCGCGTCGACCAGGGGCCGGCCGGTCTCCAGGACCTCCCGCATCCGGTTCTCCGCGCTCGTGAAGGGCGCCCCGGGCAGGACGTCCCGGAAGTGGCGGCCCAGGTGTTCGGCCTCCGGGACGCCGTGCATCGCGGCCAGGGCTCCGTTGACGGCCACGTACCGCAACTCGGTGTCCAGGACGGACACGCCGATCGGCGCCTGGGTGACCAGCTGGCTGGACAGGGCCACCTTGCGCTCCACCTGCCGCACGGTCGCCCGGTCGGTGGCCAGCCCGAGCGCGTAGTGGTCGCCGAGGCTGTCCGTCAGCCGCATGTTGCGGAACTCGACCGTCCGGGTGCTGCCGTCCTTGCGCCGCACGGGGAACGGTCCCGCCCAGCCTCGGCCGGTCTCCACCACCTCGGCGAACAGTGCGAGCCCCGCCTCCTGGTGCTCGGGATGGAGCAGCAGGGCGGCCGCGTACTGCCCGACCGCTTCGTCGAAGGTGTAGCCGAACAGCTCCTCGGCCTGGGGGCTCCACATGTCGATCCGGCCGTCGGCCTCCACCAGCACCGCGGCGACGCCCAGGAGGTCCATCAGCCCGCTCGGGCCGGATGCCGCCTCCTCCGGATCACCCTCCGAACGCTGATTCGCTCGGCTCATCACATTCGCCCCTTAGGCCTGTCGACCCGACCGGCGCACCGGCCTGCACGGGCAGCCGCACACGGCGGTCTCCTTGCGGGTCGGCGTCCCGTTCACGATGCTGTACGCGGCCTGCGTCCGGCCCGGGGACGCGCCGGGGGAACGCCGCGGCCTCGGCCGAACCTCGCGACCGCGGGCGACCGGCACGGGATTCGCGCCGTGCCCGGCCCGCTGGGTCGGTCCTCACTCCTCCAGCCTTCCACATGTCCCGATTTCGCCCGGGAAGGTCAGATTTCCCGGGCGGGGTCCGGGGATCGTGTCCGTCCGGCCGCCGGTGGCGTGCCGTGCGGGGCCGGCAGCTCCCGTCCCAGACGGGCGAGCGGGGAAAGGACCATCACCACCGGGGACAGCAGCATGCCTGCGGCCGTCACCATCAGACCGGTACGCAGCCCCCACTCCCCCGCGAGGAGTCCACCGGCCAGGGAGCCGAGCGGGGTCGGACCCATGCCGGCGAACGTGATCGTCGCCGCCACGCGGCCCTGCAGCCCGTCGGGAGTGACGGACTGCCGTACGGCCATGACCGTGACGTTCACCAGCTGCCCGCCGAACCCGAACACGAAGCCGACCGCGAGGAGGGCGGGAACCGTCACCGCGAAGGGGCCGTGCAGTGCGGGCACGCACAGGAACACGCCGTCGCCGAGCGCCGCCGCGCACACGAGGACCGTGCCGTACCCGAACCGGCCCGGCAGTCGGGCCGCCAGCAGCGAGCCCAGGAGCGCTCCCGGTCCCGCCGCGGCGAGCGCCAGCCCCACGACGGTGCCCGACAGGTGCAGTTCCCGCGGCAGGAACAGCAGGTAGACGGTCATCATGGCCGCGAAGGAGAACTGGAAGGCGGCCGAGGCGAGGCACACGGCCCGGAGCACGGAGTCGCCGGCGACGAAGCGCAGGCCCTCACGTATGCGCCGCCACATCCGCGGGGCGGTGATGCGGTACGTGCCGCCGTGGTCGTCGCCGGTGCGAGGCTCGTCCGGGCGCGGGGGCAGCATTTCGGCGCGGCGGATCCGCCGGATCGACAGGAAGGACAGCGCGAAGAACAGCGCGCTGGAGGCGGCGGCGATCGGCGCGGACAGCAGGGACACCAGCGCTCCCCCGAGGGCGGGACCGCCGATCTGCGCCGCGGACCGGCTGCCTTCGAGCGCGCTGTTGCCCCGCAGCAGGTGGTGGCGATCCACCAGCCGTACGAGCGACGCCTGGTAGGCCACGTCGAAGAACACGGACAGGGCCCCGACGGTGAAGGCGAGCGCGAGCAGGCCGGGCATGCCGAGCAGGCCGAAGAGGCCGGCCGCGGCCACCGCGCCCAGGGCCAGGGCGCGGCCGGCGTCCGTGAGCACCATGGTCGTGCGGGTACGCCATCTGTCCACCCACGCACCGGCGAAGAGCGACAGCAGCAGGATCGGCGCCTGCCCCACGGCGCGGAGGACGCCCAGCTCGCCGGCGCCGGCGTCGAGTGTCAGGACGGCCAGGAGCGGCAGGACCACCAGGCTTGCGTGTTCCCCGAGTTGGGAGGCCGTCTGCCCCGCCCAGAGTCTGCGGAAGTCAGCATCTCGCCACAGGCTGGGCGGGGCAGGCCGGCGGGGATCTGGTTCAGCGGAGGAAGCGGACGGCACGGGCATCCCTTGTGTGGTGCGACAACGAGGCCCGCCACCGCGCGCACGGGAGGTGTGCCGGCGGTTCGGGCAGGAGAAGGCTCGCTGTGCCGCGAGATCAAGGGCGGCACGCGATGACAGGCCGGTCACGGCCGACGACGTCAACGCGCGCTCGGGACACCGACCATGTGATCGCTCCTCGTGGGTGACTCGCTCTGCCGGAACTCTAGGCGTCGGCGGGACGGGGCGGAAGGTGGCCCCGCCCGCCGGGCCTCACCGACCGGGCTCATGAGGTTCCCCCCGGCGCAGGGCGCTCCAGCCGGCCCGCGACTCCGGTAGCCCGCCCGTAGCCATCGGCCGCGTGTCCCGGCCGCGGTGCCGTGGCGGGCCCTGGGCGCTGCTCACACTGGCCGCATGTCCGATGCGTCCCCGGTCCTCGCGACCGATGCCCGGCGGGTGGCCGTCATGACCGTGCTCACCGTGCTGGCCGGTGCCGTCGACGCCGTGAGCTTCCTGACCATGGGGAAGGTGTTCTGCGCGCTGGCGACCGGCAACGTGCTCTTCCTGTCGTTCGGGCTCGCCGGGGAGGGTGATGTTCCGGTGGCGCGACCCGCCGTCGCGATCGGCGCGTTCATGGCCGGGGCAGCCGTCGCGGACGTCGTACTGACGTGGCTCGCGGGGCGCGGACGGTCGTGGTTCCCGGTCGGGCTCGGCTGCGAGGCCGTGCTGCTGCTGTGCGCCGGCGCACTGGCCCTGGCGAGACACGGCACCGGGGCCATCCCGGCCCAGGACGACCGCGGGGTCGTCGCGCTGGTGGCGCTGGCCATGGGGGTGCGTGCCTCCACCGTCCTGCGCGTCCATGTGCCGGGGATGCCGACGCTGCTGAGCCAGACGGCCATCGCCGAGCTCATCAACGACGTGCTGCGACATCCCCGGGCGGCGCTGCGCGGCATGACGGTGAAGCAGCGCCTGGCCAGGACCCGTTGGACGGCCACCGTGGGCGGGATCTTCAGCGGCGGTGTGCTCGGCACGCTGCTGCTGGTGCCGCTGGGCACCGGCCGGGCGCTCCTCGTCATCGCCGCGGTGGTGCTGCTCCTGGCGGCGGTTGGCACGGTCGTACCGTCCCGGGAGAGGCAGCCGGTTGCGGGCAGACCGTAGGCGCAGCCGGGCGGCAGGTGCCGTGCTCCGGCGAGGTGACCGCCGACCCGGGAGGCGGGGCGCCACGACGCATGAGGAACGCGCGGCCCAGTAACCGGGTCGGATCGCCAGGCGCAGCGCCCCGGTTCGTGGGCCGCGGTTCGCGCTTGCACCTCCGCGTCGGCAGGATGGGCCCATGACCGAAATCCGCACGCCCCGACTCCTCCTGCGCCGATGGGTGGAGGACGACCTCGTCCCGCTGTCCGAGATCCACGCCGACCCGGCGGTGATGCGCCGTGTCGGGGACGGCGCGCCGCGCTCCGAGGACCAGACGGCGCGGGACATCGAGGCGTGGGAGGAGGAGTGGGACGAGGAGGGGTTCGGGATGTTCGCCGTGGAACTCCTCGGCTCCGGTGAGCTGGCGGGCGCCGTCGGTCTGTCCGTGGCCGACGCTCCGGCGGAGATCGCCGGGCAGGTGGCGATCAGCTGGCGGCTCGGGCGGGTGTTCTGGGGGCAGGGGTACGCCTCCGAAGCGGCCCACGCCACCCTGGAGTTCGCCGTGCAGGACCGCGGTCTCGACCGGGTGGTGGCCGTGCGCCGGATCGCCGACGCGGCCTCCGCGAACGTCCTCGACAAGCTCGGCATGCAGGCGGAAGGCACCGCGCAGGACCCGGTTCACGGCCACGACCTCGCCGTGTACGGCATCGACCTCACGCAATACCAGGAATAGGGCCGGTGTCGCCGCCGGCCGGTGAACTCTCGGTGACGGTGGCCGGCGGCCGTGGCGGTTGGCGGGCCGGGCGGCGCTCGGGCAAGCTGACCCGCATGGTTTCGGTGGTGCAGAACGTGGCGATCGACTGTACGGACGCCTATGAGTTGGCCCGGTTCTGGAGTCAGGTGACCGGTTGTCCGCTGCATCCGCAGGACGGACCGGGCGACCGGGAGGTTCAGGTGATGCTTCCGGAGGGACCGCTGCTGTACTTCAACCAAGTGCCGGAGCCGAAGACGATCAAGAACCGGATCCACCTGTG
Source organism: Streptomyces tuirus (assembly GCF_014701095.1). Taxonomy (NCBI): domain Bacteria; kingdom Bacillati; phylum Actinomycetota; class Actinomycetes; order Kitasatosporales; family Streptomycetaceae; genus Streptomyces; species Streptomyces tuirus. The sequence continues at coordinate 7,358,572 of NZ_AP023439.1, read as the reverse complement.
CCTGCGGCCGACGACCTCGCGTGAGGAAGAGGTCGAGCGGCTGCTGAGGCTCGGAGCCACCCTGGTCGCCGATCGCCGGAAGCCCGACGGGGCGGGCTGGTCCGTCCTCGCCGACCCCGAGGGCAATGAATTCTGCGTCCTGCGCGGCGAGTCCGATCGGGCCGCGACGTCTTCCTGAGCCTGGCCCGGGTCTCGGGCAGCCGTTCACCGATCACCGAATCCTGCGGTTCGGCTGAGCCGGCCGGGGCGCGCGCCGCTCCACAACGCGGCGTGCGGCGTCGCCCCGGCCGGGACCCGCTGTCAGTCGCGCGAATCGAGGTACTGCTTGACGCCCGGGGCGATGTGGGCGTTCTCGACGTTCACCGCGGCCCCTACCGCCTTGGCGTCCGGCTTGTAGACGTAGGTCGAGGTGCTCGCGGGCCGTGCCTTGTCGGAGAAGTTCTGCGGCGAGCCGAGGCCGACGTCGACGCTGGACTGAGAGCGGTGGGCCTTGACCACGTCCTCGCGGGCCAGACTGCCGTTCTCACAGGCCTTCTTCAGGTCGGTACCCATGAGCTGAGCGGCGTTGTAGCCGGAGAGCACACCGGAGTCGACCAGGGCGCCCGGGTACTTCTTCTTGTACGCGGCGACCATCTTGCGCACCCCGGCCACGTCGGAGCTGACCGCGGGGACGGCGCTGACCACGTTCAGCATGGCCGCCAGGGCGGGGGCGGCCGGAGTCTTCATCAACTGCGGGGCATAACCGGGGGCGCTGCTGACGACGGGGACCTTCAGGCCCCGGGAGGCCGCGACCCCGACCAGTGAGGCCGTCTGGGCCGGTCCGGCGCTGATCAGGATCGCCTTGACGCCCTCCTTGCGCAGCGCCGAGACCTGCGCGGACAGGTCGGTGTCCGTCGCCTTGATCTTCTGGCCCGCGACCTTCAGGCCCGCCTTCTTCGCGGCCCACTTCGAGCCCTCCAGGGCGTTCGCGCCGTAGTCGCCCTCGAAGTAGACGTGGCCGATCGTGTCGCCCTTCGCCAGACCCTTGGTGCGGGTGAGGAAGTCGACGGCGGCGATCATGTCGATGTCGTAGGTGGTGCCCAGGACCTGCACGGAGTCCCGGTCGAGCAGGGAGGCGGCCCAGGCCTGCGGGAAGGTGAGCACCTTGTCCCGTTCGATGTCGTCGAGCAGGGCGGCCACCACGGGCGAGCCGATGACCTGGGGCAGCGCCACGACGTCCGTGGAGATGTCGGCGTAGGCGGTGACGGCCTTCTGGACGTCGTAGCCGTGGTCCTTGACGACGATCTCGATGCGGCGGTCGCAGATGCCGCCGCGGGCGTTGACCTCGTCGGCCCACATCTGCTGGGCCTGGACGATGCTCTTGCCGAGGGTGGCGTAGGGGCCGGTGAGGTCCGTCAGGGCGCCGAGCCGGATGGTCTTGGCGGTGACTCCGGGGCCGGTCTTGATGCCGTCGGCGCTGTCGTCGGTGCTCCCGGAGGAGCCGGCCTTGGAGCTGCATCCGGTGCCCGCGAGCAGCAGGGCCGCGAGGGCGGTGGCCAGCAGCGTTCTGGCGCGTGGTGCGGTGTGGTGCGTGGACTTCACGGGGTGGGCTCCTTGGCTCGTACGGCTGTCGTGGGCGGCAGGGAAGCGGACGTGGTGCCGGCGGGCGGCGGGGCGGCCCGGCGGCGGCGCAGGCGTGCGCGCAGGCGGCGGACCAGGCCGTGCAGGCCGTCGGGGGCGAAGAGGAGGATCAGGACGATCGCCGCTCCGTAGAGGTAGCGGGCGGCCTCGGTGGGGCCGACCGTGCCGTCGGTGGTGCCGGGGGCGGCCACCAGCGGGAGCTGGTCGGCGTAGCGGGTCATCAGCAGCGGCAGGGCGGTGACGAAGACGGCGCCCGCGGTGGCTCCGGCCACCGATCCGAGACCGCCGATGACGATCATGGCGAGGTAGTCGACCGACAACACCAGGCCGAAGTAGTCGGGCACCACGCGGCGGAAGGAGAGGGCGAGCATCACCCCGGCCAGGCCCGCGTACATCGACGAGACGACGAAGGCCGCCGAGCGGTGCCGGGAGACGTTCACGCCCATCACGGCCGCCGCGGTCTCGCTGTCGCGCAGCGCCACCAGGGCGCGCCCGGGACGGCCGCTGAGCAGGCCGCGGGCGGTGAACCAGGTGACCGCGAACAGGGCGACGCCCAGGTACCAGAGTCGTTCCTCGGCGCCGAACGGCACGCCCAGCACGGTCAGCTCGGATTCCGCGGAGAAGGAGAACCCGCCGAGTTCCAGGGGCGGTACCGAGCGGCCGTTGAATCCGCCGGTGACGGAGTCCGCGGTGAGCAGGACGTGGTGCCCGAGGAAGACCAGGGCGAGGGTCGCGACGCCCAGGTAGATGCCGCGCAGCCGGCCGGCGACGGGGCTGAAGAGCCCGCCGGCCGCCCCGGCGAGCAACACCGCGAGTACGGCGGCCACGGCGGTGGGCAGCCCGGGTCCGGGTTCACCGGCCAGCCACACGTAGCCGTAGGCACCCACAGCGAGGAAGAAGGCGTGGCCGAGGGAGAGTTGGCCGGCGGTGCCGGACAGCAGGCCGAGGCCCACCGCGCCGATGGCCGCCGCCATCGAGAACAGGCCGATGCGCAGCCAGAACGCGTCGAGGTAGAAGGGCAGCGCGCACAGGACGACGACGGCCGCCGAGGTCCAGCCCACGCGGACAGCGCGGGTTCGGGAGGGTCGCTCAGACACGGACCGCCGCCTTTCCTCCGAACAGCCCGGTCGGCCGCACCAGCAGCACCAGCACCATCACCGCGTAGGGGGCGACGTCGCCGAACCCCTCGCCCAGGACGTGCAGGTCGGACTGGTAGCCCGCGACGAGCGCCTCGGTCATGCCGATCAGGAGGCTGCCCGCGAGGGCGCCGGGTGGCGAGGCCATCCCGCCGAGGATCGCGGCCGGGAACGCCTTCAGGGCGATCTGCCCCGTCGTGCGCTCCAGCCCCGGCGCCGGGAACGCGGCGAGGAAGACCGCCGCCAGGGCGGCCAGCGCTCCGGCCAGGCACCAGGCCAGCATGCGGATCCGCACCAGCCGTACGCCCATCAGGGACGCCGCCTCGACGTCCTCGGCCGCGGCACGCAGGGACAGGCCCCAGGAGGTGTACCGGAACAGGGCGAAGACACCGGCGATGACCACGGCGGAGACCACGATCGCGGCGATACGGCTGTCCGCGACGGTCACCGGCCCCAGCGCGCTGACCGAGTCGCCCCAGGGGTCGCCGAGCGAGAGCAGGTCACCGCCGATGCGCCGGGACAGGTCGGTGAGGATGAGGATGTCGACGCCGATGGTGACGATGGTCTGCACATGGGCTCCGTGCTGGTCCGGCCCGCCGGCCTGGAGCAGGAAGCGGTCCATGGCACCGGCCACGGCCGCCGTCGCCAGGACGGACACCGCGAGGGCCCCGGCGAAGCCGAGGTCGTCGTGGAGTACGGCGGTGAGGTAGCCGCCGAGCAGGAGCAGGGAGCCGTGGGCGAAGTTCATGACGCCGGAGGCCTTGAAGATGATGACGAAGCCGAGCGCGACGAGGGCGTAGACCGCGCCCAGGGCGAGGCCGTTGAAGAGGGTGTCCAGGAGGGTGGTCATGCCGCGTCCTCCTGTTCGGCGCCGGTGCCGAGGTAGGCGCGCAGCACCTCGGGGTCGCCGCGGACCTCGTCGGGTGTGCCGTGTGCGATGGCCCGTCCGAAGTCGAGGACGGTGACCTCGTCGGCGAGCCGCATCACCAGGCCCATGTCGTGCTCCACCAGGACGACGGACAGGCCGAGTTCGGCGCGCACGGCGTGCACGACCTCGACCGTCCGGGCGCGTTCGGCCGCGTTCATCCCGGCGACCGGCTCGTCCAGCAGCAGGACGCTGGGCTCCAGGCAGAGGGCACGGGCGAACTCCACGCGTTTGCGGTCGCCGTAGGAGAGCAGGGCGACGGGGCTGTCGAAGTGGTGTCCGAGCCCGGTGAGTTCGGCGATCTCGCGGGCCCGGGCGAGGTGTTCGCGCTGTTCGCGCCGCACGTGCGGCAGGCGCAGCGCGCTGGCGGCGAAGCCGGCCCGGGACAGGGCGTGGCGGCCGAGCATCAGGTTGTCGGCGACGGTGCCCTGGGTGGTGACGATGTTCTGGAAAGTGCGGGCCACGCCGAGCGCGGCGATGCGGTGCGGCGCCAGCCGGGTCAGGTCGGCGTCGCCGAGACGTACGGTGCCGGTGGCCGGGCGGCACAGGCCCGACAGCACGTTGAAGCAGGTGGACTTGCCTGCCCCGTTGGGTCCGATGAGCGCGTGGACGGTGCCCGGGGCGACGGTGAAGGACACCGCGTCGAGGGCGGTGAGCCCGGCGAAGCGGACGGTCACGTCCGTCACGGCGAGTTCGGGCGGTGCGGTGGTGCGGGCGGTCACGCGGCTCCCTGCCCCTCGGTGGTTCCGGCTCTCCGGGTGTTCTCGGCGCGTTCTTCGGCGGTGTCGGCGCCCTCTTCAGCGGCCTCTTCTGCAGCCTCGGCGCCTTCTTCGGTGGTCTCGCCCAGGTACAGCCGCTTCACGGCGTCCGTGCGGGCGAGTTCTTCGGCGGGCCCGGAGAGGCGTACTTCGCCGACCTCCAGGACGTGGGCGGTGTCGGCGAGGGACAGCGCCATGCCCGCGTTCTGCTCGACGAGCAGAACGGCGGTGCCCTGCGCGTTGATCTCGCGGACGACCTCGGCGATCCGGTACACCATCTGCGGGGCGAGGCCGAGGGAGGGCTCGTCGAGCAGGAGCAGACGGGGCGCGGCCATCAGGGCCCGGCCGATGGCGAGCATCTGCTGCTCACCGCCGGAGAGCAGGCCCGCCGCCTGCCGGGTGCGCTCGGCGAGGCGCGGGAAGAGCGTGAAGACCCGCTCCCGCGCCTCGGCGACCTGGTCCGGGCGGCGCCGCCCGAGGCCGAGGCCGCCGGAGCGCAGGTTCTCGTCGACGGTGAGCCCGGCGAAGACCCGCCGCCCCTCGGGGACCTGGACGACCCCGGCGCGCACCGCGGCGACCGGGTCCCGGCCGTCGAGTTCCGTGGCGCCGTAGCGGATACGGCCGGCCGTGATCGCGCCGCGGTGCAGGCGCAGGGTGCCCGACACCGCCCGCAGCAGGGTCGTCTTGCCCGCTCCGTTGGCGCCGAGCAGGGCGACGACCGTGCCGTGCGGGACGGTCAGTGACACGGAGCGAAGGGCGGACAGGGCGCGGCCGTAGGTCACGTCGAGGCCCTCGACGTGCAGGGCGGGCTCCTCGTCCGGTGGTGCTTCGGGCATCACGGCTCCTCGGGTCCCGTGCCGTCGGGCACGGGTGCTTCGGTGGAAGGGCAGCTCACGACAGCACGGACCCGGAGGGGCGGTACAGATGTTCGGACCGGGTGGCTGCACGCTCCCAACGCGGGCGGGCGGGGATTGTGCGGCTGCCCAGGGGGTGGGCTCGCGACCTGGGCTGACGGGGGGTGGGTGCGGCTGGGCAGGGCGGGTGTGGCCCGGCTGACGGGGGCCGGTGCGCAGGCCAGGGGCAGTGCGACCCGGGCCGACGGGGACCGGTGCGGGACGCCAGGGGCAGGTGCGACCCGGGCCGACGGGGACCGGTGCGGCAGGCCAGGGGCGGGTGCGACCCGGGCGACGGGACCGGTGCGGCACGCCAGGGGCGGGTGTGCGCTGCCCACGCCGGGGTGTGTTGCCCCCCTGGGCAGCGCCTGAGGCGTCTCCGGTCAGCCGCGCGGCAGCCGGCGCGCCGTGAGTGCGAGGCTGATCTCCACCACGTCGTGCGGGCGGGCCAGGGAACGGCCGATGAGCTGCTCGCAGCGGCGCAGGCGGTTGAGGACGGTGTTGCGGTGGCAGTACAGCCGTTCACTGGCGCGCTGGGCGGAACCCTCACAGGCGAACCAGGCGACCAGGGTGTCCAGCAGTACGTCACGGTCGGCCGGTTCCAGGCGGAGCAGGGGTCCGAGCACCCGCTCGGTGAGGCTCGCGCCGAGCTCCGGGCAGGAGACGACCAGCGCCTCGGGGAGATGTTCGGTGAGCCGGACCGTGCCGCCTTCCGGTGGGCAGATGCTCAGAGCCAGGTCGGCCAGGCGCCGGGCGTCGCCGACGGCGGCGAGTCCCGTCACGGCGCTGCCGACGCCGACCCGGCGCCCGGCCGGGGCGTCGGCGGTCAGGTCCAGGGCCGCGAGGGGATCCCGGCCGGCCGTCCCGTCGCCCTCGTCGCCGATGAGGACGATGCCGTGGTCGACCTCCACTCCCGAGTGGAGGTACGCGCTCCCGCCGGGCGGGAGATCATGCGGCAGACCGCCGGCGATGGCGACGACGACGTACCGGCCGTGCTCGGGCAGGCACAGCCCCTCGGCGGTCTCGGGCAGGTCCGCTATCCGGCTCGTGCCGTCCAGGAGGGCCGCCGCCAGCAGCCGCACCCGGTTCTCGCGCCGCCAGGCGAGCTGCCGCTCGGCCTGACGGTAGGCGTCCGCCACGAGCGTGCAGTGCTCGTCGACGAAGTTCCACACGTCCGTGGCCACGTGCACGAGGAGCCGGATGTCCTCGGGCGACGAGCGGGTGGTCTCCTCGACCAGCCGCTGCCACACCAGGGACCCGCCCAGCCGGAACGCGTGCAGCAGGGCGTCCAGCGGCAGCCCCTGCGCGGCGCGGTCGGCGCCGATCCGCCAGGTGCAGCGGTGGGCGGCCTCACGGCTGCCGCGCGGGTCGAGCAGCGAGGTCACGCTGTGCCGCAGCGAGCGGTGCACCTCCTGCCAGGTGGCGGCGTGGTCGTTCTCCAGCGCGGTCCGGTACGCCGGTTCCTGCTCGCGCAGGACCGCCAGCAGCCGGTCGGTCAGGTCCGGCAGGTCGTCCAGCAGGACGCGGGCGGCCCGGTGCAGGACGCGCAGCGCGTCGGCGTCGATCAGCGACCGGATCCGTCGTGACCGCGGCTGCGGCACGGGTGTCCGGCCGGTGCGGAACGTCGTACGTGTGCGTGCGGCAGGATGCATGGCGGTCCTCCCCCGACTTCGGCCTTCCGGCGGCCCCCGACGCCGTCCGGGCGCGGCGGCGTCCGGCGGGTGCGCAGCCCGTACGGCCGTCGTCACCCGTGTGGTGCTGCTTCGAAGGATGACATACCGTCCGGTCGGTCCCCAGGGTCGTGCGGCGTCTTCTCGATACGGCCACCAAGATTTTCGAGGGATCAGCGCTGCTCTTGGCGCTGGTCTTGGCGCTGCTCCTGGTCGACCATGCGGGCCAGTTCGATGCGGGAGCGGACGCCGAGGGCGGCGAAGACGTTGCGCAGGTGGTAGTCGACTGTGCGGGTGCTGACGGCCAGCCGCTGGGCCACCTCCCGGTTGGTGGCGCCCTCGGCCACATGACGTGCGATGCGCAGTTGCTGCGGCGTCAGCCCCGACAGCCCCACGGCCGGCTCCTTCCCGGACGCGGCTCCGTTGGCGCGCAGTTCGCCCCGGGTCTGGTCGGCCCAGGCTCCGGCGCCGCAGCGGTCGAAGCCGACCAGGGCGGCTCCGAGCCGGCCGCGCGCCTCCCGCAGCCTGCGGCGACGCCTCAGCCACCGGCCGTACAGCAGCTCGGTGCGGGCCCGCTCGAAGTCGCCGCCGGACTCGTCGTGCAGGGCGAGCGCCCGCAGGTAGAGGTCATCGGCTTCACGGTCGTCGGCGGCGAGGAGGGCCCGGCAGCGGGCGTGCTGGGCCGGCGCGTGCGGATCGGCGCCGAAGGAGGCCCATCGGGCGAGGTCGCCGACGACGTCCGTTGCGTCCTCCGGCTGTCCGGCCAGCACCGCGGCCTCCACGAAGCAGGGCACGGCGAGCATCCAGACGGCGAAGTGACCGCGCCGGGGGCCGGGACCGACGAGGGGTCCGAGCCGGTCGGCGGCGTCCAGGGGACGGCCACGGGCCAGGTCGGCGCGGGCGATGGCCCACTCGGCCAGGGTCGCGGCCTGGGCCAGGCCGTGGCGACGGGCGGTGGCCAGGGCGGCCGAGGCGTACCCGGCGACCGCGGCGGTGTCGCCCTCGATCGAGGCGGCGAGGGCGAGCATCGCGTGGTGGCTCGCCGCGGTGTTGCGGTGACCGGCCAGGAGCGCCGCGCGCACGCCCTCCTCGGCGTGGGCGCGCGCCTGCGCATGACGGCCTGCGCGCAGTTCGCCGTAGGCCAGGTACTCCAGGGCGCGTGCTTCGAGCGCGGCGCACTCCGTGGTCCGGGCGGCCGCGAGGGCGCGGGCCCCGGCGGTGCGGGCGGCGTGGACGTCCCCGAGCAGCAGGGCCGCGGCCGCTGCGCGCAGCAGCCGCTCCGGGCGGTCGTCACGGCGGGCCCGCTCCAGCACGCGCCGCAGCGGCCCGGCGGCGTGCTCCGGCCGCCGGGCCAGCAGGGCACGCATACCGTCGCGGTAGTCCCGGAAGAAGGGGTCACGGACCCAGCCGGCCGGCCTGAGGCCGGGGGCGGGCTGTACCGGTTGCGCGGCCTCTGCGGGCGGAAGGGCGAGGTTCGTGACGCCGGGCGATGGCGGGGCGCCGGGGCCTCGCGGGGCACCGGGCAGCAGTGAATCGCCAGGGCCCAGCGCGACACCCGGCAACGGCGGACCGTCCAGGTCACGGCCGACGTTGGACGGCAGTGGCGCTTCCGTGCCTCGCGGAGCACCGGGCGACGGTGGAGCGCCAGGGCCCACCGCAGCACCCGGCGACGGTGGACCATCGGCCACTCGCCTGACGTCGGACGGCCGCGGGGCTCCCGTGCCTCGCCGAGCACCAGGCGACACTGGAGCGCCAGGGCCCACCGCAGCACCCGGCGACGACGGACCGTCCGGGACCCGCCCGACGCCGGACGGCGTCCGGGCTCCTGTGCCTCGCCGAGCACCAGGCGACACTGGAGCGCCAGGGCCGCCCGCGGCACCCGGCGACGGCGGACCGTCCGGGACCCGCCCGACGCCGGACGGCGTCCGGGCTCCCGTGCCTCGCCGAGCACCAGGCACCGGTGGGTCCTCCGTGCCGTGCGGCGTCGACGCGGCACCGTCCTCGCCGGTTGCCGAAGCGCCGCCCCCGACGGCCGTCGATGCTCCCCCCGAGACGGCGAGGAGCGTGGCTGCGCCGCGGCCCTCCGCCGGCCCCGACACGTCCGTGTCGTCGAGGGTGGTCAGACAGGCCAGGACGTCGCCGGCCGCCCAGGCGGCGTCCGCCGCGCCGAGGTGTGCGGCCTCGGCGGTCTCCGGGGCGTCGGCTGCCAGCAGGGACGCGGCCAGCAGCAGGGTCGCACGCGCGTCGCCGACGGGCCCGTCGAACAGCTGGCGCCTGCCGCGCTCGAGTTCGGCACGGCCGCGGTCCTCGGCGGCCGATCGGGCGGCGTCGTGGCCGTTCCGGCTCCCTGCACGGGGAGCCGTTCGCGCTCTGCTGCTGTCTCCCGTCATCCCACGGAGGCTACTTGCGCGTAGCAATGACCGGAAGGCTTACGTCCGCACGCTCCGGTGCGCAAACCCGCTGCTCCACCTGCGCGTTGACCGGGCTCGACCGGTGGACGAACTGTGCGGCGTCCCAACGGACGGCCGCTCAGGCAGTGCCCGGGCACGGCACCGGCGGCGGACGCCTCGCGCGCGTCCGCCGCCGGTCCTCCGCTGCCCCGCCCCGTGGACCCAGGGCGCGCGGGCGGGTCAGGAACCGTGCGGGCAGTTGCCCCGGTACTCCTCGATGGTCAGGCTCGGCCGGGGCAGCGGGCACAGGAACTGCTCGTAGCGGGTGTCGTTGTCGATGAACCGCTTGAGCCAGGAAACGCTGTACTTCGCGATCGTCGTGTCCGACGAGTTGGGCGTGAAGTGGGTCGCCGAGTTCAGCTCCAGGTAGCCCCTGTCCAGCGAGGAGGGCAGGCTCGAGTAGAACGGTTCGGCGTGGGAGGCGACCGGGGCGATGGTGTCGCCGTCGGCGCCGAAGATCAGGGTCGGGGTCGTGACCTCGGGCCAGGTCTTGTCGAGGTTCCACGGGGTCAGCGGGATCGCCGCCTGAAGGGCCGGACGCGACTTGGCGGCCTCCAGGCTGCCGCCACCGCCCATCGAGTGCCCCATGACGCCGAGGCGGCTCGCGTCGACGCGGGAGCGGACCGAGCTGCGGTCGGTCAGGTAGTCGAGGGCGGCGAGCAACTGGCGGCCCCGTGAGTCGGGCTGGTCGAGGGTGGTGAGGGTGTCGATCGTGAACACCACGAAGCCCTGGGAGGCCAACCGCGGTCCGAGCCAGGCGATGGACGACTCGTAGGCGGTGTAGCCGGGCGAGATGGCCACGGCGCCGAAGGTGCCGTCGCTGGTGGACGTCGGGTAGTAGATCGTGCCGCCGCCGAATCCGGTGACGGACACCGAGGAGACGGACGTCTGCGACACGGCGTACGGACCGCGCAGAGCCTCGATGCTGGACGTGGTGGGGGCCGGGCCGCGCTCGTAGGGGTTGTCCGCGGCGTGCGCCCCCGGGCCGGCCAGGGGACCCAGGCCGACGGCGAGGGCGAGGGCGGCGGTGGCTCCGGCCAGTCGTCCGGCCCGGCGCCCGCGGGTGCGGGTGGGTGAGGGGGTGTGGGGAATGAGGTGCACGACGAGTCGTCCTCTCTGTCGTGGCGATCGGCCGTTCCACGGGCACGCGGGACCTGGGGCGTCTGCCGCGTGCCCGTGGTCGGGCACCGCCGTTGGGCTGGCCGTGCCACTGTCGGGGACCTGCCGCCGCGCGCGGACCGGCAATGTCACCGGTCTTGGACCGCCCCCCTCAGGCGTGCGCGTCCTTCGCGTAGCCGCCCCAGCCGGACGACGGTGAGGAGGGTGCACGGATTCGGCGGCTTCTGCTCCTCCTCGCAGGCCACGGAGGAGGCGACCACCATCGGACGGGAGCGCAGGACCGACGACGCCCTGACCAGGGACGTCGACACCTTCGTCGCCGAGAGGCCGGGCCGGGCTGGATCTGCGCAGCCAAGTGGCCTTCACCGACGGGCAGTTGACCGGCTCGTTTGACTGCTCGGCGTCGGCGGGGGCTTCCTCGCCGTCCCCGCCCTGGTCACCGTGCCGGCGTACGAGACGCAGGCCGCCGTAGGCACCAGCCTGCTCATCGTCTCGGCGAACTCGCTCGCCTCCCTGACCACCCGTGACGCGACACCGCCGGCATCGACTGGGCGGTCACCGGCCCCCTTCACCGGCGCGGCGACCCTCGGCGCATGAGACGGCAAACGCCCGGCCGCCAAGGCCACCGGCGGTCTGCCGCAACGCTCCTACGCGATGCCCCCTGGCCGTCGCCGCCGTCACACTCGCCGATGCCCTCACCGGACGGTCCGCTCCGGCGCACAGCGACACGGCGGTACGGCTCACGCCGGAGAACCGGCGCACAGCGACACGGCAGTACGGCTCACGCCCGACATCCAGCGCCCAGCGACACGCCAACACGGCTCACGCCAGAGAAAGGAACAGCTTCTCCAGACGCGCACGCATCTGCTCCCGGTCACCGGAGGCGGCCATGTCCGCATCGGTCAGGCAGTGCTGCAGACCCGTGGCGATGATCGCGAAGCCCGCCTTGTCCAGGGCCCGGGACGCCGCCGCGAGCTGCGTGACCACGTCCTCGCAGTCCCGCCCCTCCTCGATCATCTTGACGACACCGGCGATCTGCCCCTGCGCCCGGCGCAGCCGGTTGACCACGGTCTTCAGTTCCTCAGCCGCCATCGCCAGTTCCACAGCCCACACTCCCTCGCGAGATACCCCTACGGGTATGCTACCGAAGGGGTAACGGCACCGAGCAAAGGAAAGCCCCCGTGACACCCACCATCGCCCTCACGGCCGACCAGGCCCACGCCCGCCTCCACGAACTGACCGTCATTGACGTCCGCACCCCCGGCGAATACGCCTCCGGCCATCTGCCCGGCGCTCACAACATCCCGCTCGACCACCTGGACGCCGCCGTGTCCTCGCTGAGCGCCGCTGCCGAGCGCGGGCAACTCCTCGTCGTGTGCGCCTCGGGCGCCCGCTCGGCCACCGCCTGCGAGCGCCTGGCCGACCGGGGGATCGACGCCGCCACGCTCACCGGCGGCACCACCGCCTGGGCCCGGCTCGGCCATGACACCCACCGCCCCGCCGGCTCCCGCTCCCCCTGGGCCATGGACCGCCAGGTCCGCCTCGCCGCCGGATCCCTCGTGCTCACCGGCCTGCTCGCCGGACGGCGCTGGAGCGCGGCGCGCGTGCTGTCCGCGGGCGTCGCCGGCGGCCTGGTCTTCTCCGCCGTGACCAACACGTGCGGCATGGCCAAGATGCTCGCCCGGCTCCCCTACAACCGGCCCGACGCCACCGACCTGGACGCCACCCTCGCCGCGCTGAAGGGCTGACTCCACCAGGTCCACGGAACGGCGGGTCCTCCGCCGCGAGGGGCCGGTCGGTTCCCCTGCCGTGCGGCGTGGTGGCAGGGGAACCGTCGCGGCTCGCCGCCGCTACCGGTCGACGGCGAGCGATCCGGCGTGGGCGCAGGGTCTCTTCACCCGTGGCGCGCGGCGGACGTCAGTCCACGATCACCCCGGCACGCACCGCCCGGGCCCGCCCGGCGAGTTCGCCGCCGAAGTTGCCCTCGACCTCCGCCTTCTCGGCCGCGTTCGGATACGGGTTCGTGCACGAAGTGCCCGCGCTGGAGCCGGACATCAGACTTGAGCACGGTCCGGGCTTGCGATCCGGCAGGCCCAGGATGTGCCCGAGTTCGTGCGCGGAGATGCGGATCGTGTTGTAGCCCTGGTCGACGGCCTGGCGCCCGATGTACACGGTGCCGTTGCCCAGGGTGGTGGGCAGGGCCCGGGGCCAGCCGTTGTCCGCGAGAACCCGGATGTTCGCCCGCTGGCCGGTGGCGACCGGCCGCAGCTCGACGGCGTCGACGCTCTCGTTCCAGATCGCCGCGCCCCGGTCGACGGCACTCCTGAACTCGGCGGACCCGCTGGCGTCGTAGGTCACGACACGGGCGGCCAGAGGCATGTCGGCCGTTGAGGGGACGGCGGCCGCGGCCTGACCACCCGTCAGGGACACGGACACCAGACAGGCAGCGGCGAGACCGCCGGTCAGCATTCGGACGTGCATGATCGACCTCCTTGTGGGGGAAGGGCAGTCGTGCTCATGACATTCCTTAGCCCATTGCCCGGCCGGGTCGTCCCCGAATCCTCAGGCGGCGGCCGCCACCGAGACGCCGATCGCGATGAACAACCAGCCGGTGGTCAGCTCCCAGCGCCTGCGGATCCTCGGCCTGGCGAGCAGGGCTCCCAGTCGCGCGGCGACCACGACGAGGGCGAACCAGTAGGCGACGCCGATGAGGATGTCCAGCATGCCCAGGAAGAAGATCTGCTGCGCGATCGGCCGGTCCCCGTCGACGAACTGCGGAAGGACGCTGAGGAAGAACAGGGCGGCCTTCGGGTTGAGCACGTTGGTGAGCAACCCCTGAGTGAAACAGCTTGCAAGACGCCCCTCGGCGGGCCCGCCCTGCTCCAGGGCGTCGGATCTGGCCTCGTCGGCGTGGTGCCGTGTGCGGGCGGTCCGGCGAGCGGCACGTACCGCCCGCACACCGAGATACACGAGGTAGGCCGCCCCCATCAGTCGGATCCCGTCGTACACCGCGGGTGAGCGAGCGGCGATCACCGAGAGGCCGGCCGCGGCGGCCAGCATGTGCACACACAGCCCGGTCTGGGCGCCCAGTGCCGCGGCTCTGCCCTTCGATGGATCCTCGGCAGCCGCTCTGACCACCACGAGGAAGTCCGGGCCCGGCACCACATACGCCACCAGCACAACGCCGAGGAAACCGAGCAGGTCGACCGTCATCCGCCCTCCACTTCTGCGCGCACCCCGAACCCGCCTGCGGCCGGGCCCCGTTGACACGCCTGTGTGCACCGGCGCCGAGTACCCCGTTGCGGGCCGCCCGGACAACCCGGCCGCCGGAGAGCCAGGCGGGGAGCGAAGCCAGGCGGGGACCGGAGCCAGTGACGCGTGGGCTCACCGGCGTTGACGCTGTCGTGCGTCCGAGGTCGGCGGCGGGACGGCCCTGGCCGACGACGGTGGGCACGAGCCGCGGCGGGCGCGGGTCCTGGTCCGCCGCGCGCCTCTCGGCGCCCACCGGGCACGGGGGCAAGGCGCGGCAGCCCGGAGAGCGTCGCGAACAGGGCGTGGCCGCGCGGCAGTCGGCGCGTTCGCGACCGGACTAGTGGGGGTGGTTGACGGGCGGGAGTGCCGCGGAGGCCGAGGGGTGGCCGTGTGCGGCCTGAAGGACCTTGGCGGCGCCGCGTACGGCCGCGGTGTGCGGGGCCGGGACGATGCGCAGCGGCGCCTTGAGGCGGGCCGTGAGGGGGTGGGTGATGTCCGGGCGCAGGGCTCCCCCGCCGGCCAGGAGGAGGCCGCGCCGCAGGGCTCCGGCGGTGAGCGAGGTGCGGTCCTGGCGGCGGATCGCCGTCAGCATCGCGACCACCGCCTCGACGAGTTGCTCGGGTGTGGTCGTCTCGTCGAGGTCGCTGGTGCCCACGGCCGTGCGGTGCGCGTCGGTGACGGCGCCGTCGCACAGCAGGACCACTTCGGTGAGGCGGGCGCCGATGTCCACCACCAGCAGCGGCCGGGACAGGTCCGCGTCGGCGGCCAGGGCGATGCTCCGGGCACTGGGCACGGTGAGGACGCTGCGCGGCCGAAGCACCTCGACGGCGGCGCGGGCCCGGGTGCGGTAGGCGACGCCGTCCAGGACCGGAGTGGTGACGATGACCATGGGGCGGGTGAAGCGGGGCAACCGGTGGCCGAGCAGACGCTCCAGCATCCGGGCACACCCCGGAGTGTCGACGATGGTCCCGCGCTGGACCGGGTGGATCGCGCCGGTGCCGGGGAAGGTGACGGTGGGCACGTCGACGACCGTGCCCTTGCCGGCGAGCCAGACGCGGGTGCGGGCGCTGCCCATGTCCAGGGCGATGCCGCAGCAGCGCCGGCACAGGGGCCAGGGCCGGTGACGGGAGGCGTGACCGGACAGGCCGTGGGCGTCGGTCATGGCTGTGCCTCCTTGACCTGCTGGCAGCGGGCGCAGTAGCGGGCCTGCGGCACGATCATGAGCCGTTCCCTCTCGACCGGGTGCCGGCACAGGTGGCAGGTGCCGTAGGAGCCCTCGTTCATGCGGGTGAGGGCTGCTTCGACGTCGGTGAGGACCATGCGGGCGGAGGCGGCGAGTTTGACGCGGACCTCGATCTGCGCGGCGGCCCGCTGCCGGATCCGGTCCTCGGCCCGGGAGGTGACCGGTCCGGCGAGCAGGCGCAGTTGCTCCTGGCGGAACAGCCGCTGCTCGTGGAGGTTCTCGCGCAGCGCCGCGAGGTCCTCGGCCGACAGGTGCGTCGTGCTCTCGTCGATGATCCGGTGGTTCACCACGTCACCCCTTTGCGGCAGGGCGTAGGAGGGCGGTAAGGGAGGGTCAGGCCGTGCGGCGCTGGCAGGCGACGCAGTGGCGGGTGTACGGCAGGATCTCGAGGCGCTCCGCGGGAACGGGCTTGGCGCAGCCCACGCAGATTCCGTAGCTGCCGTCGTCGATGCGGGCGAAGGCTTCCTCGATCTCTTTGAGAACGCGTTCCATCGCCGCCTTCTGCGCGGACAGCAGGTGGTCGTCCGTGCTGCGCTCGGTCTCGTCGAGGGCACGCAGCTGGGCCAGCCGGGAGGTGCGGGCGTGTTCCAGGCGCCGGCGGGCCTCGTCGGAGTGAGATTCGGCCCGGGTGACATCGAGCGACATGGTCGGTCCCTTTCTCGGCGGCGTACAACGGGTCCGCGTTCCCGGCGACGTACAAAGGGTCCGCGTTGCCGGCGGGTGCGCGGTGGCGCGGGTCGGTCATGCGCGGCGGGCGGCCCGGCGGCGTTGCCGGGCCGCCCGTCCGCTGTCGGGTGGTCGTGTGTTCTCCACCCTGGCCGGGTGCGCGGCGGATACCCATCGGGCGCGGGCCCCATTTCCACCGGGTCGGGGGACCCATGCGGCCGCGCCATGGGTGCGGCGTGCCCGCCGAAATGGGGGCCAGGTCCCATGGACGGGAGGCGCGGTGGGGGGACAGGGTGACCGCAGGCTTGCTCACGTGCCCGGGCCGCGAACGCGGCGGGCTCCGCGATGGCCGACAGTGGAGGTGAGACCGAGCTTGTAGAAGGGGAGGCACAGGGACGGTGTCCTTGTTCTGGCGGATCTTCGCCCTCAACGCCGTGGTGCTGGGCATGGCCACGGCCCTGCTGCTGTGGGCTCCGGTGACCGTCTCCGTGCCGGTGCTGCTGACCGAGGCGGTCATCCTGGTCGGCGGTCTGGCCGTCATGCTCGTCGCGAACGCCGCGCTGCTGCGCCTCGGTCTGGCCCCGCTGGACCGGCTCACGAAGCTGATGACCACCGTGGACCTGCTGCGTCCCGGCCAGCGTCTGCCCGCTTCCGGTGGGGGTGGTGTCGCCGAGGTGATCCGCACGTTCAACGCCATGCTGGAGCGGCTGGAGCAGGAACGGGTCGCCAGCAGCGCCCGGGCCCTGCTGGCCCAGGAGGCGGAACGCCGGCGCATCGCCCAGGAACTGCACGACGAGGTCGGGCAGAGCATGACCGCGATCCTGCTGGGGCTCAAGCGCTCCGCGGACGACGCGCCGGAGCCGCTGCGCGAGGAGCTGCAGGAGTTGCAGGAGATCACCCGGGAGAGCCTGGACGAGGTCCGTCGTCTGGTGCGCCGGCTGCGGCCCGGTGTGCTGGACGATCTGGGCCTGGTGAGCGCTCTGACCTCGCTCGCCGAGGACTTCGCCACGCACACCAGGCTGTTGGTCACGCGCCGCTTCGACGCCGACCTGCCCGCTCTGGCGCCGGAGACGGAGCTGGTCCTCTACCGCGTCGCCCAGGAGTCGCTGACCAACGTCGCCCGCCACGCGGACGCCGGGCGGGTCACCGTCGCCCTGCGCCGCGACGGTGACAGCGTGGTGCTGACGGTGACCGACGACGGCAGCGGGATCGGGGCACCCCGCGAAGGCGCCGGCATCCGCGGCATGCGCGAGCGGGCCCTGCTCGTCGAAGGCAGCCTGGAGATCACCCCGGCACCCCACGCCGGCACCCGCGTCCAGCTCACCGCGCCCGTCGCAAGGAAGCAGCCCTGACCATGTCCGACACGACCACGCCCGCCCCGACGCCGTCGAGCACGATCCGCATCCTGCTCGCCGACGACCACGCACTGGTCCGACGCGGCGTGCGGCTCATCCTCGACCAGCAACCGGACCTCGAAGTGGTCGCCGAGGCCGGTGACGGGGCCGAGGCCATCGAGCTGGCCCGCACCAGCGAGGTCGACCTGGCCGTGCTCGACATCGCCATGCCGCGCCTGACCGGACTCCAGGCAGCCCGCGAACTGGCCGCTCTCAAGCCGGGGCTGAGGATCCTGATGCTCACCATGCACGACAACGAGCAGTACCTCTTCCAGGCCCTGAAGGCCGGCGCGAGCGGGTACGTGCTGAAGTCCGTGGCCGACCGGGACCTGGTCGCCGCCTGCCGGGCCGCGATGCGCGACGAGCCCTTCCTCTACCCCGGCGCGGTCACCGCCCTGATCCGCAACTACCTCGACCGGGCCCGCCACGGGGACGAGACGCCCGATCAGATCGTCACCCCCCGCGAGGAGGAGGTTCTCAAGCTGGTCGCCGAGGGCCACTCGTCCAAGGAGATCGCGGACCTGCTGTTCATCAGCATCAAGACCGTCCAGCGGCACCGCGCCAACCTGCTGCAGAAGCTCGGCCTGCGCGACCGCCTTGACCTGACCCGCTACGCCATCCGCGCCGGTCTGATCGAGCCCTGACCCGGAGGCGGGCCCGGTCCGCACACCACGACGAGAGAGGGGGCAGGGTGCGTCACACCGTGCACGCGGCGTCCGCCGGCGGCACCACCCGGCCCCACTCCCCCGTCGGCGCGGTGCTGGCCGTCGTCGTCCTGGCGGTGCTGACCACACTCGGCATCGCCGCTCCGCCGCCCGGGACATGGGGCACGGGAGTGACCGGCGTACCCGTGGCCGCGGACCTCCACCGGTACGACGGGACGCGCGCCGACACCGGCTGCGACGCCGCCTGCGCCGTCCGGGCGGCCACCCGCCACGAGCAGCCGCAGGGCGAGCACCCGGCCGCACGCGGACTCCTCGGCACCTGCGGCGAGAGCGCGGACACCACCCCGTACCGGCTTCCGAACCCGTGCGGGGCTCCGGCCGAGCACGTGCCCTCCTCGCAGCAGAACTCGGCGCGGGACCGGGGGCGGGCGCCCCCGGGGTTCTCCGGCACCTGACGCCCCTTCCCTTCACTCACCCCGCCCCGCGGCGGCCCACGACGGCCGCCGCCGTGGCGCGCCTGCCGGAGGCACCCCTTGAACCTTTCCCTGCGCGTGCGGGCGCTGCTCGCCCTCGCCGTGCTCGCCCTGTCCCTGTACGTCGCCGCCACCGTGCCGGTCCGGCTCGGACTGGACCTGCGCGGCGGAACACAGATCGTGCTCGAAACCCGTTCCACCCCCACCACCGACGCCGACGGCGCGGCCACCGACCGCACCCTGGAGGTCCTGCGCGGCCGCATCGACGCGCTCGGCGTCGCCGAACCCACCCTGGTGCGCTCCGGCGACCACCGGATCATCGTCGAACTGCCCGGTGTGCAGGACCCGAAGAAGGCCGCCGCCGTCCTGGGCCGCACCGCGCAGCTCACCTTCCACCCCGTGCTCGGTGCCGCGGACGGACCCGACGACACCTCCCGGCCCCTGCCGAAACAGCCCCGGGAACGCGTTGTGCCCGACGAGTCGGGCACGCCGCTGCGCCTCGGACCCGCCTCCCTGACCGGCGAAGACGTCAAGGAGGCCGCCGCCCGGTTCGACCAGCAGGGCGGCGCCGGATGGCACGTCACCGTCGGTTTCGAGGACACCGGCCGCGCCGGCTGGGCCGATCTGACCGGTGAGGCCGCCTGCGAGGCGCCGGGCGATCCGGCACGGCGGGTCGCCATCGTCCTCGACGACAAGGTCATCTCCTCCCCGCAGGTCGACCCGTCCCTCACCTGCGGGACCGGCATCCGCGACGGCGCCACCCGGATCACGGGCTCCTTCAGCCCCGAGGAAGCCCGCGAACTCTCGCTGCTCATCAACGGCGGTGCCCTGCCCGTGCCCGTCGAGACCGTCGAGCAGCGCACCGTCGGCCCCACCCTCGGCGCGCAGGCCATCACCGCCAGTGCCTGGGCGGCGGCCATCGGCACCGCGCTGACCTCGCTGTTCATCATCGTCGTCTACCGGCTGATGGGCGGCCTGGCCGCCGTGGCCCTGGCCTGCTACGGCCTGCTCTCCTACGCCGCCCTGGCCGCCCTCGGCGCCACCCTGACGCTGCCGGGCCTGGCCGGTTTCGTACTGGCCATCGGCATGGCGGTCGACGCCAACGTGCTGGTCTTCGAGCGGGCGCGCGAGGAGTACGCCGTCCGCCGCCGGCCCAGCATCCGCTCGTCGCTCGCGGCCGGCTTCCGCAACGCCTTCAGCGCGATCGCCGACTCCAACATCACCACGCTGATCGCGGCCGCCCTGCTGTTCTTCCTCGCGTCCGGGCCCGTGCGCGGTTTCGGCGTCACCCTCGGCATCGGAGTGCTCGCCTCCATGTTCAGCGCCCTGGTCATCAGCCGGGTGCTCGCCGAGTTCGCCGCGAGCCGCCCGGGCGTGCGCCGCCGCCCCCGTCTCACCGGCATCGCCACCATCGGCGCGGTCCGCGAGCGCCTCACCCGGCGCGACCCGCTCCTGATGCGCCGCCCGCGCCGCTGGCTGGTCACCTCCGCGGCGGTGCTCGCGCTGGCCGGCTCGGGCATCGTGGTGCGCGGCGTCGACCTCGGTGTGGAGTTCACCGGGGGCCGTCTCATCGAGTACACCACCAGCGCCCCCGTCGACCCCGGCCCGGTCCGCACCGCGCTCGCCGACGCCGGGTTCCCCCGGGCGGTCGTGCAGTCCTCCGGTGAGACGGGTCTGACGGTGCGTACGGATCCGCTGACCGACGCGGAGGAGGCCGAGGTCACCGGTGCGGTGCGCGACCTCGACGGCCGGGCGGACAAGGTCCGCGACGAGCTGATCGGCCCCAGCCTCGGCAAGGAGCTGCGCCAAGGTGCCCTGATCGCGCTGGCGGTGGCCCTCGGCGCGCAGTTCGTCTACCTCGCGGCACGCTTCCGCTGGATGCTGGGCTCGGCGGCGGTCGTCGCCCTCCTCCACGACGTGGTCGTCCTGCTCGGAGTGTTCGCCTGGCTCGGCAAGCCGGTCGACGGGGTGTTCCTCGCCGCCCTGCTCACCGTCATCGGCTACTCCGTCAACGACTCCGTCGTCCTCTTCGACCGGGTCCGGGAACTGACCCGGCGGAGCCCCGGGTCGCCGTTCGCCGGCACCGTCAATCAGGCGATCCTGCAGACCCTGCCCCGCACGGTGAACACCGGCATGGGCGCGGCGTTCATGCTCACCGCCCTCGCCGTGCTGGGCGGTTCCTCGCTCACGGACTTCGCCCTGGCCCTGCTGATCGGCCTCGCCGTCGGGACGTACTCCTCGGTGTTCACCGCGGCCCCCGTCGCGATCCGGCTGCACGGGCGTTCCCGTCCGGGAGAGCAGTCGCGGGAGGGTGGAGCGGTCACGAAGTGAGTCGGTCCAGCGCGGCCAGGACCGGGGCCACGCCGTCCTCCCCGGCCAGAGCGCGAGCCGGTGGTGCTGGCGTGCAGGTCGCGGCCCCGGTCGGAGTGGGAGACGGCGTGCGGGTCGACCGGGGTCGGGTGGAAGCGCACCCCCGAGCCGGCGGTCAGGGGTTCGAACAGGGCGTGGGTCGCCAGCGTGACCTCGTGCCCGCTGCGCGCCAGCCCGGCGCCCAGCCCGGTGTACGGCGCGACGTCGCCGCGCGAACCCGCCGTCATGATCACCACGCGCATGGGTCCCAGTGTGGACCGGCCGGGCGCCGGACACACGGCGCACGGCCGCACGTGGGCGAAAATCGCCGGTGCGGGTGTCTGCGGCCGGATCCGCTTACGGCGGGCCGGAGTCCGGTGTGCCGAGCAGGCGGGTGGCGGCGTGACGCAGCCGGGACGAGCGGTCCTCGGTGAGAGCGGTCAGCCGGGCACGGGGCCTCCCGTCGTCCGGGGGCGGTGAGCCGGTGGCCCCCCACGGCGGTCGGGGTCGGACAGCAGCCGGGCGAACGCCCGGTGGCCGCGGGCGCGTCGCGTCCCAGCCGGACGGCGGCGACCGAGGCCCTGCGCCGCACGGCCGGATCCGCGTCGTCCGTCAGCAGGGGCAGCACGTCCCGGCCCGCCTCCGCAATGCCGAGCCGGCCCGGGCCAGGGCGGCGGCCGCGCGCACCCGGGGGGCGGGGGCGTCGGCCGCATCGACGAGGACGCCGGTGTGTTCGCCCCTGCCGGTCCTCCCCAGCCCCTTCGGTGCCGCGGCACGCCGCTCCGGCTCCGGCCGCACCGACTCCCGCAGCAGGAGCGCCATCTGACGGTCCGCCCTCCATGGCCACCCCCGGAGACGCAGATCCTCAGGGATGGTTGCCCGCGGCCCGGGGTTGCGTCGGTCGGCCGCGGTGTCAGCCGATGGACGGTGAGGGCTTCGTGCCGGAGCCGGGTTCCGACGTGACGCGGCTCGGGTCGCTGGTCGGCGCAGCCGGCTCCCGGTGGAACTCCATGGTCATGCGGTCCGGCTTGACCGTGACCACGGCCTGGGCGCGCGGCGCCCGGGAGGTGAGCCGGAAGGACGGCCAGGTGCGCAGGACGGTCGCGAGGATGATCTGGAGTTCGGCCCAGGCGAAGTTCTCGCCGATGCACTTGCGGCGGCCGTCACCGAAGGCGAGGAACGAACCGCGGGTGGCCGCGACGTTCTCGGCCGTCCAGCGGTCCGGGTCGAAGGTGTCGGGGTCGCTGAACACGCCGGGGTCGTGCTGGTGCAGATAGGGGCTCCACACCACGTCGGCGCCCTCGGGAACGAGATGCCCGCCGAGGTCGAGGTCGCGGGTGGCGGTCCGGGTCACCAGCCAGGCCGGGCCGTACTTGCGGATGGCCTCCTGCAACACCCGGCGGGCGTAAGGCATTTGCTCCAGGTCGCCGTAGGTCAGGGGACGGTCCGCGCACACCGCGGCCAGTTCCTCGCGCAGCCGCTGTTCGACGTGCGGATGCCGGGTGATCTCGCACAGGGTCCAGGCCAGGGTGGTGCCGGTGGTTTCGATCGCTCCGGTCAGCAGGGTGATGGCCTCGTCCTGGAGCTGCTGGCGCGTCAGCGGGTTCTCGGCGCTCAGCAGGGTGTCGAAGAGGCCGGTCCGCTCCTCCCGGGCGGCCGCGGCGTGGGGGCATCCCGCGTCGGACGCTGCGGTGGCCCCGGCGTCGGGGGAAGGGCCGGACGCGCGGCTCGCCCGGTGGTCGATGGCCTGGTCGATGAGGGCGCGCAGGCGGGCGACGCGCTGTGCGTGCGCCCGGTTGGCGGGGAGCGGCAGCCGGGTCACCCAGGGCGGCAGGATGGTCTGCCGAATCGTTCCCTTCATGATGTCCGGCATCAGCGTGGTGAACTCGCCCGCCAGGTGCTCGGGCAGGTCCGCTCCGAACAGGGCGACGAGGAAGGCCGCGAGCGTGACCTCGTTCATGTCCTCGTACACTTCGCGCGGCTGCCCCTCGGGCCACGCGCCGACCGTCCTGGCGACCTGCTCGATCATGGCGTCTCCGCGGTCGGCGATGTGCGCCTTGTTGAACATGGGCTGCATCAGACGCCGGTTGCGCAGATGGGCGTCGCCGTCCGCGATCGTGGCGAGGCCGTCTCCGAAGAACACCCGCAGGGCATCGATGATCTTGCCGCCCTTGGCGTAGTGCGCGGCGTCGGTCACCAGGACCTTGCGGGTCAGGGCGGGGTCCGTGACGACGTAGGCGGGCGTGGGGCCGATGCGTATGCGCACGACGGAGCCGTGGGCGCGCAGGGAGCTGATGAAGGGCAGGGGGTTGCGGGCGAGTTGGAGACCGTGACCGATCAGGGGGAGCCCTCCGGGGGCGGTGCGGATGGGGGGCGTGGCGGGAGCGCTCATGGCCGGTTTCACTCCTTGTGGGGGGCGGCGACAACCGATCGATGTATGCCCAACGCATCCCCGCGGAATTCCGATCGCCCGTGCTCTCTGCGTCACACCCGCTCGGCGCCCGCCCTGCGGCGAGTGACCGGCCGGCCCGTCCCGGAACGCACCGGGGCCGGGTCCTCCACCACGGCGTGGTGGAGGACCCGGCCCCGGTGCGGCGGTGGATCAGGAGGACTGGGCGCTCTGGTACAGGTTCTGCGCGTCCGTGCCGAAGTACGGGCCGTACATGGCGTTCGGCAGGAAGTTGTACTTGAAGCTGTTCACCGAGGACTGCAGGCCGGTCCCCGTGGCCTCGCTGAACTGGGTGAACCAGGGGCCTCCGCTGGAGCCGCCGGTCATGTCGCAGGTCATACCGTGGTCCCTGGACAGCAGGAAGTCGCGGGTGGTGGTGCCGCTGCAGTAGATGAACTTCTCCCCGTCGTAGGGCGCGGCGGCCGGGAAGCCGAAGGAGTACATCGCCTTGTTGTAGCCGGTGTTGAAGGCGAGGCCCTGACCGCCGACGACGTCGGTCAGCTTCTGCCCGTCCAGCGGGGCGACCACGGCCGCGCCGATGTCGTAGTTGATGTCCTCACTCGCCGTCCACTGCGGCGTGGAGAGGGTCTTGGCCGCGGTCCAGGTGCCGTACGGGCGCTGCCCGTCGTGGTAGCCGGGCACGAAGACCCAGTTGGTGTGCCAGGCGCCCTCCAGCTTCACGCAGTGGCCCGCGGTGATCACCGTGCTCTTGTTGGCGCTGGTGACGGCGTTGCCGGAGCAGGACGCGGTGCGGCCCTGGTAGCTGAAGAAGACCCGTCCGGCGGTCTTGGTGACCGCTCCCCCGCCGGACCAGGGTCCGCCGCCGTGCGGGAAGGCCAGGGGGCCCGTGGCGGAGGCCGGCGCGCTGGGGGCCACAACCGCCGCCTTGCCCTTGCGGGGTGCGGGTGTCCGTACATCGGCACGGTCGACGGTCAGGAGGTCGAGCGGGGTGGCCTCGCGCATCCGCTGCGGGGTCCAGAAGGCCAGGGCGCGTTCCCGCGCCGAGGTGGTCGTCACGCCGGGGTCCGGTGCGGCGCTCGCCGGTGCGGCGGTGACGCCGGTGGCCAGGAGCGCGGCGACGCCGGCGAGCGCGCCCAGGACGGACCGGCGGACGCGGGTGTCGCCACCGGTCGAGCGTGCGCTGCGGGGTTGGCCCATCACGCGGTCTCCTTCTGCTGTGGGGGCCGGGTGGCGGGAAGCCTTCCACCCGGTCAGGCAGGGGTCTCACTGCGGACAGTCAGGGGGCAGCGTGCCACCGGAAGAGCGATATGGACAGGTGCATGTCATGACGTTGACCGAAAGTTCACGCTCTCTCCGCGTGGGGCGGACATGCGGGCACAGAAGAACCCGGCCTCACGGGGAGGCCGGGTTCGAGATGTGGCTGGCGTCAGAGGACGGGGCCGGGGCCGCCGGGGCTGTCGCCGGGCTGGACGCGGCCACGCCATGCTCCGGATTCGACTCCGCGCTCCTCGATGTACTGCTTGAAGCGCTTCATGTCGCCCTTCACCCGGCGGTCGATGGCGCCCATCATGTCGCCGGCCTTCTCCACGGCTCCCTTGGGCTCGACATCCAGCACGAGCTCCACCCTGGTGTGGGTGTCGTCCAGGCGCTCGAAGCGGACGGAACCCCTCTGGTGGGTGTCTCCGCCGGTCGTACGCCACGTCACCCGCTCGTCGGCCAGCTGGTCGACGATCTCGGTGTCGAACTCGCGCCGTACCCCGCCGATCTTGGTGGTCCAGTGGTTGTGGCGGTCGTCCAGTTGCCTGACCTCCTCGACGCCCTCCATGAAGTTCGGGAACTCCTCGAACTGCGTCCACTGGTTGTAGGCGGTGTGGACGGGCACGTCGACTTCCACGGTCTCCTTGATGGTGCTCATCTGAACTGCCTCCGTTTTCACTGATCGACTGCGGGAGGCCGGCCCACACAGGTCCGGGCCCGCGGAGGCCGGGTACCCGGGAAGCTCCGGTTGCCACATCGGATGTGATCAGACGGTGGTCCTCGCCGTTTCGGAGCGGAAGCCGTGGCCGATCTCGGGGGCCAGCGCGTGGTAGTGGCGGAAGTTGTAGATGAGCGGGCTCCAGGCGGCGGGGTCGATGTGCTGGGTGCCGGGGACGACGATGCGCTCGGCGGCGTGGACGCGCAGGACCTCGCACTCGACGGTGACGAAGAGGCCGGCTCCGCCCGGGGTCAGAGCGCGGGCCCGGGCCTCCAGTTGCAGGGCGCACTCGGCGACCCGCGGGGGCCTCACCAGGTCGGAGGCGGCCGGAGTGAGCCCGGCCGCCGCGAACTTGTCCCGCTCGTGCCGGTAGACGGGCCGCTTGGCCTCCGGCACGGGGTCCGCCCCTGTCAGCGGTGCGAGGCGTTCCACGTGCTCCCACAGGTCGGGCGAGGCCACGTTGATCACGAGCTCCGGGCGCTCGGCGAGATTGCGCGCGGTGTGGCTCTCGCTGCCGAGTCCCAGGACGATGTGGTGCCCCAGGGCCCACGCGGAGGAGATCGGGGCGAGGTTGCAGGTGCCGTCGGCGTTCTCCGTGGTCAGCAGGACCACGGGCGTGCCGAAGTAGAGAATGCTCGGGCGGATCACGAGGTGGGTGCGGGACGTCATGGCCGGGACGCTACGGGCGGGACGCTTCGACGCCCGCCGAAGTGTCGACCGGTGAGGCTGGGCCGGTGGCCGGTGGCCGGTGCCGGGGCCCGCGGCGAGAGCGGTCCGGCCGCACACGAGCCTTCCGGGCATCAGAACCGGTCGTGCTGCTGTTGTTGCCCGTACTCCTGGCCGCTCGGGCCGTTGGCGCTCTGGGTCTGCAGGTGATCCGCCTGCTCCTTGGTCACCTTCTGTTCCGCGCCGCAGAAGGTGCACTGCGTCAGGTACTTCGTCGAGATGGGGAACAGCGGGACGAAGAACAGGGTGAACTTCGTGACGCGCTTCCTGAGCGTGTGGGCGGCGGGGTTTCCGCACTGGCCGCACACCAGCGTCAGTATCGCCAGCTGGTACAGGTATCCCTTGGTGCCGAAGATGATCACGTGTCGGTCCTTCCGGTCGGATCTTCACCCAGTGTCCTGTATCGCGGCCATGTCGGGCGCGTGGACCCCTCGTTCGTGTGGAGAGCCCGGCGGGGGCTGGTCCACTCGGGTGACGGCGGACCGGGTGCCGTCAGGTGCGCCGGTACGGTTCCGCGGTGACCTCGATCTCACCCGAAACGCAGTCCGTGTCCACCGACGACCTGGGTTCCCTCGTCGTCCAGTCCTGGCGGGGCACGACCCCCGAAGGGACCGACGTCCCCTATCTGCTGGCCTGCTCCCTCGGAGACGGGGCGAACGGTCCGGAGGGCACTGCGAAAGCCATCGAGCAACTGCTGCTCGGCGCCGGGCTGCCCCTGGGCGAGGGGCTCGTCCACGCGGCCCAGCGGCCCAGTCTGCCGGTGAGCCTGCTCGTCGTGCCCGGGTCGGCCGTCCTCACCCTGCAGCACCTCAAGTCCCAGTTCGTACCGCCGGAGACCTGGCTGGAGACGGTCGGCGAGCTCGGCTTCGCCTACCTCATCTTCGCCACGCGTCCGTGGCCGGAGGGCGCCGAGCCCGGTGACGCCGAGGCACTCGCCGCCTTCACCTCGGACGAGGACGCGATGGCCTCGGCGGCGCATGTCGTCCTGCCCGCCCGCAGCCTGCGCAGCTGACGCGCGAGGGGAACAGCCCGGGCCCCGTGCGGTGGCCCGGGCTGTGATGTGTCCGCGGTCAGCCGGACAGGGCCGCCAGCACGACGGACTTGGCCTCCTCCTGGACCCGGCTCAGGTGGTCGGGGCCGAGGAACGACTCGGCGTAGATCTTGTAGACGTCCTCGGTGCCCGAGGGACGGGCCGCGAACCAGGCGTTGTCCGTGGTCACCTTGATGCCTCCGATGGCCGCGCCGTTCCCTGGGGCCTCCGTGAGCACCGCCGTGACCGCGTCCCCGGCCAGGGTGTCCGCGCTGACCTGTGCCGGGGAGAGCTTGGCCAGGAGGGCCTTCTCCTCGCGGGTCGCGGGGGCGTCGATGCGGGCGTAGGCCGGTTCGCCGAAGCGGGCGGTCAGCGCCGCGTAGTACTCGGAGGGGGTCTTCCCGGTGACCGCCGTGATCTCGGAGGCGAGCAGCGCCAGGAGGATGCCGTCCTTGTCGGTGGTCCACACGGAACCGTCCCGGCGCAGGAAGGACGCCCCGGCGGACTCCTCCCCGCCGAAGCCGATGGTGCCGCCGGCCAGTCCGTCCACGAACCACTTGAAGCCGACGGGCACCTCGACCAGCTCGCGGCCCAGGTCGGCGGCGACCCGGTCGATCATGGCGGAGGAGACCAGCGTCTTGCCGATGCCGGTGGTGGCCGGCCAGCGGTCGCGGTGGGCGTACAGGTAGGAGATGGCCACGGCCAGGTAGTGGTTGGGGTTCATCAGGCCCGCGTCCGGGGTGACGATGCCGTGCCGGTCGGCGTCGGCGTCGTTGCCGGTGGAGATCTGGAAGCGGTCGCGCTGCTCGATGAGCGAGGCCATCGCGTACGGCGACGAGCAGTCCATGCGGATCTTGCCGTCCCAGTCGAGCGTCATGAACCGCCAGGTGGGGTCGGTGTGCGGGTTGACCACGGTCAGGTCGAGGCCGTGCTGTTCGGCGATGCGGCCCCAGTAGGCGACCGACGCCCCGCCGAGCGGGTCGGCGCCGATCCGGATACCGGCCGAGCGGATCGCGTCCAGGTCGAGCACGTCGGGCAGGTCGGCGACGTAGGTGCCGAGGAAGTCGTAACGCCCGGTGGTGGGTGCGGCGAGGGCGCGGGCATACGAGACGCGTCGTACGTCCTTCAGGCCGCCCCGGATGATCTCGTTCGCCCGGTCCTGGATCCAGGAGGTCGCGTCGGAGGCGGCGGGGCCACCGCTCGGCGGGTTGTACTTGAACCCGCCGTCGGCGGGCGGGTTGTGGGAGGGCGTGACCACGACCCCGTCCGCGAGGCCGCTGGTGCGGGCGCGGTTGTGGGTGAGGATGGCGTGCGAGACGGCCGGGGTGGGCGTGTAGCCGTCCGCGTCGTCGATCAGCACGGTCACCTCGTTGGCGGCGAACACCTCGAGGGCGGTCACCCGGGCGGGCTCCGAGAGGGCGTGGGTGTCGGCACCCAAGAAGAGGGGACCGTCGATGCCCTGGCCGGCGCGGTACTCGCAGATGGCCTGGCTGGTCGCCGCGATGTGGTCGTCGTTGAAGGCGGCCGCCAGGGACGATCCGCGGTGTCCGGAGGTCCCGAACGTGACGCGCTGCCCCGGGTCGTCCGGGTCGGGCCGGCGCGCGTAGTACGCGGTGACCAGCCGAGCGACATCGACGAGATCCTCGGGTCCGGCCGGACTTCCCGCTCGCTCGTGCTGCATGGGCCCGCTCCTCCGCATGGGTCGATCCTTCGCGTGCGGTCTCATCCTTCCTCGTCACGGCGGTGAAGCGCGAGGGGGGCACCCCGGTGAGGGACGGATGTGCGCCAGGCCGCGCGTCGGGGAGCGGCTCGGAGCACGGGGAAGGCGGCGCCACGGACCACCGGAACACCCGGTGGCGCGTCGCGCCGCCTGCTCCCCTGATGCCGGCACGTCCATCGCGCCGGCCGTGCTCAGATCCGCCCGCCGGTCAGGCGGGTGAGGGGGCCGTGCGCGCCGCGTTCCGCGCGGCGTCCGACGGCGTAGGACGCGGCGCTCAAAGCGGTCAGGCCGGCGCCGACGCCCGCGGCCACGAGCTTGCGGTGGGCGATGACCGTCCAGGCCGTCTTCGCCGTGGTCGCGACGTGGCCCGAGGCCGTGACGACCGCCTGGCGGCCGGCCTCGACGCCCTTGGCCGCGGTCTGTGCGGCCGTCTTCGCTGTCTCGGCGGAGCGCTCCGCGCCGGACTTGGCGGCTGACGCCGCCTCACCGGCTTTGCCCGCGGCGCCCTTCGCCGCCTGGGACGCGGGCGCGGTGGCCTTGTCCGCCGTGCTGCGGGCCTTGGACTCCGCGGTCCGTACGGTGGTCGCCTTCTGATTCGTGCGCTTGTTCTCTTCAGTCATGGACACCGACTTGCCTCTGACTCCGGCCGCAAACACATTCGGTCGCGCGCCAAGCGGGCAACGGCGTGCCTGAGCACGTCCTCGGCAGGGTACGCGCACTACAGGCAAGCGACAGCGCGACAGGAAGGAAGGTGCGTCATGGCCGGAATGCTGGATCGCATCAAGCAGTTCGCCCGGAGCCCGCAGGGGCGGCGGGCCGTGGACCAGGCGCGGCGGGCCGCGGCCGACCCCCGCAAGCGGGCCCAGGCCCAGCGTCTGCTCGGCAAGCTCAGGGGCCGCCACTGACCGTGACGCCCGTGGGCTGGTCCGATGGGCGGGGGCGGGGAACGGCAGGCGGGTGTGCGCCTTGGGCGTCGCCGGGGTTCTGGCGGGGTGGTGCTGGTCGGCTGCGGCGACTACGGCGACTCGGGCGACGGCACGCGGGGCGAGGTGGAGGGCTCATCCTGCGCGGACGCGCCATCGGGCAAGATGGGGCGCATGAGCGTAGTCAAGATCAACGTGCTGACCGTGCCCGCCGAGCAGCGGGAGACGCTGGAGAAGCGGTTCGCCTCCCGGGCGCACGCCGTGGAGCACTCCGACGGGTTCGAGTGGTTCGAGCTGCTCCGCCCGGTGGAGGGCACCGACACCTACCTCGTCTACACGCGGTGGCGTGACGAGGAGTCGTTCCAGGCCTGGATGGAGGGGCCGATGAAGAGCGCGCACCAGGGCGGCGGCGAGGGCGGCGAACGGCCGAAGCCCGCGGCGAGCGGTTCCACGCTGTGGTCCTTCGAGGTGGTGCAGCAGGCCGGGCCGAAGCAGGTCTGACCGACGGCGCGACGCACGAGGTCCCCCACGCCCACGCGGCGCGGGGGACCTCGTGCGTGACGGTCCCGCGGACGCTCAGGTACGCCCGGAGCGCTCGTGCGTGATGCCCCTGCGGGCGCTAGACGCGCCCGGAGCGCGTGGGTACGGCGGTGCGCCCGACGGCGGCGGCCAGCTTGCGCAGCCGGCGCCAGTCGAGCCGCGGGGGCGCCTCGGGGACTCCGGGACGGTCGCGGGGCACCCGGACGCGCAGGGCACGGCGCGCGATGCGGCAGTGGACGGGAGCGGGCATGGTGAGCGCCTCTCCGTCGAGGCCGACGTCCAGCTGCGGTTCGTCGGCGTCGATGACGACGTGCTGGGCGGTGAGCACGGTGAGCCCCTCCGGGCGCGGGGACAGCAGGAGTTCGGCGGCCTCCACCGCACTGTCCACGCGGACGGCGAGCACGCCCAGCCGCCCCGAGTTGAGCCGCTCGCGCCGGCCGAAGCCGAAGGGGTCGTCCATGCGGTAGGCGTTGTTGCTGACCAGGATGGCCTGCGGGTCGGCGACGGTGGTGCCGTCGGCGGTGGCGGTCAGACGCGGGCCGCTCTGCCGGGTGAGCAGGTCGGGCAGGCGCTCCAGGGCCGCGCCCACTTTGTCCTCGCGGTAGCCGGGGCTCTGGACGACGGCCCCGTACACGCCGAACGAGGCGTTGTTGACGAACGGGTGGTCGTCGGCGAACCCGAGGTCGACGCGGAGTTCGACGCCGTCGGTGAGGGCGTCGAGGCAGGTGGCGGGGTCGTCCCGGTCCAGGCCCAGGTCCATGGCGAAGTGGTTGCGGGTACCGGCGGCGATGACGAGGAACGGCAGGCCGTGCTCCGCGGCGACGGCGGCGACCAGGGCCTGGGTGCCGTCGCCGCCCGCGACGCCCAGGAGGTCGGCTCCCTCGGCCACGGCGGCCTTGGCCAGGGCGGTGACGTCGTGCTGCTGGTCCGGGTCGAGCAGGACGACCTGCGCGCCCAGTGCCTCGGCCTTCTCCCGCAGGTTGAACTTCTCGACCTTGCCGCCGCCGGAGCGGGGGTTGAGCAGCAGGAAGGGACGCAGCGGCGGCGGTGTGCGGTACTCCTTGACCCGTACGGTCCGCAGGCCCGTGCTGCGCAGGGCGTAGCGGCCGCTCCAGACCGCCGCGCACCACAGGAGCAGGGAGACGAAGACCACCCAGAGCAGATTCGCGGTGGCGAAGAGGGTGATGAGGCCGACGGGCGCGACGACGGCCAGCGCGGCCGACACGATGCGAACCGCTCCCCGCCGGGACAGCACCCACCAGAGCGCGGCCGCGGTCAGGGCGAGTCCCGCGAGGCCCGCCACGAGCAGGAGCAGTCCTCGCAGTCCGCCGGAGACGAGCGGCAGCAGCGCCGCCAGTGCGGCCGCGGCCAGGGCGCCCCGGGCGGCCCACCTCTGCCGGCGGTGAAACCGCTCGTCCATCGCCGATCCCATCTCGTCCTCCGCTCGAAGGCCGGCGCGGGCGGGCTCCCGCGGACCGTGCCCCGCCGTGACCATGGTGCCCGCCGACGCGTCGGCACTGCCACCACCATCCTCGATGGCTCCCCCGCCGCCGGACTCGTCAGACGTGACGGTCCCTCGGGGGCGGACCCATCGGTAGCGTACGCGGCTCGGCCGGCGCGGTTCCGCGCACCGGGGGACATCCGCACGCCTCCTCACCTCAGCGGACCGTAATCCCTCTTGACCTGGTGAGTCTCATTACGCAACTCTGTGGCCACAGTTCCTGTCGACGAGGAGGCCGGCACGCGATGGAGTGGACGGGCGCGCGGTACGCGGACCAACCGACGGTCGAGGTGACGACGTGGGTCGCCGCCCCGCCGGGGAGGGTGTGGGAGCTGGTGTCGGATGTGACGCGGATGCCGGAGATGAGCGAGGAGCTGCACTCGGCGCGATGGGCCGAGGGTGCGTCCGGGCCGGCCGTGGGGGCCCGGTTCACCGGCCGGAGCAGGCACGAGCAGCTCGGGGAGTGGGAGACGACGTCGACGGTCGTGGCGTGCGAGCCGGAGCGGGAGTTCGCCTGGGCGGTGGGGGACCCGGCCGAACCCAGTGCCGTGTGGCGGTTCCGGCTCGAGCCGAAGGACAGCGGGACCGTGTTGTCGCAGTGGATGCGGATGGGGCCCGGCCGTTCGGGTCTGTCGTTCGCGATCGACGCCATGCCGGAGAAGGAGCAGAAGATCGTGTTCGTGAGGCTGCGGGAGTTCGAGCGGGGCATGACCGCGACGCTGGAGCACATCAGGCAGCGGGCGGAGGCATGATGCGCGCGGCGACGACCGTCGAGGCGGCGGCCCTCGGCTCCTGGTCCCGGCAGGCCGACTTCGTGACGGAGGCCGAGAAGCTGGGGCTCGACATCTGCTGGGTGGCCGAGGCCTGGGGTTCGGACGCTCCGTCCGCCCTGGGCTTCTACGCCGCCCGTACGGAGCGGATGCTGCTCGGCTCGGGGGTCATGCAGGTCGGCACGCGCACGCCGGTCGCCCTCGCGCAGACGGCGATCACCCTGTCCAACCTGTCCGGCGGCCGGTTCCTGCTGGGGCTCGGCCCGTCCGGGCCGCAGGTGATGGAGGGCCTGCACGGGGTGCCGTTCGCCCGTCCGCTGGCGCGGATGCGGGAGACGGTGGAGATCGTGCGGCAGGTGGTCGGAGGCGGCAAAGTCTCCTACAGCGGCTCGGAGTTCGGCATTCCGCTGCCCGGCGCGGAGGCGGTGCCGATGCGGCTTTCCATGCGCGCCGAGCACCCCGTCCCCGTCTATCTGGCCGCGCTGTCCCCCGCCATGCTCCGGCTGACCGGCCAGGTCGCGGACGGCTGGCTCGGCACGAGCTTCGTCCCCGAGGGCGCGGCGGAGGCCTACTTCGCTCCCCTGGACGAGGGTCTGGCCGCCGCCGGCCGGGAGCGTGCCGGGTTCGACGTCTGCCAGGGCGCCGAGGTCGCGTTCGCCCGGGACGAGGAGGCGCTGGCCGCCATGGTCGCCGGGCGGAAGAAGGAACTGGCCTTCAGCCTGGGCGGCATGGGTTCCGCGTCGACCAACTTCTACAACCGGGCCTACAGCCGGCAGGGCTGGGCCGAGGTCGCGGCGGAGGTCCGCGAGCGCTGGCAGGCGGGTGACCGGGACGGTGCGGCAGGTCTCGTCACCGACGAGATAGTGCTGGCGACGACGCTCATCGGCACGGAGGAGATGGTCCGGCGGCGGCTGCGCGTCTGGCGCGACGCCGGGGTGGACACGGTCCGCCTCTACCCGGCCGGGGAGACCCTCGACGACCGGCTCGACACCCTCGGCAGGGCGATCGAGCTGGTCCACGAGACCTAGCACGGAAGCCGGCGGGTAAGCTCCCCTGCTGATCATCGGCGGACACGATCAACAGGGGGGCTCCGTGCGGGCCATGGCTACCGTGACGACGACCGCGCTGTGCCTGCTGGCGAGCGCGGCCCTGGCCGGCTGCGGGTCCGGCGGCGGCGAGGAGGAGAGATCCGCCGGCGACATCCTCGACGAGGCCAACGCCAGGATGCGGAAGCTGGATTCCGTCACCGTCGACATCACCAACCGCACCACGAGCAGCGGCACGGTCACCAGCCACCTCGTGACCGACCTGGACAGCCGGTGCCGGTCGAGGACGACCTGGTCCAAGGGCGGCACGCTGGAGCAGATCCGCCTGGACGAGACCGACTACGTCCGTCCGGACCGGGCCTACCTCCAGAAGTGGAAGAACAAGCCGGGCGCCACCGGCGAGCAGAGGCTCTGGGTGAAGACACCCGTGAAGCAGGCCCCCGCCGGGGGCAACGGACTCACCTCCTGCGAACGGCCCTTCGACTCGTTCGGCACGGCGAAGAAGGGCGGATCCGCGCGCGTCGGAGACACCGAGGCCATCGAACTGATCGTCACCGACAAGGCGGACAAGGAAGGGACGTACACCTTCTACGTGGCCCGGGAGGGCGAGCCGTATCTGCTGAAGACGGTCTACAAGAGCGCCGCACAGCAGACCACGACGTCGTTCAGCGGCTTCGACGAGCCACTGAACGTACGGGCGCCGAAGCCGGGTGAGGTGCTGAGCGCGAGCGACTGAGCACCGCGACCGAACACCCCCTCGGGGAGGGCAGCGCTTTCCGTTGGGTTTCCGGTGGCAACCGGCCGAGGGGACGAATCGTCACACCAGGGCTTGACGGGGTGGAGTCGGGCTCGGCCTACTGGAAGGCGCAGCCGGCCGTGTCGGGGGGCAGGTCCGGCGTCGGCCCTGGGGTCGAGTCCACTCCGTGTTCCCCCGCCGGAACGCAGGTCAGGGGTCTGATGGTGCGGCGACGTTGGGCAGCGGTGGTGGGTCTGGTGGCCTGCCTGCTGTTGCTGCAACTCGTCGTCCCGGGGCTCGCGGGCGAGGGGCGCGCGGCAGTCGTGGCCGCGGTGGAGTCGGACGCGGCGTGGAGTGCCGGGGCCGAGGGGGCCAGAGAGGCCGAGGAGCCGTGTCCGTGTGAAAAGGAGCCGTCCGGGCGGCAGCCCGCGGCCCGGACACCGCGGGCTGCCGTGGGGGCGGCCGGGGTGAGCCCTGCGGTGACCGGCGCTTCCGTGCCGGACCGGGATGGCCCGGACCTCCGTGCGGCGGGAGCGGGACCGTGTCCGGGGGCGGTCGGATCCGCCCCGAGCGCTGCCCGGTTGCAGACGTTCCGCTGCTGAGGGACGGCAGTACCGACAAGGGCCTGCGCCGTGCGGCCTGAGTACTGCCCTGGTGCCGAATCGCGGTGATGTGCAGGCCTTCGTGTGTCCCCATGCCGATGACACAGGAGGCAGAGTTGCCTGGACAGCGCGTTCTCGTTCTGAGGCCGGACGAACTCGGTCCGAACGAGCAGAAGATGTGGCGGGAGATCCGTACGGAGTCCGGCGCCCCGGCGAATCCCTTTCTCGATCCGGCGTTCACCGTGGCGGTGGGACGGGTCAGGCCGGGAGTCAGGGTGGCGGTGCTGCTGGACGACGGTTCCCCCGTGGGGTTCTTCCCGTACGAGGTGGGGGTGTGGGGCCGGGGCCGGGCTGTCGGCCTGGGGGTGTCCGACAGTCAGGGGGCGGTGCTGCGTCCGGGGATCCGGCTGGACGCGCGCCGGCTGTTACGGGTCTGCGGGCTGTCGGCTTGGGAGTTCGACAATCTGGAAGCCGGTCAGGAGGTGTTCGTGCCGCACGCGGTCGAAGAGCTCGCCTCTCCGGTCGTCGACATCGGCGAGGGCTTCGAGGCGTACACGCGACGGCTGCGGGCGCGGTCACCGGGCTTCCTCAGACAGACTCTGGCCAAGGAGCGCAAGCTGGTCCGGCAGGTCGGCCCGGTGCGGTTCGTGTACGACGCCCGGGACCCCGCCGCGCTGCGGGCGCTGATGGAGTGGAAATCGGCGCAGTACCGGCGCACCGGCCGGCGGGACCGGTTCGCGCAGGAGTGGATCACCCGGCTGGTGGGGCTGCTCGGGGAGAGCGAGGAGCCGGAGTGCCGCGGGGTGCTGTCCGTGCTGTACGCCGCGGACCGGCCTGTCGCCGCGCACTTCGGGCTGCGCTCGCGCACCGTGCTGTCCTGGTGGTTCCCGGCGTACGACCGCGCGTTCGCCAAGTACTCCCCCGGTCTCGTGCTGCAGTTGAGGATGCTGGAGGCCGCGGCGGCCGACGGCGTCGAGACCGTCGACCTGGGGAGCGGTCCAGCCCGCTACAAGGAGTCGCTCAAGACCCGCGACCTGCGGGTGTACGAGGGAGCGGTGGTGCGGCCGGTACCGGGCGGGGCAGCCCACTGGCTGGGCCGGGAGCCCGCCCGGGCCGCCCGCCGCTTCGTACGCAACCGGCCTCGGCTGGCCGGTGCGGCGGCACGGACGCTGGAGGAACTGGGCCGGTTCCGCGGCGGCTGAGGCGGACCGCCGGGCCGGGCAACCGGCGTGGCCCGTGCCCCGGCCGCGCTGTAGCCGCCCGGCCGGCGGGCCGTGGCCCGGGCACCCCGCCCGTGGACCCGGCGCTCTGGCGACGGACGGCTGCTCCGGCACCCGGTCCACGGGCCGAGGCTCTGGCACCCGGTCCACGGGCCGACGCTCTGGCACTCGGCCCATGGACCGCGCCCCAAGCGTCCGCCCCGTAGACCGCGACCCTGGCTCCTGGCCCGGGGGAGCCGGATGCCCCTGCACCGTGGTGGCGGGCACCCGCCCCCTGGCCCACGCGCGCGGCCGCGCACCACCGCCCCGGCACTCGGACCGTGCACCAGGCACCCGACCGACGGTCCGTGACCCCGGCATCCGGCCCATGGAGCGCGCACGCCGGGCGTCCGCCCCATAGACCGCGACCCTGGCGCCCGCCCCAGGCCCCGGCGCCCGGCCTGTACAGCCGGGTGCCGCGCGTCAGCCCGTGGCCGTCCAGCTGTGGGCGACGTCCACGATGACTCGGTCGTCGAGCTGCTGCACCCGGAAGGGCAGGCGGGCCCGGACGCCCAGCCCGATCTGGGTGTCGCCCTCGAAGCTGCCGGCGAACCGGGTGTCCCGGAAGGTGCGGTACCCCGTGAGGTTCACGCCCGGCAGGGGGCGCGCCACCCGGCCGGGGTACGTGGCCGCGCCGGTCTCGGGGTCGTACGCGGGCGCGGACACCCGGACCTCGATGACGGCGCCGCCGGCCACCGGTATCCGGCGGCCCGAGCCGTCCTGGTGGAGCCGGTCGACGTACTGGACCCGGTAGCCGACGCCGCTGCCCGCGCCGGGCACGTCGACGACCATCCGGTCGAAGCAGGTGTGCCGGCCGGTCCTGACGTTCGTCAGCGGTGCGACCGTGGCGCCGGCGTCGGTCTTGGCGAGGCTTCCCCAGCCGGTCGGACACGCCGTGGCGCGGGAGGTGGACTGCGCGCCGGCCGGGACGGCCGCCACGCCCACCGTGGCGCCCACCAGTGCGAGAGTCACGCATGCTGTTCTGATTCGTCCCATTACCGCCCCCGAGGCTTGCATTCCGCTGGTATCGGGTGAGACGGCCGGGCGGACCGAAAGGTTGCGCTTGCCGCGACGGACGGACGACCATGGCACATCCTGGTGGGGAGCGATTGATGTCCGGTGCGTCCGTACCGGGAGGACGCGACATGGATGAGGCAGCCGCCGTACCGGACGGGCCGCAGTCGGCCGCCGGCCGGAGCCGGGACGGGGCTGACGGCCGGGTCCCCGGCGGGGACACGAGACGGATCGAGGACGCCCTCACGGACCCGCTGGTGGAGGCCGTACGGGACCTCGACGGCTACGGCGGTCTGGTCTATCTGCGCTCACGCGACCGGCGCTCGCTCGTGCTCGCGATGGTCGCCGGCGTGCCCCGCTCGCTGCTCAAGAGCTGGTGGCGGGTGCCGGTGGGCGGTGCCCTGCCGATGGCGGAGGCCTACCGGCGCGACGAGACGCTGTGGCTCCCGGACGAGCGGGCCACCATGGTGCGCTTCCCGCACTTCACCGCCGGCCTGCCCTACTCCTTCGGCTCCGCCTACCAGCCCATCCGGGCCGGCGGCGAGGCCGTGGGTGTCCTGGTCGTCCTGCGCTCGGCGACCCGGCCACCGATGGAGGCGGAGGCGGTCACTCTCGCGCTGCGCCCCGCGGAACGGGCGATGGAGGAGCGCCTCGACCACCTCGCCGCGAGCCGGCCGGGCCCGGATGCCGCCCCCTGTCCCATCGAGTACGACGACGAGCCGATCAGCGTCCGGCTGCCCACCTCCGCCGCCCGCCCGGTCCGGGTCGGGCTGATCGACTGGGACCTGGACAGCGACCGCTGCACCGCCGACGACGAGGCCCTCGAACTGCTGGGGATCGACCGGGCGGACTACGGCGGTGGCATCGAGGACGTGGAGGCCCGGGTCCACCCCGACGACCTGCACGAACTGCGCGAGAGCCGGTACGACGCCCTGGCCGACGGCCGGGTCAGGTCGCGCCACTTCCGGGTGCGGGACGAGTCCCGGGGCGAGGGGCAGACCGGGTACCGGCCGGTCGAGCTGTGGGGCCACCTCGTGCACGGCGGCACCGGCTCCGCGCGGATCCTGGTGGGCGCCCTCGTCGACGCGGGCGGCGGGATCACCGCGGCCGAAGCGGCCGAGCGGCTGCCCGACGGGCTCTTCTCGCTGGACCAGGACGGCCGCCTGACGTTCGCCAACCGCCGCTGCGAGGAGCTGCTGGGCTCCGGCCGCGAAGACCTCTTCGGCCGCTACCCCTGGGAGGTGGTCACCTGGCTCCGGGATCCCGCCTACGAGGACCGCTACCGGGCGGCGATGCTCTCGCAGGAGCAGGTGTCCTTCCTCGTGCGGCGTCCCGACGGGAACTGGCTGAGCTTCGTGCTGTACCCGGACGTGCACGGGCTGACCGGCCGGGTCTTCCCGACCGGCCCGCCGCCCACCGGCGCCGAGCAGGAGCCGCAGACCGGTACCGCCACCGGTCCCGCCCTCACGGCCGGCGCGCCACCGCCCGGGCCGGTGGCCGCGGCGCGGGCCGGAGCGCTGTACCACGTGGTGCAGATGGCGAGCGTGCTCACCGAGGCGGTCACCGTGCGGGACGTCTGCCGGGCCGTGTCCGAGCAGTTGCTGCCCGCCTTCGGCGCCCGGGAACTCGCCCTGTACACCGTCCGCGACGGCCGGATGTACCTGCTGTGGGAGTCGGGCTACCCGGAGGACTTCCTCGCCCCGTTCGAGGGCGTCACCCTCGACACGCAGCTGCCCGGCGTCCACGCGCTGACCACCCGGCTCCCCCTGTTCTTCGAGTCTCCCGAGGACCTCTCCGCCGCCTATCCGGGCATCACCCTGGACCGCATGCAGGCCTGGGCGTTCCTGCCGCTGATCGCCTCCGGCCACCCCGTCGGCTCCTGCATCCTCGGCTGGGACGCCCCGCACCGGTTCACCCCCGACGAGCGGTCCGCCCTCACCGCGCTGAGCGGCCTGGTCGCCCAGGCCCTGGAGCGGGCCCGGCTCTACGACGCGGAGTCCGCCGTCGCCCGCGGCCTCCAGGAGGGGCTGCTGCCGCACCGGCTGCCCGCCGTCGAGGGCCTGCGCACGACCGGCCGCTATCTGCCCGGTACACAGGGCATGGCGATCGGCGGCGACTGGTACGACGTGATCACCACCGGCAGGGGCGTGGCCCTGGTCATCGGGGACGTCGAGGGGCACAGTGTCGGCGCCGCCGCCGTGATGGGGCAGTTGCGCAGCGCGGTGCACGCCTTCGCCGCGAGCGAGCGGCCACCGCAGGAGGTCATCACGCACACCAACCGGCTGCTGGCCGAGCTGGAGTCGGACGTCTTCGCCACCTGCTGCTACATCGAGCTCGACCCGGCCACCGGACGGGCCCTCGCGGTGCGGGCCGGCCATCCCCCGCCGCTGCTGCGCCACCCCGACGGACGGGCCGAGACGCTCGACCTCGCGGGCGGCGTCATGCTGGGCGTGCAGCCCGACTCGGTGTACCCCGTCACGGAGCTCACCCTGGCCCCCGGCAGCGTTCTCGCCCTGTACACCGACGGGTTGGTGGAACGGCCGGGCAGTGACATCGAGACGGGCATCGAGGCGGTCCGGCGCACGCTGTCCGAGACTCCGGCGGACTCGGTGGAGCATCTCGCCGACCGGCTGGTGGGGACGGCCCTCCAGGCCCGGGAGCGGCCGGACGACGTGGCGCTGCTGCTGACGGCGTACCGCTGATGGCGGCGCTCGGCACCGGGCACGCTGCCCGGACGCCCGGGCGAGTCGGCGAAGGGACGTACGAAACGGCGCGGAGTACGGTGGGCGGGACCGGCGAACGAGGCGGTGGTGGCGGTGGAGTGGCGGCGGTACGCCGAGCAGATGGCGCAGCTCGCCCGGGACCTGGTCGCGCAGGATTCGGTGCAGGCGACGCTGGACGCGATCTCGTCGTCGGCGGTGAAGGTGATCGAGGGCTGCGACGCCGCCGGGATCCTGACGGTCTCGAAGGGCCGGGCCGTGACCCTTTCCGTGTGCGGTGACATCGTCGTCGAGTCGGACCGGCTGCAGGGCGAGTTCGGCGAGGGGCCGTGCTTCGACGCCGCCCGTCGCGTGGACGGGGAGCGGTTGTTCCGGATCGCCGACATGACCCGGTCGCAGCCGTCCTGGCCGCGGTACAGCCGGGCGGCCCGCGAGCTCGGCATCGGCAGCATGACCGGCGTTCTGCTCTACACCGACGAGGAGGACTTCGGCGCGCTGAACCTCTACTCGCGGACCCCGGGGGCGTTCGGCGAGGACATCGAGGCCGCGGGGTGGCTGCTGGCCTCGCACGCGGCCGTCGCGCTGGCGACCGCCCGTACCGTCGACCAGCTCGAAAGCGCCCTGGACACCCGGCACGCCATCGGTGAGGCCATGGGGATCCTGATGGAACGCCATGGGATGAGCGAGGACGAGGCGTTCGGCGTGCTGCGGCGCGTCTCCCAGGACCACAACCTCAAGCTGCGCGACGTGGCCCAGCGGGTCCGCGCCGACCAGCCCGACCAGCCCGAACAGGTCTGAGGGCCCGCTTCGGCCTCACGCTGCTTCGGCCGCACGCCGCTTCGCCTCACGCCGGTTCGCCGCGCAGGCGGGAGGCGCGCAGGAGGAGCACCGCGATGTCGTCGGTGTGCCGTCCGGTGGGTGTGGTGTGGCGGACGAGCCGGTCGATGAGCCGTTCCAGGTCGTATCCGTCGGCGGTGTCCAGGTGCCCGGCGAGATCGGCCGTGGTGCGGGTGACATCACTGCCGGGGAGTTCGACGAGGCCGTCGGTGTAGAGGGCGAGGGTCGTGCCGGGAAGCAGGGGCACGGTGGTGACCGGGTAGTCGTCGCCGGTGTCGATGCCCAGCAGGGGGCCGGGTTCGACGTCCAGGACGGCGGCGGGGCGCCCGGCGTGGCGCAGCAGCGGCGGTACGTGTCCCGCGCTGGCGAAGGACGCCTGCCCCCGGCCCAGGTCGAGGTGGGCGTAGAGGCAGGAGACGAGCAGTTCGGTGTCGAGGTCGGACAGGAGCCGGTTGGTGCGGGCGAGGACCTGGCCGGGGGCGGCGCCGGCGGTGGCGTGGGCGTGGATGGCGGTGCGGACCTGCCCCATGAGGGCGGCGGCGGCGACGCTGTGGCCTTCCACGTCGCCGATGACGGCGGCCGCGGTCGTGTCGTCGAGACGCAGGACGTCGAAGAAGTCCCCGCCGACCTCGGTGCCGTGACCGGCGGGCAGATAGCGGGCGGCGACGTCGAGACCGGGCAGCCGCGGCAGGGCGCGGGGCAGCAGGGCGCGCTGCAGTTCGTGCACCAGCCGGTGTTTGGTGTCGTAGAGCCGGGCGCGGTCGAGTGCCTGGGCGATCAGGCCGGACAGTGAGGTGAGCACGGCGCGTTCGTCGGCGGTGAAGGTGTGCGGCCGGACGTAGGACAGGATGCAGCAGCCGACCGGGCGGCCGGAGATGATCAGAGGGAGGAACGCCCAGGCCTGCTTGCCGCTGATCTGGGGTGCGTCCGGGTAGCTGGCGGCGAGTTCGGCGGGGTGGCCGAAGAAGGCGGGGGTGCCGCTGGCGAGGACCTGGCCTGCGGGGGTGAGGTCGGTGTCCAGGGACAGGGCGTCGAGCCGCTCCATGACGTCGGCCGGGTAGCCGTGGTAGCCGGTGATCTTCAGCCGTCCGGCGTCGACTCCGGACAGCACGAGGCCCTGGGCGCCGAAGGCGGGCAGGATCTGGTGGGCGATCAGTGCGACGAGGTCGCGCACGGTCACGGACTCGGTGAGCGCGGCGGCCAGGTGTACGAGCTGGTAGAGGCGCCCCGTGGGTGCGACGACGGGCGGCCGTGCACCGGCGGGCTGCGGCGGGGCCTCGGTCCGCTCCGCGCTCGGCAGGACGCGGACGCTGATGCCGCTGGTGTCGGGGTAGAGCTGGAAGGTCAGCGGCTGGTCGGGCGGGCGGAGCGCGGTGAAGGAGACGGGGGCGCGGCTGACGAGGGCCGTGCGGTAGTGGTCCTCGTAGACGGGGTCGTCGAGCCAGGGCAGGGACTGCCAGGGCCGGGTGCCGAGGAGCCGGTCGGCGTCGCGGCCGAGCAGGCGGGCCGCGGTGGCGGTGACGAAGGTGATGCGGCCTTCCAGGTCGAGGGCCGCGGCGCCCTCGGGGAGGCGTTCGAGGTAGTCGGCGGCGGCCAGACCGGTCTGTGCGGGGTGGCGGGTGGCGTCCACGGGCACGGCGCGCGGCTGGTCGGGCAGGGCCGGTGGCCGGGGGGCGTCGTCCAGGAGGCGGGCCATGCGGTGGGCGCTGGAGGTGATGTGGCCGCGTTCGCGGGGCGAGATCCGGCGCGGCCGGCCGGCGGGCCACATCAGCACGAGGCCGCCCCAGGAGCGCCGTACGCCGGTCAGCGGGACGGCGGCCAGGGCGAAGGGGTAGGGCAGGACGGCGGCGGCGCGGGGGTAGCGGCGGGCCATCTCCTCCTGGCCGGCGACGCTGACCAGGGTGTCGTCGTGGATCGCGTCGGCGACCGGGACCGGCGCGGTGAGGGGCAGCCGCTGCCAGGGAGCGGAGAAGGCCAGCGGCAGACCGCACAGGGCCACCAGGCGCAGCACCGGCTCCGCCTCCTCGAGGAGGTAGAGGCCGCCGATGGAGGCGCCGGTAGCGCGCACGGTGCCGGCCAGCGCCACCCCCAGGGCGTCGTCCAGCGATCCGGCGCCGTGGGGGTATGCCGTGCTGCCGGGCATGGTGTCCTCCCGCTCCTACCCGGACGCTACGCCTGGCGGAGCGTACGGGCATGTCCCCCTACGGGTGCCCGGTTTGTTGCTGAATGTGCAGGCCCGGGGCGTGGGCACCGGACTGCCCAGGGGCGGCGGTGCGGCCGTTTCGTGCGGACGGCCGTGCACGCGGGCACCGGCTGGCAGAATCGGGAGCCCTGGAGGGCATCGGGAGGCCGCCTTGCTGACGCTGAGATCGCAGGACCCGCTGGCCGTCACCGTCACGGAGGCGATCCGGACCGGGGACCTGCCCGGGCTGGGGCGGCTGCTCGCCGACCATCCCGGTCTGGCCACCGCGCGCGTCACCGAGCAGGGCGAGGACGGCAAGGGCACGCGCACGCTGCTGCACATCGCGGCCGACTGGCCCGGTCACTTCCCGAGGGGTGCGGAGGTCGTCGCGGCTCTGGTTGCCGCCGGGGCCGACCCGCGGGCCCGCTTCGACGGTGCGCACGCGGAGACGCCGCTGCACTGGGCCGCCAGCAACAACGACGTACCCGTGCTGGACGCGCTCATCGCGGCCGGGGCCGACATCGACGCGCCCGGGGCGGTGATCGGCGGTGGCAGCCCGCTCGCCGACGCCCGGGGATTCGGCCAGTGGCGCGCCGCGCACCGGCTCATCGAGCACGGCGCCCGCGTCACTCTCCAGGACGCCGCCACGCTCGGCCTGCTCGACCGGGTCCGGGCTTTCGTCGAGGCGGACGAGCCGCCGTCACCGCAGGAGATCACCAGCGCCTTCTGGGGCGCCTGCCACGGCGGGCACCTGCCCACCGCGCAGTACCTCCACGACCACGGCGCCGACCGCCACTGGCGCGGCTACGACGGCATGACACCGCTCGACATCGCCCGCGCCCAGGACGCCGACGACGTCGTGCGGTGGCTGCGCGACCTGGACACGGAGGAACAGACCTCCGGCGAGGCCCCTCACAGGCAGTAGCGCACGAGCCATTCGTCCTGGTTGTAGGCGGTGCGCGCCGGGTCGGGCACACTGGCCGCCCGCTCCTCGACCATGTCCTCCACGCGCACCGGCTCCGGAAGTGTCCCGAAGCGGGCCCGGCGGGCGGCGCCCTCCGCCTCGCTCCCCTGCTGCGACGTCGCCTCGTCCACGGCGATTCCCCTCTCCGGCTGGTCGGTCCGACCGTTCGGCCCTTGGTGGGCAATGAGTTGACGTGTGACAGGGGCGCTTGGTTCCCGTCGGGTGGCTCAGCCGTAGAAGTTGCGCTGCCAGCGGTGCCCGGCGAGGGTGGCGAGCTGCTCGTCCGTGAGCGGCCGGCCGTCGCTCAGGGCGGTGTTGCGCTCGACGTTGCGGACGCTGCGCATCCCGGGGATGACGGTGGAGACGGCGGGGTGGCTCAGGACGAAGCGCAGCGCCGTCTCGGCCATGTCGTCCGCGCCGATGCCGAGGTCGGCGCAGATCGCCGTGACACGCCGTTCGACCTGGGCGGGCCGGTCGTCGCGGAAGTAGCGGTTGCGGAAGTCGCCCTCGGGGAAGGCCGAGCCGGCCGTGATCCGTCCGGTCAGTCCGCCCTCGTCCAGGGCGACGCGCACGATGACGCCGACGCCGTGTTCCGTGCAGGCGGGGAACAGGTTCTCGGCCGGGGCCTGGTCGAAGATGTTGTAGATGACCTGGACGGTGTCGACCGTGCCGCTGCGCACCAGACGGACGGCGTTGGCGGGCTCGTGGTCGTTGACCGACACGCCGAAGAGGCGGATCTTGCCCTCGCGCTTCAGTTCCTCGAC
This sequence comes from Streptomyces tuirus, assembly GCF_014701095.1. Lineage (NCBI taxonomy): Bacteria > Bacillati > Actinomycetota > Actinomycetes > Kitasatosporales > Streptomycetaceae > Streptomyces > Streptomyces tuirus. Next base: position 7,314,240 of record NZ_AP023439.1, on the reverse strand, counting down.
CGTCTCCAGCCACTCGCCGCGGCCGACCCATTCGTCGTTCCACACATGGAACTGCACCACGTCGAAGTGGTCGAGCCCGCTCGCGCGCAGGCTGGTCTCCAGGCTGGCGCGGATGTGCTCACCGGGGAACGCCTGCGCGGGGTCCACCCCGTCCGGGGCGGGCCACTGCCGGTTCAGCGGCGGCACCTTGGTGGCCACGAGGATCTCGTCACCGGCCCGTTCCCGCACCACCCGGCCGACGATGCGTTCGCTCTCCCCGTAGCCGCGGGCGGTGTCGATGAGGTTCACGCCGAGGTCCAGGGCCCGGTGCAGGGCGCGGACGGACTCGCTCTCGCTGGCGCCGACCCAGGCGGACTCGCCGATGCCCCAGGCGCCGTAGCCGATCTCCGACACCGACAGTCCGCTGCGTCCCAGTTCGCGATAGCGCACGCTGCACCTCCACGGCACGGTGGTCCCCCGACGGGCCGATGCCGCCGGCTGCGCCGACCCTAGGCGATCACCCGCCGGGGATCACCCCGATTTTCGTCGGGCGAACCGGCTTGTTCGACCCTACGAACTTTCAACTCGGTTGTTTCCCTTGCGCCTTCACAGTGATAGGAAACCTTCCTATCAGTTCTGCACGGCCCGCTCTTCCAACCCCCCACTCCGCTTGGAGGCACCGTGAGACACCCCTCGGCCCCGGCCACCCGCCGCACCGTGCTGGCGCTGTTCGGCGCGGCTCTCGTGACCACCCCGCTGCTCCAGCCGTCGCACGCCACGGCGTCCGCGCGGGCGACCGGGCTCGACGACCCGGCGAAGAAGGAGATCGCCATGCAGCTCGTGTCGAGCGCGGAGAACTCCTCGCTCGACTGGAAGGCGCAGTACCAGTACATCGAGGACATCGGCGACGGCCGCGGCTACACGGCGGGCATCATCGGGTTCTGCTCCGGCACCGGCGACATGCTGGACCTCGTCGAGCTCTACGCCGCCCGCAAGCCCGGCAACGTCCTCCAGAAGTACCTGCCGGCCCTGCGCGAGGTCGACGGCTCCGACTCGCACGACGGGCTCGACCCCGGCTTCCCCGGCGACTGGCGCCGGGCGGCGCGGGACGCCGAGTTCCGCCGGGTCCAGGACGACGAGCGCGACCGGGTGTACTTCGACCCGGCGGTCCGGCAGGGCAAGGCGGACGGGCTGCGGGTGCTGGGCCAGTTCGCGTACTACGACGCGATCGTCATGCACGGCGACGGCGGTGACCCCACGAGCTTCCGCAACATCCGCAAGCGGGCCCTGCGGACGGCGAAGCCGCCGGCGCAGGGCGGTGACGAGGTGACGTACCTCCACGCGTTCCTGGACGCACGGGTGTGGGCCATGAAGCAGGAGGAGGCACACAGCGACACGAGCCGGGTCGACACGGCCCAGCGCGTCTTCCTGAACCGGCGCAACCTCGATCTGAACCCGCCGCTGGACTGGAAGGTGTACGGCGACAGCTACCACATCGGCTGACGCCCCGGTCCGGGAAGTGGTCCACCAAGCAGGCACGGAAGTGGACTCCTTCCCGGGCCGCCCGGCTCCCTAGCGTCGCCCCCATGAACGCCACCACCACACGCGGAGCCCTGCTCGCCGCGCTCGCCTGCGTCCTCGTCGGAGGGTCCTTCACCGCCAACAGCGTCCTGGGCGACTACCCGTACGCCGGCGGCCAGTTCCTGCGGTACGGACTGGCCTGTCTGTTACTGCTCCCCGCCGCCGGGAAGGGCGCCGCCGACCGGCTGCGGGCCCTGACACCCCGCCAGTGGGGCCGTCTCGCCCTCCTCGCCGCGGTCGGCATGGTCGGTTTCAACCTGGCCGTCCTGGCCGCCGAGCGCACGGCGGAACCGGCCGTGCCCGGCGTGTTCGTGGGGTGTGCGCCGGTGGTCGTCGCCGTACTCGTCCCCCTCCTGGACGGGCGAGGGCCGCAACGACCGGTGCTGTACGGGGCGTTGCTAGTGGCCGTCGGCGCCTTCACGGTGCAGGGCTGGGGGCGCACGGACAGCACGGGCATCGCCTTCTCGGTCTGCGCCGTCGCCGCGCTGGAGTCGGCGGTGATCGGGCTGCTGGCCGACGGGGGCGGGTGGCTGCGGCGGCCCGACGGCGTCGAGACGGCCGCGCTGCTGTGGCAGGCGGTGGTGGTCACCGTCGTGGGCTTCGTGTGCTGGTACATGGGCATGCAGCGGATCGGCGCGGAACGCGCCACCCTGTTCTCCGGCCTCATCCCGGTGGCGGCGGCCTGCACCGCACCGCTCGCCGGCACGGGCTCCTACGGACTCCCACAGGCGGCGGGCAGCGCACTGGTGGGGCTCGGGGTGGCACTCGGGTCGGGGGTGCTGAGGCGCGCGGCAGGCGAGCGCCGTTCACGGGAGCGGGCCTTTCGGGGGAACGGGCGGCCGGAGTACCGCGGCGTCCGCGTGCCTGAAAGGCCGGAATGAACCCGCGCGCATCTAATGGACGGCATTGACCTCCCGGCCGACTCAGGAGACGACGTCCATGCCGCACAGCCGCACCGGTGAAGGGGACACGAAAGCCGTGCGCGGGGGTGTGCTGCGGCGGCTGGGCGAATGGTGCGCACGCCACTTCGTCGTCGTCATCATCGCCTGGCTGGTGGCGCTGGTGGCGCTGCAGGTCATGAGCCGTGAGTTCGGTGGGGAGTACTCCGACAACTTCAGCCTGCCCCAGGCGCAGGCCCAGAAGGGCCTGGACGTGCTGAAGGCGCACGATCCCCAGGCCGGCGGCTACAGCAGCCAGATCGTGGTGCACGACGACCAGCAGCCCCTGACGGCGCTGAGCTCCCAGATGTCGACCACGGTCGCCGATCTGGAGAAGCTCCCGCACGTGCTGTCCGCCCAGAACCCGCTGACCGCCCCGGCCACGCCGAGCGGTCAGCAGAACGTGGGGCCGCTGTCGGACGACAAGAAGACGGCCTACATCACCGTCCGTTTCAACGTGCAGCCCTCGACACTCGGCGACGACTACCTCAACGGCGTCGACACCGCCGTGCAGCCGTTGCGGTCGGCCGGAGCGCAGGTCGAGTACGGCGGACCGCTCGGCGAGCTCGCCCGGCCGTCCGCCGACGACCGGGTGAGCGAGCTGATCGGTTTCGGCGTGGCGGTCATCGTGCTGCTGGTCGGGTTCGGAAGCGTGATCGCCGCCGTCGTCCCGCTGCTGAGCGCGCTGATCAGCGTCGTCGGCGGTCTCGCCATCCTCGGGCTGCTGGCGGCGGCCTTCACCTTCGCGACGGTCTCACCGACCCTGGCCACGATGATCGGCCTCGGTGTCGGCATCGACTACGCCCTGTTCATGCTCACGCGGCACCGGCAGAACCTCATCGACGGCATGGACCCGGTGCGGGCCGCGGGTCAGGCCGCGAGCACCAGCGGTCATGCCGTGCTCGTCTCCGGCTGCACGGTGATCATCGCGCTGGCGGGCCTGTCCGCGTCCGGGGTCTCCTTCATCGCCCTGCTCGGTGTCGCCGCCGCCGTCACCGTCGTCTCGGCCGTCGTCGGCGCGCTCACCCTGGTGCCGGCGCTGCTCGGCCTCATCGGCCGGCACATCGACCGCTTCCACGTGCGCAAGCCCATCGCCGAGACCGAAGCCGGCGCGGGTGACACGCCGCAGGGCACCTGGCACCGGTACGCGCAGCGGGTGGAGCGCAGACCGCTGTCGTTCCTGTCGGCGGGTGTGGCCGTGGTCGTGGTCCTCGCGATCCCGTTGTTCTCCATCCAGCTCGGGCACATCGGTGACGGCGCCGACCCGACCTCCTTCACCGACCGACGGGCCTACGATCTGATGTCCGACGCCTTCGGGCCCGGCTCGAACGGCCCGCTGACCGTCGTCATCGACCAGACGAACGTGCCTCAGTCGCAGCGCTCCGCCCTGGCCTCGAAGGCGCAGCAGTCGCTCGACAAGGTGCAGGGCGCCGCCGCCGTCACCCCCCTGACGCCCACGCAGGACGGCGACGTCCTGATCGGCACGGTCTACTCGACCGTGTCCCCGCAGAACGCCAAGACCACGGACCTGACGAACCGTCTCGTCGACGACACACTGCCGGACGTCGTCCAGGGCACGGACGCCAAGGGGTACGTCACCGGTACGACGGCGACACAGGTCGACTTCCGTGACATCGTCGCCTCCCAGCTGCCCGTGATCATCGCCGTCGTGGTGGGTCTGGCGTTCCTGATCATCCTGGCCGTGTTCCGCGGGCTGCTCGTCGCCGTCAAGGCGGCCGTCCTGAACGTGCTGTCGATCGCCGCGTCCTACGGCGTGGTCGTCGCCGTCTTCCAGTGGGGCTGGGGCGGTCCCGCTCTCGGGGTCCACGGCAAGGTGCCCATCGAGAGCTATGTGCCGATGATGATGTTCGCCATCGTCTTCGGTCTCAGCATGGACTACGAGATCTTCCTGCTGTCGCGTGTCCACGAGGCGTGGATCCGCACCGGGGACGCCAAGGGGTCGGTCGCGCACGCCCTGGAGATCACGGCCCGGGTCATCACCTGTGCCGCGCTGATCATGGTGAGCGTGTTCGCGGCGTTCCTCCTCAGCGACAACATCGTGGTCAAGATGCTCGGGCTGGGGCTGGCCGTCAGCGTGCTCATCGACGCGACCGTCGTACGGCTGCTCATGGTGCCGGCGGTGATGACGCTGCTCGGGCGGCATGCCTGGTGGATGCCGCGGTGGCTCGACCGGGTGGTGCCGCACATCGACGCCGAGGGGTCGAAGGCCGAGGCGCGCTCCGCTTCCTGACGGCGCCGGGGGTCAGTGGAGCACCAGGTGGACGAGGGCGACGGTGCCGACCGACACGATCAGCGTGCGCAGCACGGCCGGGCTGAAGCGGCGTCCCGTTCTGGCTCCGATGAGGCCGCCGAGCGCCGAGCCGGCGGCGATGAGCAGGACGGCTGTCCAGTCGAAGCGGGCGAAGAACAGGAACACCACGGCGGCGACGGTGTTGACCACGGCGGCCAGCACGTTCTTGACGGCGTTGAGCCGCTGGAGCGTCTCGTCGAGCAGCATGCCCATCAGTGAGATGTAGATGATGCCCTGCGCGGCGGAGAAGTAGCCGCCGTAGACGCTGGCCAGCGTCAGCCCGGTGAACAGCAGGGGGCCGCCGTCACGGCGGACGGGGCCCTGTCCTGCCTCGCGGCGGCGGCGCACTCTCTTCGCGATCCAGGGCTGGCACGCCACGAGCACGAGGGCGAGGCCCACCAGGACCGGCACGATCCGTTCGAACGCCGAGGCGGGCAGGGTCAGCAGCAGTACGGCGCCCGCTAGGCCGCCCAGTACGGCGCCGATGCCGAGCAGCAGGACGCGCCGGCGCTGGCCGCGCAGTTCCTCGCGGTAGCCGAGGACCGCGGTGATGGAACCGGGGATCAGGCCCAGGCCGTTGGACACCGTGGCCGTGACCGGGGGCATGCCGGTGGCGAGCAGCACCGGAAAGGTGATCAGCGTTCCCGAGCCAACGACGGCGTTGACGGCCCCGGCGCCCGTGCCGGCGGCGAGCACGGCGGCCATCTCCCACGGCGTCACGCCGCCCCTCCGCCGTGGTTGCCGTTCCAGATGAGGTTCATGGGGCCACGCTAGAGGGTGGGTGTTGCGGCGGCGGTCGAAGGGTGCCGGTGGGCGCCCCTGGCCGGACACGGAACGGCGGCGGGATCCGGTGGGATCCCGCCGCCGTCACCGCCTCACGCCGGGGCGTGATGTCCAGCCGCCTCACATGTGGCTGCGCCTCACCCGGCGGAGGACGACGAAGCCGGCGATGACCAGCACGGCGCCCGCCGCGGCCGGCCAGAGCTGGGCTCCGGTGTCGGCCAGGCCGCCCTGGCCGACCGCCTGGGGCTCGGTCCGGGACGGGGCCGACGGGGTCGGTGCGGCACTGGTCGCCTGGCCCACGGCCTGGGAGTCGCCGAGGCCGTCCTCGTCGTCGCCGTTCTTCGAACCGCCGCCCTGCCCGGCGGCGTTGCCGCCGTCGGCGGAGGCCGTCGCCTTCACCTCCGGCCGGGCGCCACCGGGCGCGGTGGACGCGTCGCCGGGCTCCGGCTCGGCGTCCGGCTCGTCCGCCGGGGGCTTCGCGTCCCCGCCCTTGCCGTCGTCGCCGTCGTCGCCGTTGTCACCGGGCTTGCCGCCGCCGTCGCCGTTCTGCGGGGCGTCAGGCGTCTTGGTCGGCTCCTCCTGCGGGGCCTCCTCGGTCTTCGTCGGCTCTTCCTGAGGCGCCTCGGGGGTCTTCGTCGGCTCCTCCTGCGGGGCCTCGGGAGTCTTGGTCGGCTCCTCCTGGGGCTCCTCGCTCGGCGCCGGGTCCTGCCCGCCGTCCGCTCCGGCGCCGCACTTACGGCCGTCGTTGATGCAGTCGACCATCTCCTTCATCAGATCCTCGTCGAAGATGTTGATGAAGTCGCCGTGGTCGGTGACCGGCTTGTGCAGCTGCTCCGGGAAGGAGTCGACGGCGAACAGCGGTGTCGTACTGCCGCCGTCCTGCAGGCTCGGCGCGTCGATGTCGTAGACGATGCGCTGGACCAGCTGCGGGATCGGGCGGAAGCCGGACGGGCAGTTCCCGGCGGCGTCCGCGAACGCCACGTGGGTACGGTGGTTGGCGCTGTCGATGTTGCGGCCGTCCCAGCAGCTCTGGAACTTGAAGGTCCGTACGACGTCGCTGCCCTGCGGGCACAGCGGGTACTTGTCCTTCAGCTGCCGGTCCTCGAAACCGGTGCAGCTCCACGAGGCGTTGGCGTTGGCGGGGCCGTTGACGAACGACTTGGCGTCGCCGGTGATGATGCGCAGCAGCCGCGGCATGGCCGTGACCTTCTCGCGCGGGTTGCCTACGAACGTCAGCGTGACCTGCTTCGGCGTGACGATCTCGCCGGCGTTGCCCTCGATGCCGCCGCCCGGCTTCTGGGCGTCCTGCTCCTGGGTACCGTTCTGCAGGCGCACCACGGGCCAGTAGTAGGACGACTTGTCGCCCTGGTCGTCGCAGCTGGTCTCGGCCTTGGCGAGGTCCTGGTCGCTGGCGAAGGCGTTGTTGGACTGGTTGCCGACGTAGTCGTGGAAGTGATGGGCGCCGTTGGTGACGCCCGGGGCGGCGATGATGTTGTCGGAGTTGAACAGGCCGTTCTCGTTCACTCCGCAACTGGTGGCGAAGGAACCGCCGGACGCGCCGCCCTTGTCGTTCGCGTTGGGCTGGACGCTCTTGATGTCCGCGAAGTCGGCGGCGACGGGGCCGTTGCCCGCCTGCCCGCCGTTGGCGCCCTGCTCCTGGCCGGCCTGGCCCTGCTCCTCGGCGGACTGTCCGTCACCGGCGTCCTGGCCTTCGCCCTGCGCGGGAGCCTCGTTGCCGGCCTCGACGGTGCAGGCGGCCAGGGCCTCGAGCCCTTCGGGGCGGTCCCCGACGCGGTCGATGGCGATCGCGATGCGCTCGAGGGTCGCGGCCCGCTTCTCCTTCAGCGGGTTCACGACCGCGTTGTCGGCGAAGCCGGGGTCCTGCTGCACCTGCTGGGCCGATTCGCTCAGCTGCTGATAGGCCTTGGCTATCTGCTCGTCGAGGAGGGCGAGTTCCTTGTCGACCTCCCCTCGCGCCTGCTCGGGGACGGAGGTCAGTTTGCTGCCGACGTCCGGGCAGTCGATCGTCGCGCCCGCGGCCGCAACCCCCGTGCCGGACCGCGTCCCGGCGGGGTCACCGCCCGAACCTCCGTCCGTGGCGGAGGCGTAGACGTTCGCGGCCATCAGGCCGCCTCCGCCCAGGATCAGTGCGAATGCGGCGAAGGTCGCGCGTCGTGGGCCGGTAGGGCGTCTTCGCGTGTTGCGTGCCAAGGGTGCTCTCCTGCGCTTGTGGCGTGCCGGGCATGAAAATCCCCTCGCCCCATACGTACGGGAGCGCCGCTGTGTTCACTCCCCTCGAGAACTTTCGGGGAACTCTCATGAAGCCCCCGCCGGCCCGGGCCCCGCCGGACGGTGCCGCTCGGCGGGGAAGCGAGCACTTCTGTCTTCGATCACGGTCAATGGCAGCGCTCCCTGTTGCACGGGCTGCACCACGCCACTTCCGTACCGTTCAGAGCCGGCCGAGTTCCTCCGTGGTGCGTCCGAGGTAAGTGGCCTCACCCGGCTCGGGGATGTCGATCTCCGCGAAGCCCATCCGGTCGTAGAAGGCCCTGGCCCGGGTGTTGGCGGTCGCCATGGAGAGGTGGACGGCCGGCACCCCCCTGTCCCGGAGGGCCCCCAGGAACGTCCGCATCAGGCGGCGTCCGTGACCGCGGCCCTGCCAGTCGGGCAGCAGGTCGATGTGCAGATGGGCGGGATGGGCGGCCAGTTCGGGCAGCACCATCCGTTCGGGGTGGTGCAGCAGGCCCGCGATCGCCTCATCCGGGGTGCGCGGCGGCCGGGGAGGTTCCGGGTAGTGGTCGGCGACCAGGGGCAGCCACCTCGCGCGGAAGGCCTCGGCGAAGCGCGGCGTGTCGGCCGCTCCGAGGATGTAGCCGACCGCCCGTCCGTGCCCGTCGTCCAGCACGAAGACCAGGTCCGGCTCCAGATGCGCGTACGGTGCGGCGAAGGTCACCGGGAAGATGCCCGGGTCCGCGTAGTGGGGGCGGCTGTCCTCGCCGTGGTGCGCGGTGCGGATGCAGATGTCGTCGAGGGCGGGACGGTCTGCGGGACGGTACGGACGGATGGCGGGCGATGGGGTCATGGCTGCATCGTGCAGGGTGTGGGAGCGCTCCCTCAACCTCTTTCGGAGCAGCGGAGGCGTCCGGCTCGGACGGACTCGGCTTAAGGGCCCGACCCGGGGTTACCCGGCTCACATGGTGAAGCTGCATATTCCGGGACGTAAAGAGCACGACGAGGCCGAGACCCCACCTCCCCAGAGCCCGCGCCCCGGCCCCGGGGCGGACGGCCGGGAGTCTCCCGAGGCCGAACGCCGCGACGCCCCCGCCCCCGCTTCCGAGGAACCCGGGCCGGACGCCGAGGTGGAGCGTGCGGCGCCGGACTCGCCGACCGAGATGCCCCGGAAGTCGTGGGTCGCGGTCCTGAAGGGGAGCCTGCGGGAGTTCAAGGACGACGAACTGACCGACCGGGCGGCCGCGCTGACGTACTACGGCGTGCTGGCGATGTTCCCGGCGCTGCTGGTGCTGGTGTCGATGCTGGGCCTGACCGGCCGGTCGACCACGGACAAGGTCACCGAGAACGTCCGCGAGCTCGTGCCCGGCTCGGCGGGCGACATCATCACCCGGGCCGTCGACCAGTTGCAGGGCAGCGCCGGCATCGGCTCGCTGATGGCGGTCGTCGGTCTGGTGCTGGCCGTGTGGTCGGCGTCCGGCTACGTGGGGGCGTTCATCCGCTCCGCCAACGCCGTCTACGACATGCCCGAGGGCCGGCCGGTGTGGAAGCTGCTGCCGATGCGGGTGGGCGTGACGGTCGTGCTGCTGCTGATGGCCGTCATCAGCGCGCTGATCGTGGTGTTCTCGGGCAGGCTGGCGCAGCAGGCCGGAGACGCCCTGGGCATCGGCGACACCGCGCTGACGGTGTGGTCGATCGCCAAGTGGCCCGTCCTGGTCCTGCTGGTCGTGACCATGATCGCGATCCTGTACTGGGCGGCCCCCAACGCCAAGGTGAAGGGGTTCCGCTGGATCACCCCGGGCAGTTTCCTGGCCCTGCTGATCTGGATGGTCGCCTCCGGCGGCTTCGCGGTCTACGTGGCCAACTTCGCCTCGTACAACAAGACCTACGGCACCATGGCCGGTGTCATCGTCTTCCTCGTCTGGCTGTGGATCACCAATCTGGCGATCCTGCTGGGTCTGGAGTTCGACGCGGAGACGGTGCGGCAGCGGGCCATCGCGGGTGGGCATCCGCCCGAGGCCGAGCCGTACACCCAGCCGCGTGACACCCAGGCGTGGGACGAGCAGGACCGGCGCCGGCTGGAAGAGACCTGACCCGGTGGTGGGCCGGACCTCGTGGGGGCCGGATCTGGTCGGCCGGGTCAGCCCATGAGGCCGGCGGCCACCGTCGCGCCCAGCTCCCAGCACCGCTCGAGGTCGCCCTTGTCCGGCTCGCCGGTCACGGTGACGGCCTCGGCGGTGCGGCGCCAGCCCAGGCCCGTGGTGACCGACTCGATCCCGCGGACCGCGCCGGTGACGTCGTTGCCGCCGTGCACCCAGTAGCCGAAGGGGCGGCCGCGGGTGGCGTCCAGGCACGGGTAGTAGACCTGGTCGAAGAAGTGCTTGAGGGCGCCGGACATGTAGCCGAGGTTCGCGGGAGTGCCGAGGAGGAAGCCGTCGGCGGCGAGGACGTCCGAGGCGGTGGCGGACAGCGCGGGCACGCGGACGACCCGGACGTCCTCGATGTCGGGGTCCGTCGCCCCGGAGACGACGGCTTCGAACAGCGCCTGGCAGTTCGGCGAGGGCGTGTGATGAACGATCAGCAAGGTGGCCACGGCACCCGACCTTGCCGCCCGGGCACGTGTCACGCAAGCCCGGGCCCCGTCACCGCGTGCGGTGACGGGGCCCGGACGTCGCTGTCGCTCGCCGCCGGTTCCCGCGACGGCGGGTCGGCAAGCAGGCCGCTCAGCGGTTGCCACGACTGCGCGTCAGCAAGCACGCCGCTCAGCAGTTGCCACGACTGCCCGTGAACAGGCAAGCCGCTCGCCGGTTGCCGCGACGGCGGGTCGGCGAGCAGGGCCGCTCAGCGCTTGCCACGACTGCGGGTCGGCAAGCAGGCCGCTCAGCGCCTCTCGCGACTGCGCGTCAGCAGCGCCAGGCCGCTCAGCGCTTGCCACGACTGCGGGTCGGCAAGCAGGCCGCTCAGCGCCTCTCGCGACTGCGCGTCAGCAGCGCCAGGCCGCTCAGCGGTTGCCGCGGCGGCGGATCAGCAGGCAGGCCACGAGGACGGCGCCCGCGCCCGCCAGTAGCGCGGCCCGGTGGTCGCGCACCTGCTGCGGAGCCTTGTCCTGCCAGACCTGCTCGGCCTGTGCGGCCTTCTCCTTCGCCCCCTGAGCGGCGGCGGCGCCCTTCTGCTTCACCGGCTCGGGCAGCTTCTCCTCCACGGTGTGGGCGACGTGCGCGGCCTTGGCCCTGGCCTGCCCGCTCCATTCCTGGGCCTTGGCCCCGGCCTGCTCCTTGACCGCGACAGCCTTCTCCCGGGCGCGGGCCTTGACGTCGGCCCGGTCCGCCAGGGCCTGGACGGTGTCGCCGAGTTCGTGGCGGGTCTGCTCGACCTGCTCGCGCAGTTCCTCCTGGCTGCGGGCGGTCGGCTCGTCGTGCGGGGGCTGGGTCATCGCTGTGCACTCTCCTTGATCTCGGCCACGTCGGCCTTCACGCTGTCGATGGTTTGCTGCGGGGCGGGCGGGGTGGCGCTGCGCACCTGCTTGCGGCCGGCCAGCGCCGTGAGGCCCGTGGCGACGGCCAGTACGCCCGTGACGATCAGCGCCGCCGCCCACACCGGCAGCGGTACGGCCAGGGCGGCGATCACCGTGGCGACCAGAGCCTGGAGGGTGACGAAGCCGAGTACGCCGGCTCCGCCGAACAGGCCGCCGCCCTTGCCGAAGCGCTTGCCCTTCTCGGTCATCTCCGCCCGGGCGAGCCGCATCTCACCGCGCACCAGGTCGGTCAGTTGCTCGGTGGCCCGTTGCACCAGCTCACCCACCGGCTCGTCCCCGGCCGCCGGCGCGTTCCCCGAGCGGGGAGCGGCGGGGGCCGTGCGGTGCGTGTCCGCCATGGCGATCACCTCCCGTTCCGTAGTTCGGGGCCGGGTACCAGCGCCGGCGGAAAAGACACCTGCTGGGACAAGTTGCGATGACGATGAGTGAGCGGCGCGAGATCCGGTACCCGTCCGTCGCTCACGTACGAGAGAGGGAGGCATCGCCTTGTCGCAGGTAGAGGAATCCATCGAGGTCCGCGTGCCGGTGCGCACCGCGTACAACCAGTGGACGCAGTTCGAGTCGTTCCCCGAGTTCATGGACGGTGTCGAGCGCATCGAGCAGCGCACCGACACCCTCACGCACTGGGTGACGAAAGTCGGCGGCCAGGCGCGGGAGTTCGACGCGGAGATCACCGAGCAGGTCCCGGACGAGCGCGTCGCCTGGACCACCGTGGGCGGCGAGGCGCGGCAGGCCGGTGTGGTGACGTTCCACCGGATCCAGGACGACACGACGAAGGTCATGCTGCAGATGGACTTCGACCCCAGTGGTGTGGCCGAGACCGTCGGCGACAAGCTCGGGTTCGTGAAGCGGCAGGTCTCCGGTGACCTGGCCCGGTTCAAGGAGTTCATGGAGGCCCGCGGAGCGGAGACGGGCGCCTGGCGCGGCACGGTCTGACCAGGTGTGCGGCACGGTCTGACCAGGTGTGAGGAGGCCGCCGCCCCGGCACGGGGTGGCGGCCTCCCGCTCTGCCCGCCCGCTACGCCACCACGGGCGCGGCGATACCGCTGCGGAAGAGCCGCCGGGCCTGCCCGCTCAGGTCGCCCAGGCGCAGGGCGAGTTGTGCCGCGGCGTCGTAGAGGGCGTGCACGGCTGCGAGGCGCTCCAGACGGGGTGCCAGGGCCGACAGGGCGATGGCCAGGGCGACGCCGGCCCAGGCGACGGGGCCGAGCGGGGTGCAGCCGAAGAAGTGGCTGACGCCCGGGGTCTGGACGAGGGCGGCGAGGACCGCGGCGGAGCCGAGGGCCGTGACCCACACCAGGGTGCTGTGGCGCCGTCCGGAGAGGGTCTGGACGAGCTGGGCGCCGACCACGCCGCACAGGGCCATGGTGGTGGACCGGCGTTCGGTGCCGGGGGTGAGGCGGCCGATGAGGTACGCCGCGACCGCGCCGAAGCAGGTGGTGATGCCGCGGCGGCGGATGGAACGCAGCAGGGGCGCGCCGAGGACGTCGAGGCCCATCGGGCCGGTCGCGGCGTGCTCGGCGGTCGAGGGGTCGCTGCTCGGTGTGACGGCCACGGCCATGGCCGGGAACATGTCGGTGAGCAGGTTGACCAGCAGCAGCTGACGGGTCGACAGGGGTGAGGAGCCGGCGAGCAGGGTGCCGAGGACGCTGAAGCCGACTTCGCCCGCGTTGCCGCCGATGAGGATGCTCACCGCGTCGGCGACGCTGCGCCACAGGGCCCGGCCCTCGGCGACCGCGTCCACGAGGACGGACAGGTCGCCGGTGGTGAGCACGAGGTCGGCGGCGTTGCGGGCGGCGGCGGAGCCGCGGGACTCCACGCCCACGCCGACGTCGGCGGCCCGGATGGCGGCGGCGTCGTTGGCGCCGTCGCCGGCCATCGCCACGACCCGCCCGGCCTGTTGCAGGGCCTCGACGACGTGCAGTTTCTGCTCGGGGGCGACCCGGGCGATGACGCCCGCGCCGCGCAGGACCCGGACGCGTTCGCGGCGTTCCATGGCGACGAGTTCGTCTCCGGTCACCGCCTCGGTCTCCTCCGGCCAGCCCAGTTGCAGGGCGATGGCGCGGGCGGTCTCCGGATGGTCGCCGGTGAGCATGACGGGCAGGATGCCGGAGCGTCGCAGCTCCGCGAGCAGGGCGTGGGAGGTGTCGCGCGGGACGTCGGCGAGGGCGACAAAGCCGCTGAACTCCAGGTCCGCGAGCGGCAGGTCGAGTTCGGCCTCGGCGTCGTCGGCCCGGCAGGGCCGGCGGGCGACGGCGAGGACGCGCAGTCCCTGCCCGGCCAGTTCGTGGGCGGTGTCCCAGGTGTCGCCGGGAAGGTCCCGGCAGGCGGGCAGGATCGTCTCGGGGGCGCCCTTGACGACGAGCAGTTCCCGCATGTCCGGGTCGGTGTCGCGGCCGACGGCGGCGGCGTAGCCGCGGCGGGTCTCGAAGGGCAGTTCGCCGGTGGGTGCCCAGCCCGGGTCGGGCGGGGCGACGTCGAGGACGGCCTCGTCGGTCGCGTGCGCGACGCGGCGGCCCTGCCCTGTCTCCTCCTGCGGGCAGGCCCGCGCGGCCAGGCGCAGGACCGGTGCGGCCCGGTCGTCGTCGGTGGCGACGACGGTGCCGTCGGCGGTGGCGACGCGGACCAGGCGCAGCTTGTTCTCGGTGAGGGTGCCGGTCTTGTCGAAGCAGACGGTGTCGACCCGGCCGAGCGCCTCCAGGGTGCGCGGGGTGCGGACCAGGACGCCGCGGCGGGACAGCCGGCGCGCCGCCGCCATCTGTGCGACGGTCGCGACGAGCGGCAGGCCCTCGGGGACGGCGGCTACGGCGACCGCGACACCACCGCTGACGGCGCGCCGGACGGGGCTGCCGCGCAGCAGGGACAGCCCGGTCACGGCCGCGCCGCCGGTGAAGGTCACGGGCAGGGCCTTGCGGGTCAGTTCCTGGAGCCGGGCCTGGACGCCGGCGGGGGGCGGGGTGCGGGCGGCGAGGGTGACGGCCCGGCCGGCCTCGGTCTGGTCACCGGTGTCGACGACGAGCGCGGTGGCCCGTCCGGCCACGACGGTGGTGCCCTCGAAGACCATGCAGGTGCGCTGGGCCACCGGCAGGCCGGGGGTGGCGTCGACGGACTTGGTCACCGGCAGGGACTCGCCGGTGAGCGCCGACTCGTCGACCTCCAGGCCGTCGACGTCCAGCAGCCGGGCGTCGGCGGGGACGACGTCGCCGGCGCCGAGGGTGATCTCGTCCCCGGGGCGCAGCCGGGCGGCGTCGACGGTGACGGTGCCGGTGCCGCCGTTCTGCTTGCGGGCCTTGGGCTGCTGCCGGGCGGCGAGCCGGGCCAGGGCCTGTTCGGCGCGCAGCCGTTGAAGGCCGCCGGTCACCGCGTTGAGGTCCATGGCGCCGACGACGAGCAGCGCGTCGACGACCGAACCGAGCAGGGCCGAGGCGACGGCGCCGGTGGCGAGGACGGGCGTGAGCGGGTCGTCGAGTTCGCGGCGTACGGCACCGGCCGCCTGCCACGTCCAGCGGGCGGGGGCGAGGGCCGGGTGCCCGGTCAGGCGGGCGGCCCGCTGCTTCGAGCGGTCGGCGAGCAGGGCGAGTCCGCGGGGCTCGCCGTCGCGGTCGGCGTGCTGCAACCGGTCGCGTGCCTCGTGGGGTTCCAGGGCGTGCCAGGGGATGTGCAGCCGGGGGGGCGGTGGGGTCGCCCGGGCGACCCGGACGGCTTCGAGCCAGCCGGTGAGCAGGGCGTTGGCGGCGGCGATGTTGACGGGGGCGTGCCGGGTGAGGGGCCACAGGAGGTGACGGCCCGGGGGCTGCCCGCCGCGGGCGACGAGGAGCCCGGAGAGGGCGGCGCCGGCGCGGGCCAGGGTCTGCGACCGGCGTCCGACGCGCCGGGCCGAGGGGATCGCCGTGAGCAGCCGCCAGACGTCGGCGAGGCCGCCCGGTGCCAGGACGTCGACGCCCCAGGAGACGGCTCCCCGTCCGTCGGCGAGGGCGATGGCCACGTCTCCGGCGGGCAGCCCGGCCGCGACGTGTCCGTCGCCGGACTCGTCCAGGCGGGCGACGGTGACGACGACGCGCCCCTCGTCCTGGAGGGCCCGGACGACGTCTCCGAACGGCTTGGCGCTCGGCGCGACCTCGTCGGCGAGGCGGGTGATGTCCTTGAGGTCGGTGCCGCCCGCGATGACGACGTGCAGTCCTGCCCTGCGGGCGGCGTCCAGCACGGCCTCGGCGTAGGGGTGAACCGGGTCGTCGGGCAGGTCGTCGTCGGTGTCGGGCCGCAGGCTGCGCAGGGCGTCGGCGTGCAGGACCAGGGCATCGGCGATCTCGAGCTGTCGCAGGCGTTCCCCGTTGCGCAGGAGGATCCCGGCGTGGGCGAGGAAGGTGCCGAGGGTCGCGCCGAAGGCGGCGGGGCCGTACCGGGCCGCCTTCGGGGATCCGGCGAGGACGGCTTCGGCCGCGTCCCTCGCGTTGTGGGTGACGAGGAGGGTGGCGGCGGCGCCGGCGAGGCTGCCGGTGCTGGCGTGGGAGGCGTACTCAGCGGCGGGGGTCACCTTGAGCGGCGGCCTGGTGTCGACGGGGCAGGGCAGGCTGGTGCGGCGCTGGTGGCAGACGTCGTCGTGCAGCCTCTCGAAGGCCGCTGCCCTGGCCACGGCTTCGGTGAGCTGGTTGCCGCGCAGGATGCCGTCGAGGACGAGGGCCGGCGGGGTCTGGCCGATGCCGTGGGCGGCGGCGTTGGCCGCGGCGAGGACGAGTTCCATGCCGGACGTGCCGAAGCGCTGCCGGAGCAGGGCCCGGAAGCGGGGGTTCTCGCGCAGCAGCGTGACGGTGGCGGTGATGATGCGCGAGGCGGGCGGCAGTCGCAGGGACCGGCCGGCCAGGGCACCGGCCGTTCCCGCGACGTCCATCAGGATCGCCGCGGCGGTGACGCGCACCTCGGTGGGATCCCCGGGGTGGCTGGTGTCCCGGATGTTGGGATCGGCTCCCTCGACCAGGCCGAAGCGGGTGGCGAGCTCGGTGGCCCGCTCGGTGACGCGGTCGGTGACGGCGTCCTCGGCCACGGTGACCACCAGGCGGGACAGCCCGCCGTCCCAGTAGGCCGTGAGTACGTCCGGGTGCTCGATCAGTTCCTCGGCGATCCGGCGGGCGAGGGCCGCCGCGTCGCCGTCGGGGCGCCGCAGCGCGAGGTGGAGGCGTTGCCCGGCCTTCCAGTGCTGTCCGCCGGTCAGGGCGTTGCGCGCGACGTTGCGGACGCGGCGCGTGGTGTCGTAGGCGGACGTCACCGACCGGGCGGCGCTGCGGGCGGCGCCCGCGGCCGCCTCGGCCACGGCGCCGGTGAGCGGGGTGACGTCGAAGAGTGCGAGCATCTGCTGCCGTCCCGACTCAGCCGGTGGGGCGGCTGTCGCCCGCGTGCCCGTTGGACTGCTCCTCGTGGTGCGCGGTGGCCTCGGCGACCTGCTTGAGCGCGGAGGCGGTGGCGGTGTCCCCGACCTTGGCGGGCTGTTCGTGAACGTGCTGTTCCGGCTGCTCCTGGCGGTGGTGGGAGGGGGTGAGTCTGCCGCCCGGGCCGTGCTCGGAGGTGTCCTCGTCGTCGCTGCCCGTCCTGGCGGGGCGGTGGCCCCCGGCCTCGGCGGTCTGTGTGCCGCCGTTCGGTGCGGGGCCGTCGGGCCGCTGTGCGGGCCTCGGCCGGGTCAGCCAGGCCACGGCCGCGCCGGTCACCGCCACCGGCCACTCCACGACTCCGGCCACGCCGAGCACCCCGGCGCCCGCGTAGACGGCCATCCGGCGGCCTCGCGGCGAGACCGCGCCGATCCTGTCCAGGGCGTCCGTGGCCACCTTGCCCACCTGCTCCGCACCCGGCAGATGGCCGAGGCCCGAGGCCACGGCCCGCAGCGGCTGCGGAAGTCCGGACGAGCGTGATGTCTCCTGGTTCATGCCGACCTCCACAAGCGCGTCGTCCAGTGGCGTCATCCGGTTTCCCACGCCTTTGCCCCATATTCCGTCTTGGGCGGGTTATGCGCTTGTCTTGTTCGGCCGGGGTGTCAGAGGACCGTCTGGCCGTCGTGGACTCCGCCCATGCAGCGCTTGGTGTACCCCTGCGAGCCGTCGCCCACGGCGGAGATGACGATCATGCCGCCGCCCGCGACGCACTGGCTCGCGGTGACGTCGGCGGGCAGAGCGGAGGCGGACACCGGCACGGCGAGTGCGGACGCGGCCAGGGCGGCGAGCAGGGTGTACGGCAGCTTGGGCATCGGGGCTCCTCCAGGGCTGGTCGGCCGGGCGGTCCGGCCGGTATCAGCCTCGCGAGGGCGCGCGGGTGGCGCCACCCGGAGAGGAGAGACCTGCTGCGAGCCTGCCCGAACGGGCAACCCCGGCCGGTGACCGACCGGCCCGGCGCTCTTCGGAAACCGTCCGTGTCGGGGTGGGCGCGCCGGGTACCAGTGCAGGCAAACAGGCCGTCTCGGGTTCGGACACCGCACGGGAGCGGAGTGTCCGGTTCGGCGAAGGAGTGGTCATGACGCAGAACGGTGATGACGCGACGCTCGTCCGGCGACGGGGGATCCCCGACCTCCGGACGGCACCGGACGGGGACGAGCCCGCGCCACCACAGGACCCGCAGGCGGACCAGCCCCTGCAGGAACTCCCCCAGGACCGCAACCAGGCGCTTCTGGAGGCGGCCAAGCAGGTCGGTGCCCTGCTCAAGCGCAAGGGGCATCTGTTCGCGCTGGCCGGCAGCGTGGCCGCCTACGCCCACGGCGGCGAGAAGAACCTGCAGCACGACGTCGATTTCGCGATCCGTCCCGAGGACGCGGAAGCGGTGGCGGCCACGCTCCACGAAGCCGGGCTGACGGTCTACACGCCGCCGGAGGACTGGCTGATCAAGGCCACCTGTTTCGGTCAGCCGGTCGACATCATCTTCGAGCTGGCGCACCGGCCGGTCGGCGCGGACATGCTGGAGCGGGCGGTGGAGCTGCCGGTCGACTCGGTGCGCATGCCCGTGCTCGCCCCGACCGATCTGCTGTGGAGTCTGACCGCCGCGTTCTCCGAGCACCACTGCGACTTCGGGGCCGCCCTGCCCATCGCCCGCGCCCTGCGGGAGAAGGTCGACTGGGAGCGGGTACGGCGCGACTGCGGGGACGAGCCCATGCCGGCGGCCTTCTTCTTCCTGCTGGAGCGCCTGAACGTCATCTGAAGGAGCACCCATGAGCACCCACGGTTCCAAGGACGCGGGCGGCGGACCGCCTGCCGAGAACCTGGACTACCGCATCGCCCACCTCCAGGACCGCCTCGCCTCCGGTGAGCTCGGTGAACTGGGCCTACGCGTCGAGGCCCGCGGCCGGACGGTGCTGCTCGCCGGCACCGTGCCCTCGGCGCCCTGCCGCGACGAGATCCTGCGCACCGTCCACGAGGAGCTCGCCGGGGTCCCCGTGCACAGCGACCTCGTGGTCACCGAGGCGTCCTCCCCCGACCACGCGGAGGAGCTCTCATGATCCGTATCGCAGCCGTCGGGGACATCCACATGGGGCCCGACAGCCAGGGCGTGCTGCGCCCCGCCTTCGAAACCCTGCCCGAGTGCGCAGACCTCCTGCTGCTGGCCGGGGACCTCACCCGGCACGGCACGCCCGAGGAGATGCGGGTGGTGGCCCGGGAGGTCGAGGGTCTCGCCGTCCCGGTCGTCGCCGTCCTCGGCAACCACGACCACCACGACGACCGGCCGGAGGAGGTCACGGCCATCCTCCGGGACGCCGGAGCCCACGTCCTGGAGGGGCAGGCGACGGTCGTCGAGAGCGGCGGCGCGCGGATCGGCGTCGCCGGGACGAAGGGGTTCGGCGGCGGCTTCGTGGGCCGCAGCGCCGGGGAGTTCGGCGAGACGGTGATGAAGGAGTTCGTCCGCCACTCGCGCCGGTGCGCCGACGGTCTGCGGGGCGCACTGGAGCAGCTGGGCGAGGAGGGCTGCGACGCGCGGATCGCCCTGACCCACTACTCCCCCGTCGCGGACACCCTGGCGGGCGAGCCGCTGGAGATCTACCCGTTCCTGGGGAGCTATCTGCTGGCCGAGGCGATCGACACCGCCGGGGCCGACCTCTCGGTGCACGGGCACGCGCACGCCGGCACGGAGCACGGCATGACGAGCGGCGGCGTGCGGGTGCGCAATGTGGCCCAGCCGGTCATCGGACGGGCCTTCCACGTGTACCACCTGCCGGTCCGGGAGCCCGCCGCGACCGGGGCCGCCGCGCAACAGGCCCACTGAGCACGCCTCTTCCCCTCCGCCGCCGGTGAACACCGGCGGCGGTTTGCGTTGCCCGCCGCCGCGCGCACCGAGCCACCCCTGTACCGCCTGTGGTGTGAACCCCCCGCACGTCGTGCCCGTTTCAGGCATTTTGTCTGCTTAGCATGCGAACTCCGCGCTCCGCACATCGGCGATGTCCCCACGCGTCCGTCCGGGGCGCACGTGCCCCGTACGAGAGGACATCAGATGGCGCTGACGGGCCGTCAAAGACCACCGTCCGAGCATGCCTTCTCCCCGCACGACGCCGTCCTGCGCAGCGCGGCGCCGCATGTCGCCCGCCGTCGCTTCCTGACCGTCACCGCGGCCGCCGCGATGCTCGCCTTCAGCACCAACCGCCCGGCGCGCGGCGCCACCGCCACCCGTGAACTCCCCGCGGCCCGGATCACCGACGACCCGTTCACCCTCGGCGTGGCCTCCGGGGACCCGCTGCCGGACTCGGTGCTGCTGTGGACCCGGCTCGCGCCCCAGCCGTTCGCGGAGGACGGCGGCCTCGGCCAGGAGCGGGTCGAGGTGTCCTGGGAAGTGGCCCTGGACGAGTGGTTCGTCATCGTGGAGCAGGAGGGCACGGCCACGGCCCATCCGGAGTACGCCCACAGCGTGCACGTCGACGTCAAGGGCCTGCGCTCGGACAGCGAGTACTACTACCGGTTCCGGGTGGGCACATGGATCAGCCCCGTGGGCCGCACCCGCACCGCCCCGGCGCCGGGCAGTGACACCGACAGCCTGCGGCTGGCCGCCGTGGCCTGCCAGGCCTACCAGGACGGCTACTACACCGCCCACCGGCATCTGGCGCAGGAAGACGTCGACGTGGTCTTCTTCCTCGGCGACTACCTGTACGAGTACGCCGTGGACTCCGCCGGCGGGGCCCGCCGCTACACCGACCGCAAGCTGCCCGACGTGTTCAACCGCGAGGCGACCACGCTCGCGGACTACCGGCTGCGCTACTCGCTCTACAAGAGCGACGCCGACCTCCAGGCCGCGCACGCCCAGCACCCGTTCGTCGTCACCTGGGACGACCACGAGACGGAGAACAACTACGCGGGCGCCTACGACGAGAAGGGCAGCGCCCCGGAGGACTTCCTGGTGCGGCGGGCCGCGGCCTACCGGGCGTACTGGGAGAACCAGCCGCTGCGCGCCGAGCAGCTGCCCAACGGGCCCGACGCCCGGCTCTACCGCCGGCTGACCTGGGGTTCGCTCGCCCAGTTCGACATCCTCGACACCCGCCAGTACCGCTCCGACCAGGCCTTCAGCGACCGGCCGCACGCGCCGGGCCCCGAGTCGGACGATCCGGCCCGCACCCTCACCGGTGCCGAGCAGGAGAGCTGGCTGCTGGACGGCTGGCAGAAGTCGACCGCGCTGTGGCACGTGCTGCCCCAGCAGGTGTGCTTCTCCCAGCGCAAGTTCGACCTGACCGAACCGGCCCGGGTCTCCATGGACGCCTGGGACGGCTACCGGGGCTCCCGCGGCCGGGTCATGGCGGGCGCGAAGGCCGCCGGCATCGACAACTTGATGGTCCTCACCGGTGACGTCCACGTCGGATACGCCTTCGACATCAAGGAGAACTTCGACGACCCGGCCTCCAGGACGGTCGGCACGGAGTTCACCTGCACCTCCGTCGCCAGTGGCGGGAACGGCACCGCGAAGCCCGCCGAGTGGGACACCTACATGAAGGCCAACCCCCACATGAAGTACTTCGACGGCCGGCGCGGATACGTCCGCGTCGAGATGGACCGCGAGCTCTCGCAGGTCGACTTCCGGACCGTCCCGGCCATCACGACGCCCGGCGGCGGCATCTCGACGACCGCGTCCTTCGTCACGGAGGTGGGTGCGCCCGGCCTGAAGTCCGCGTGAGGCGGCCGCCGTACTGCACATGGCGCCGCCTGCCCGCACCAAAGCGCGAACCGGGGCGGCCCGGGACATCACACCGTGCCGTTCCGGCTAGGCCATTCGTATCGAGACCGCTATCGAGACCCGTATCGAACGCTGTGATCGAAGGAGACGCATCGCATGGTCCACAGACATGCCGTGACCGGCCGCCGGGTGGCGCTGACCGCGCTCGGCGCGCTCGTCGCCACCGGCATCCCCGCCGCCGTGGCGGCCGAGCCGACGCCCGCGGCGGGCCCCCTGCCCTCGGCCGCCCAGACCCTGGGCGCCGACCGGCCGTCGGCCCCGATGCTGCGCGCCCTGGAGCGCGACCTGGGGCTGACGCCGGCCCAGGCGTCCCGGCGGCTGGTCAACGAGGCGGAGGCGGGGACCCGGGCGGGGCGCCTGCGCAACGCCCTGGGCGAGCGCTTCGCGGGAGCCTGGCTGCGCGGCACGACGTCGCAGGAGCTCATGGTGGCGACCACGGACGCCGCGGACGTGCCCGCCATCAAGGCCCAGGGCGCCAAGGCGGCCGTCGTGAAGAAGCCGCTGGCCGACCTGCGGGCCGCCAAGCAGAAGCTGGACGCGGCGGCCGCCCGCGTCAGCACCCGCGAGACGCCCCTGTGGTACGTCGACATCCCGGCCAACCGGGTCGTGGTGGAGGCCGGGAGCAAGGCCGCCGCGGCCGCGTTGGTCAAGGCCGCCGGCCTCGACGGCAAGAGCGTGAGCGTGAAGGTCACGAAGAACCGGCCGCGGCTCATGGAGGATGTGACCGGCGGCGACGCCTACTACATCGACGGCACCGCCCGCTGCTCCATCGGCTTCTCCGTCACCAAGGGCGAGCAGGAGGGCTTCGCCTCGGCGGGCCACTGCGGCAAGCCGGGCGCCAAGACGACCGGGTACAACCAGGCGGCGCAGGGCTCGTTCCAGGCGTCCACCTTCCCCGGCAAGGACATGTCGTGGGTGGCCGTCGACGACCCGTGGAAGGCCACGCCCAACGTGAAGGGCGAGGGCGGGCAGACGGTGGAGATCACCGGCTCCGTCCAGGCGCTCGTCGGGGCGGCCGTCTGCCGCTCGGGCTCCACCACGGGGTGGCACTGCGGCAAGGTCGAGCAGCACGACACGAGTGTCAGCTACGCCGAGGGCAAGGTGGACGGGCTGACCCAGACGACGGTGTGCGCCGAGCCGGGCGACTCGGGCGGGCCGTATGTCTCGGGCGTCCAGGCGCAGGGCGTGACGTCCGGCGGCTCCGGTGACTGCACGTCCGGCGGCACCACGTTCTACCAGCCGATCAATCCGCTGCTCGGCGATTTCGGACTCACCCTGAAGACCGCCGAGGCCGAGACCCCGGCGCCGCAGGGCAACGTCGCGCAGACCTGGGCCGCGGGCCGCGTCTACGAGGCCGGGGTCACCGTGACGCACGCGGGTGTGCGCTACCAGTGCCTGCAGACCCACCAGGCCCAGGGCCCCTGGGCGCCCGAGGGCACCCCTGCTCTGTGGCAGCGGGTGTGACGAAGGGTCAGGGCTGTCCGGCGCCGGAGCGGCCTGTGCCGCCGGCGCCGGGCGGGCCCGGTCACTGCCCGGCCAGCAACGCGTACGCGGTGGCGACGAACGGGTCGTGGGCGCGGAAGCGGCGGGTGCAGACGGCGGCCAGTGCCGTGCCGGTGTCGGGGCGGAAACCGAGGAACGCCTGCTGGCCCAGGGTCGCGCCGCTGTGGAAGTACAGCGGTCCGCCGTCGGTGGGGTGACGGAACCAGGCGACGGTGTGCACATGGCGGTGCGTCAGCCCCCTGCGCAGCACGGGGCGGCGCACCGCGCGCAGGGCGGGCGCGAGGTCCGGTGGTGCCTCGCCGGGGTAGAGATGCGCCTCCAGGAAGGCGAGCAGGTCCCGCGGCGTGGCGCGTACGGCGCCGGCCGCCTGGAAGCCGCCCGCGTCGAAGGGGGGCACGGGTGACTCGCCGTCCCTGCCGTGTCCGACGGCGTCGAGTCCCGAGTCGTCCGCGCACAGGGTCGTGGCGTCGAGGCCGAGCGGGCGCAGTACCCCGTCGGTGACGAGCTCCTCCCACGGTGTGCCGGTCGCGGCGGCCAGGGCGTGTCCGAGGACGGCGACGCCGTAGTTGGAGTAGCGCCAGCGGGTGCCGGGGCGGTGCCGCTGCCGGTGGCGCAGGTAGGAGTCGACGACCCGGGAGGCCGGGAAGCGGGCGTAGGGGTTGGTGTGCCAGGCGGGCAGGCCCCGGAGGAAGAAGCCGGCCGGGAGGGCGGGCAGTCCGGAGGTGTGGGTGATCAGGTGGGCGAGCGTCACCGGGGTCGCGCCGGCGGGCCGTCCGCCGTCCAGGAGGGTGGTGGCCGGTTCGCCTCCGGACAGCGCGCCGGCGTGGATCAGCCGGGCCAGGAGCAGACCGGTGAACGTCTTGGTGGCCGAGCCGATCTCGTAGCGCAGGTCCGCACGGGGCAGCGGCGGGGGCGGTGCGGTGCCGCCACTGTGGAGGGTGCGTCGGCCGTGGCGCGAGAGGGCGAAGACGACGTCGGGGGCGTCGGACGCGGTGACGGCGTCCGCGAGCAGCCGGTCGTCCGGGGGGACTTCGGCGGGCGGGGCGGCCGGGGGACGGATCGGGTCCCCGGCGTCGGGTGGTCCGGGTTCGCCCGGCCACGGGGGCAGCGGACGGGTCGTCATGACGCGTGGGCCAGGCCGGCCAGGGCGCGCGACGTCGCCAGGACCGAGGCGAAGGCGGCGACGAGCGTCGGGTGGTAGACGACGTCGAACACCTCGTCGGGTGTGCCCTCGGGCATCGTGCGGATCGCCGGCATCGCTCCGTCGGGCTGCTGCGCGGAGGCGAAGGCCTGCCAGGCGCGTTCGTCCAGGGTGGGGCGGGGCAGGCAGGCGTCGACCACGAGGAGTTCGCCGAGCAGGTCCCAGCGTTCCAGGTCCAGCCAGTCGTCGATCCAGACGGGCAGCCAGGTGGCGAGGTAGTCGGCTATGTCCGGCGGCAGGCCGTCCGGGTTCTCGCCCCAGTCGGTGAGGTGGAAGACGGTGTGGGTGACGTCGTAGGCGATGTGGCCCTCGACGGTCCAGGGTTCCGGGGTGCGGGCCAGCCAGGTCTCGCCCACGAGGTCGGTCTCGGGCGGGCGGGGGGTGAGGCCGTGGCGGCGCTGGAAGGCGGAGAGGCCGAGCCGTCGGGTCGGGGTCGTCTCGAACGCGATCCAGCTGTCCAGCCGGTGGTTGAGCACGGCGGCCCGCTCGACGTCGGGCTGGCTGTAGCCCAGTTCCCTGAAGGGGACGTACACCTCGAAGGGGATGGGTGAGATGGGCTCCGTCCGCTGCCCGCGGACCAGCATGGTGCCGCCGTCGAGGGTCTCGCGCCAGGCGTGGTCGAGCAGTTGGCGGGCGAGCTGGGCCTGCCGTGAGCCGGCCACCCCCTCGCGGAACAGCACCTTGCAGATCAGGGCCAGTTCACCGACGGGCTTGAAACGCTCCAGGAAGCCGATCTCGGGGTCGACGTCCGGCTCCAGGCGGAATCCGTCCCGGTGGGCCCACAGCCATTCGATGGCGCCCACGCCGACGGCGTGGATCAGGCGGGTGTCGGTCATACCGGTGCTCCTTGTCCGGCGGTGAGCGCCGCCGCGAAGGCCGCCATGAGGGTGGAGTGGTAGTGGTGCGCGAAGTACGCGTCCGGGTCGCCCGCGTCCCCCTCCTCGGGGAGCGCGCCGGTCGCGTCCCGTGCCGCCGCGATCCGCTCCCAGGCGTCGCCCGGTACGGCGTCGTGCGGCAGTCCGGGCACGCTCGCGGCCACGGCGAGCAGTTCGCAGGACAGGTCCCACATCCTGGCGTCCAGGCAGGTGTCGAGCCAGGGCGGGAGCCAGTCGGCGAGGTAGGAGGCCAGGTCGGCGGGGACTCCCCCGGACGCGCGTCCCCAGTCGGTGAGGTGGAAGACGACGTGGGTGAGCGCGTACCCGGCGGACCGCTCGAAGGTCCAGGGTTCCGGCAGGCCGCCCAGCCAGGTGCGGCGCAGCAGCTGCTCCCCGGGCCCGTCCCGGTGGATGCCGCCCCGTTCCTCGGCCTTGAGGACGCCCAGGCGGCGGGTCGGTTCCTGCTCGGTGAGCTGCCAGCCGCGGGTGCGGGCCACCGTGGCGGTGGCGGCCTCGTAGCCGGGGTGCCGGAATCCGGCCGCGGCCAGGGCGGCGTAGACCTCCAGCGGGTAGGTGGC
This sequence comes from Streptomyces tuirus, assembly GCF_014701095.1. Lineage (NCBI taxonomy): Bacteria > Bacillati > Actinomycetota > Actinomycetes > Kitasatosporales > Streptomycetaceae > Streptomyces > Streptomyces tuirus. The sequence goes on along the minus strand of NZ_AP023439.1, from coordinate 7,288,545 downwards.
GAAGGGTTCCAGCCGTTGCAGCAGGAGGAACAGCTCGCCGTCGCCGGTCTGCCGCCAGGCGAAGGCCAGCAGGTCGCGGGCGCAGGTGTGCAGGGGGTCGGCGGGAGGCGCATGCCGGGTGACGCTCGCACAGACCTGGGCCAGCTCGCCGAGCGGCTTCCAGCTGCTGTCGACCCGGCCGTCGGCGGCCAGGGCGTCCTCGCCGAGGGCGAAGTCCGCGCGGTGTGCGGACGCCCAGGCCAGCGCGGCCCGCGCCACCTGCCGGATCTCCGTGGCCTGTGTCGTCGTCACACCGGCGCTCCGGTGCGCAGGCGGCGTGCCGCCCGGACCTGGAGTTCGACGAGCGGGTCGTGGCCGCCCATCAGTTCCACGAAGTCCAGGCCCGCTTCCAGTCCCAGCGTGCCGGGGACGCCGTGCAGCAGGGTGAGCCAGCGGCCGGCGCCGGCGGCCTGCCGCCAGTCCCTGCGGCGTACCGCCCGTACGAAGCCCCGGGCGACGTCCACGGGACGCCCCTGGGCCGCGCGGGCCACGGCGCTGTCCTCGCCGGGCAGGGCGAGGGGGGCCAGCACCGCCAGTTGATGGGTCAGGACCTGCCAGCTCGCGTCGTCGAGCCACTGGGCGCCGGGCTCCGTGCCGTCGGCGGTCGCGGCGGCGGACGGCGGGTCGAGCCGGCGCAGGGTGCGCGCCATGGCCCAGTGGCTCCACAGCACGGCGGGCGCCGCGTCGGCGCGGGGCGGATAGGACTCCACGGACTTGCGGAACACCGCGAGTTCGTCCGGGTCGGGCGGGGTGCCCAGCAGGACGGCCGGCAGCAGCGCGTCGGCTCCCAGCACGCGGACGGCCGCGAGTACGAGGCCTCCCTCCTCCACGTCGACCGGCCCGGGGGCGTCGACTCGCGTGTGGTCTCCGCCCCGGAGGGCGGAGACCACACTGGAGGCGAGGTCCTGCACCGCGCCCTGCAAGAGGGTCGAAGTGCCAGACTGCTCCATTGACTACTCCCGTCGACTAGCCCTTCTTCGGGCGCGGGGTCGGCGGCGACAGCAGCAGCTTGGTTGCCCCGGAGGACAGTGCCAGTGCCGCGCACTCGCGGCTGTCGCGGTAGACGCCGTCGAGTTCCGTCGGGTCGAGCGCCGCCTCGATGTCGACACTCGGGACGCCGGTCAGTTCCTCGATGACCTTTTCCTTGGAAGGCATAGCACCATCTCCTTGAGCAGAGCGAGTACCTTCACCTTCCGGATCACCGGAATCGGACAAAGCATGCCAACTTTCTCAGAATTCACTTTAATAACTTCTTCAACATCTCACGCACGTGTGTTCGCTCCCCGTGCCACGACCCGCAGGGTGCGTACGGAGGAGTCGGCCGCGTCCGGGATCAGGACGCCGTGGTCGGCGCCGCTGCGCAGGTAGTCCAGCACCTCGTCGGTGATGATCTCGCCGGGTGCCACCACGGGGACGCCGGGTGGGTAGGGGCTGATCGTCTCCGCCGCGATCCGGCCCGCGGCCCGCTCGGCGGGCACGTGCTCGACCGGGGCGAAGAACGCCTCGCGGGGCAGCATGGCCTGCTCAAGCTCCAGTGCGGACGGCTCGGGCAGCCGGACCGGCGGGCGGCGTTCGACGGAGTCCGCGTGCTCGGTGAGCGCACGCAGGGCGTCCAGCAGGACCTCCTCGGTCTCGTCGTCGTCCGCGTGGGTGATCGAGGCGCTGAGGCGGCAGCTGTCCGAGCCGCCGACGTCCACGTGGCGGTGGGTCCGCAGCCACTCCACGGCCTGTATGCCGCTCAGGCCGAGCTTGCGGACGTCGATCACGATCTTGAGCGGATCGAGGTCGGCGGCGAGCCCCTCCTCCACGATCTCGCGCCCCATGGGCCGCAGCCCCGGCAGGTCGGCGACCGCCGCCCGGATGCGATGGGCGCGGCGGATCGCCCCGTCCAGGAGGTCGTATCCCTGCTCGACCATCTGGCGTCGCCAGCCGTCGAGCGTGGCGTGGACGAGGGAGGAGGCGCTGGTGGTGCCGAGCAGGTCCTCACGCTGTGCGAGGGCCTCGGGCGACACGCGGTCGTACTGGAGGTGGAAGACGGAGCTCTGCTCCACCGCCCCGCCCATCTTGTGCACGCTGGTCACCACCAGGTCGGCTTCGGCGTGCATGCCCCAGACGGGCAGGTCGGGGTGGAACGGCAGATGGGCGCCCCAGGCCTCGTCGACGATGACGGGCACGTCGACCGCGTGACACACCCGGGCCACCCCCTCGATGTCCGCGCAGGAGCCCCAGTCCGTGGGGGTGATGAGCAGCATGCCCTTGGCGTCCGGGTGCTCCTCGAGGCACCGGCGGACGTCGTCGGGCTCGGGCGGGTGGGCCAGATGCCGCTCGGGGTCGAACTTCGGGTGGACCCACACCGGTTCGACGCCGTTGACGATGACGGCCGCGACGACGGACTTGTGGGCGTTGCGCGACAGCAGCAGCTTCTCCCCCGGGCCGGCCGCGGCGAGCATGGCGGTCTTCACGGACAGGGAGCTGCCGCAGGTCGAGAAGAAGGCGTGCTCGGCGCCGACCGCGTCGGCCATCAGCTCCTGGGCCCGGCGCAGCACCCCCTGCGACTGGCGGCGGTCGTCGAGCCCGTCGAGGGACAGCACGTCGGAGCGGAACACGTCGAGGCCGACGATCTCCGCGACCCGTGGGTCCACTCCCCTGCCCTGCTTGTGGCCGGGCGGGCCGTAGGCGATGTCGCCGCGGCGCCGGAAGTCCTCCAGCGCCTCCAGCACGGGCACGCGCGAGTGGTCCATGGTTCCTCCCGGTTCCGGCCCGCCCGAGCCGCCGCCGCGGCGTCCACGCTGTCGTGGCCCGGCGGGTACGCCGACCGTGTTGACCCCGGGCACCCGCCGAAACGCTGTGGCGCGACGACGGGGGTGTCGCGACGGCGTGGGGTGAAACCCGGGCGGGGAACCGAACCGGCACCCGTGGCGAGGCCCGCCCCGTCGCGGGTGGGGCCCCTTTCCCGGGGACGCACACCGCAGCCGACGTGCAGGAGACCCCGTGACCCGTCCGCTCGACGCCGTGCACCAGGCCGTAGACGAGGAGGTGACGGCCCGGGCCGACCTGCTGTGGGGGGTGGCCCGGCACCTGCACGCCGACCCCGAGATCGCCTTCGCCGAGCAGCGGGCGTCCGCCCTGCTCTCGGGCGAGCTGGAACGTGTCGGGTTCGCCGTGGAGCGCGGCGTGGCGGGGATGCCGACGGCGTTCACCGCCCGCTCGGGCCGGGGCCGGCCCGCCGTGGCGCTGCTGATGGAGTACGACGCCCTGCCCGGCCTCGGCCACGCCTGCGGCCACAACCTCATCGCGGCCGCCGGACTGGGCGCCGCCCTGGCGGTGGCCGCCGTGCCGGAGGCTTCCGCCGGGACGGTGCTGGCGGTCGGCACGCCCGCCGAGGAGGGCGGCGGCGGCAAGGCGATCGAGGTGGAGGCCGGGGTGTTCGACGACGTCGACGCGGCGCTGATGTTCCACCCCGGGGTGCACGACTGGGTGCGGGCACCGCTGACCGCGCAGGTGCAGTACCGGGTGGCCTTCCACGGCCGGGCCGCCCACCCCACCGGCAATCCCACGGAGGGCGTCGACGCGCTGGCCGCGCTCGTGGAACTGTTCAACGTGCTGGCCGTGCTGGGGCGCCGGCTGCCGGAGGGCTCGCACGTGCAGGGCATCGTCACGCACGGCGGCACGGCCACGAACATCGTCCCGGAGTACGCCGCGGGGCTGTTCGGTCTGCGCGCGGCGACGACGGCCGCCCTGGAGGACCTGACGGAGCGGCTGCGGGTGTGCGCGGACGGGGTGGCCCGGGCCACCGGCACCACCGCCGAGGTGGAGCAGGCCACCGTGCGCTACGAGCACTTCCGGGACAGCGAGGTGCTGTCCGAGCGGTTCGCCGCGCATCTGGCCCGGGACGGCATCGCGCTGTCGCCGCCGGCGCCCGGCGTGTACCTGGGCTCGTCCGACATCGGCAACGTCAGCGCACGGGTACCGGCCATCCACCCGTTCGTCGCGATCATGGACGAGGACGGTTCCGACCACACCCCAGAGTTCGCCGAGGCGGCCGCCTCGCCCCGGGCCCGCGAGGTGCTCCTGGCCGCGGCCCGGGCGCTCGCCCGCACCGCCGCCGACGTCCTGCTGTCCGGGGAGCTGCGCGACGAGGCGTGGGCACGGCACCGTGCGGGGTGACTGTTTCGTCCCCGACGGGGGAACCCGTCGAGCGCTCTACCCACCGACTCCCTGGAGAGCGCCATGAGTCTGTTGCGTGTGCTCGGCCGCCCCTTGCTGGCCTCGATGTTCCTCACGGGCGGCATGAACTCCGTCCGCGACCCGAAACAGGTCGCCGACGCCGCCGAGCCTGTCGTCCGACCCGTCACCGAACGCATCCCGGCGCTGCCGGACCGCACCGAGCAGGTCGTACGGCTCAGCGGCGCCGTACAGGTCGTCGCGGGGCTGATGCTGGCCACGGGGCGCATGCCGCGCCCGGCGGCGCTGGCCATCGCCGCCACGCTGGTGCCCACGACGCTGGCGGGGCACCGCTTCTGGGAGGCGGAGGACCCCGAGGAGCGGGCACAGCAGCGCATCCACTTCTTCAAGAACATGTCCATGCTCGGCGGGCTGCTGATCACGGCCGACGACACCGGGGCGCGCCCTTCGGTGGTGTGGCGCGGCTCCCACGCGGCCCGCGATGTGCGGCGCGACGCCGGTCTGGTGCGCCGCTCCGTGCGCGCCACCGCACGGCCGGCCGCCGCGGCCGGGCGTGTCCGGGCCAAGCTCCCCGCCTGAACCGCCGGTACAGCACCGGCGGGACCGCACGTTAACCCCCCTGAGCCGGGGGGACCCGAGCGCAGGAGGTGAAGGACATGGGACACGGAGGAAACGTCATCGACGAGCTGGTGACCGATCACCGCGAGGTCGAGGAGATGTTCGGGAGAATCGAGGCCCTGCCGTCCGGCCACCAGGACCGCAAGGTGTACGCCGACCAGGTCACGATCGAGCTGGTACGGCACTCGGTGGCCGAGGAGGCCTATCTCTACCCGGCCGTACGCGAGCACGTGGCGGGTGGCGACGCCCTCGCCGACCAGGAGCTCAAGGACCATGCCACGGCCGAGCAGATCATGAAGGACCTGGAGCGCTGCGACGCGGGCGACGCCGATTTCGACCGCCTGATGGGCATGCTGATGAGCGAGATCCGCGCGCATGTCGCCGACGAGGAGGGCAACCTCTTCCCGCGGCTGCGGCAGGCCTGCCCGATGGACGCGCTCAACGAGCTGGGCGACAAGGTACGCAGGGCGAAGAAGATCGCCCCGACCCGGCCGCACCCGGCTGCCCCGGACAAGCCACCGGCGAACAAACTCCTCGCTCCGGGCGCCGGGCTGGTGGACCGGCTGCGTGACGCCCTGAGCGGCCGGGGCAAGTTCGAGTAGCCCGGTCACCGCACTGTGCGGGGCCCGTCTCCCTTCCGGGTGACGGGCCCCGCTTTCGTGCGCCTGGGGCCGAGCGCCTGCGCCTGGGGCCGAGCGTCGGTGTCATGACCGCTGCGGTTCCCTGACCGCCGGGCGGGGCTCGGGCGCCGGCGCGGCGCTCTGGAACGGGGTGTGCGGCCGGGCCCTTCGGTGCACGAGCCGCCCGCGCAGCCAGTGCCAGGTCGCGGCGGGCGGGACGAGGGCACTGGTCACCGTCATGGTGAGCACCTCGTCGCGGGTGCCCGGCCCGGGCGTGATGCGGGCGAGGGCGAATTCGGTGGTGCCGGCCAGCCACAGCGCGGCGCAGGCCGTGGCGGCCCGGTGCCGGCCGAGCAGGGCGCAGCCGACAGCCGTCACCGCCGCTCCGGTCACCGCCAGGTGCAGGGGCAGACGCCCGCGCGGGGTCTCCGCGCGGCGCCACCAGTGCCGGCCGTGCAGCCGGGTCATCAGCACGTCGTCGGCGTTGCCTGCCTGGAGCCGGACGGAGATCCAGCGCCCGGCCTCCCGCACGGGGTGGGTGGTGGTTCGCCGGCCGCCGGTGAGCGTCCAGCCGGCGTCGAGCATGCGCAGGGCGAGATCGGCGTCCTCCCGGAAGGCCTGCCCGAAGCGTTCGTCGAATCCCCCAGTGGCGACCAGCGCGGTGCGGCGGTACGCCGTGTCGGCGGTGATCCAGCGGGCCCCGGCGAGTCCGGCCGTGTCGCGTTCCCAGTCCGTGGGGCGCCGGTCGGTGGGCAGGGGCACGTCGATGCGGGCGGTGCTCCCGGCGGTGCGCCCGGTCGCCGCGGCCAGGTCGAGGGTCAGGTCGTCACCCCAGGTGGGGCCGGGGACGACGTCGTCCTCGAGGAAGACGATCCAGGGCACGTCACCGGCGGCCCGCCAGCCGAGGTTGCGGGCGGCGGCGGGGCCGCGCGCGCCGCCGGGCACGACGATGGTGCGCTCGCGCAGGGACGGGGGGACGGCGGCGGTGAGGGGTCTCCGGGTGGCCTCCGGCCGGTCGTCGACCAGGACCACCCGGACCGGGCCGGGCCCGGTCGCCTCGGCGAGGGCGTGCAGGCAGACCCGCAGACCGGGTCCGCCGAGGGTGGAGACGACGACGGCGTACGCGACGTCTCGGGCCGGGGTGTGGGATCGGATCATCGCCGGACTCCGGCGTCGTCGGACGGGCGGCCGGCCAGGGCGGCGAGGGGCGGCCCCTCGGTCACCAGGGTGGCAGCGGGGTCGTGGAGGAGGGCGCTGGTTCGGGGGACGCGCATGGGGAGGCGGCCTTTCGGCGGTCGGGAGGCACCAGGGCTCGGCGAAACGGGGTGTGCGGGCGGTCAGTTGTCGGTACCGGCCTCGCGGAACCACGTGATCGTGCGCCGCAGCCCCTCCTCGGCACGCACCTGCGGGTCCCAGCCGAGCTTGTCGCGGGCCAGTGTGATGTCCGGGCAGCACACGGCCGGGTCGTCCGCCGGGCGGTCGATGTGGCGGATCTCCGAGGAGGACTCGGCGAGTTCGACGACCAGGCGTGCCAGGTCGAGCACGGTGGTCTCGGTCGGGTTGCCGATGTTGACGGGGCCGCGCATGCCGTGGGCGGCGGCGGCCAGGATGCCGCGCACGGCGTCGTCGACGTAGCACAGCGACCGGGTCTGGCGGCCGTCGCCGGTCACGGTGAGGGGTTCGCCGGCGAGGGCCTGCCGTACGAAGGTCGGCACGGCGCGCCCGTCGTGGCCGCGCATCCGGGGGCCGTAGGTGGTGAACAGCCGCACGACGCAGGTGTCGGTGCCACGGGCGTCGGCATGGGCGGTGGTCAGCGCCTCGGCGAAGCGCTTGGCCTCGTCGTGGGTGCTGCGCGGGCCGACCGGGTCGGCGTTGCCCCGGTAGCGCTCGTCCTGGGGGTTCTGCCGCGGGTCTCCGTAGACGCCGGAGCTCGAGGCGAGGACGAAGCGGGCGCCGGAGGAGTGCGCGAGGTCCAGGGCGTTGCGGGTGCCGGTACTGCCGGTCTCCAGGGTGTGCAGCGGCAGGCGCAGGTAGTCCGCCGGGGACTCGGGGGAGGCCAGGTGCAGGACGAGGTCCGGTGGCCGTTTGATCCGCAGGCCCTCGGCGACGTCGGCCTGGACGAGCGTGAAGCCGGGCTGTTCGAGCAGCGGCGAGATGTTCTCGGGCCGGCCGCTGCTGAAGTCGTCCACGCAGGTGACGGCCGCGCCCGCGCCCAGCAGGGCGGCGCACACATGGGAGCCGACGAACCCGGCGCCGCCGGTGACGACGGCGTGTTCCCAGCTGCGCGAGAGGGCGGTGGTCATGTCGGTCTCTCCTCCGTCGGCGGCGGCGCGGCACGACGGCCGCGCCCCGGGCCGGCGGAAAAGGGCCGCGGCCGGCTGAACACGGGCCGGAGGGCCGTCGAGCCACGCTCAGCCTCCGCCCACCGTGCGGGCACGGCACGGTCGCGTACGGCAAACCGGTGAGTCACAGAGGGTGAGGCGGCCGGCGCGGCGGTGGGAGCCTCGCGCGGTGTTCGTCAGGCGATCAGCGTGCGGCCCGGGTTCAGCCGGTCGAGGAGCTGGGCCTGGTGCAGACCGGCGACCGGGGCGAGCAGGTCGGGGTGGCGCAGCAGCGCGGCGGCGTCCCGGTCGCTGTCGTCGGGGGCGACGAGCCGGCGGAACTCGGCGCGGCTGCCGGTGCCGTGGCTGCCGTCGGCGAGGGCGTCCACGGCCCGGTCCGCCAGCTCCGGGTCGGTGAGCAGGCAGGCCGCCCAGCTGGCCACGACCTCGTCCACCCAGGTGCGCCAGGCGTGTGCGTCCATGTCGTCGCCGAGGGCCGCGTCGGCGCCGGTGACCCAGTCGAGCCGCCCGGAACCGCCGGGGCCCGACACGCCGAGCAGGGCGGCGTCCATCGCGGTCGGGTACCTGAGCCAGGCCGCGACCGTCACGGCCTGCCGGGCCTGGACCTCGCACAGGGCGGAGGCCAGCGCGCCGCCGGAGGCGGGGAAGGCGCGGGTCAGCCACTGGGCGGTCGCCGCGATGACAGGGGAGAGATCTGCTTGCACTGCCGGGCCGTCCGAGGGAAGGGGGCGGGGATCTGGTCGTAGACGGTAACCGCCGCTTCCCGCCCCCGGACGTGACCGGGGCCTCGTCCAGGACGTGGCCTCGGCCACATAGCCGAGGAGGCGGGCCCGGACGGACCTCGGCGCTTTCGTCGGAGCCGGGCCGGGGGACGCGCCGCGCCGCCCCCCCCGGTAGGTCTTCTCCAGCGTCGGCCGAACGCCACCATCCGGGCCGGCCGGCGGGACAGCTCAGGAGCGCCGTCGCCGTCCGACGTCCGGGAGCTGGAGCGCCGGGCGGCCGCGGTGCACGGACCGGCGCCACCCCGCCTCGTCCGCCGAATCCGCCGCGGTGCGCGGACCGGCGCCGCCCGGCCTCGTCCGCCGAATCGTCCAGTGCCCGGCCGCTCCCCCGCCGCGCGGACGTCGACAGGGCAGAGGCAACCCGGACCGACCCCCGGAACCGCCCGGGCAGAGGTAACCCGGACCGACCCCCGGCGCCGCCCAGGAGGGCCGGCCGCCCGTCCCTTGGGCGTCGCGCGCGGTGTCGGGGTCCGTTTCGCCGCAGGGGCGCCGGGCACCCGGCCCGCGTGTTCTCCCACCGACCCGGATCCGCAGGTCCGGCCCCGCGTGCGGGCAACCGGCCTCCGGTGCGGGCGCTGCGTTTCGACGGCTGGATCGCCGGGATCGGCACGGCGTCCGGCGCCCGCGTGGTGCTCGGCCACTGGCCGCGCTCGCCGTTCGGGCCGTTCAGCGACGTGATGGTCGAGGAGGCCCGCGGACGCCGGCTGCTGCTGGCGCCGACGCGCGAGACGGCTGACTTCGTCGCCGGCACCTACGTGTTCGACGAGGTGCGGGTCGTACCGGTCGAGGTGCGGGTCGCGGGCCGCCGCCAGTGGACCGTCACCGCCCCGCCGCTCCACCTGCGGTTCGGGACGGGCCGCCGGAGCCTGCCGGGTCTGGCGCTGCGGGCGGTCCCGGGCGCGCTCGCCACCCGCCCGGGCTGGATCTCGCTGTGGGACCGGCCCGCCAGGCTGCTGCTGGGAGCGCACACCCACGCCAGCGCCCGGACCGGACGGCACCAGTGGTACGGCGCCCGGGACCTGCACCCGGTCACCTCGGCCGCCGTCACCTACCAGGGCGACGACCTCGGCGCCCTCGCCCCGGTCGAGCCCCCGGTGCGCTTCGGATCCGGCTCGACACCCCGCCGTCCCTGCCTCGTACGGATCACCACGACGGTGGCCGTGGGGCAGGACCGGAGTACGACAGGAGCTGCGTCATGACGGAACAGCGAGCGGATTCCCCGGACGCCCGGCGTGCCCCGGCCACCGACACGTCCCTGCTGGGCATCTACCTCAACGACCATCTCGCCGGTGCCACCGCCGCGACCGCGCGGGTGCACCATCTGGTGCGGTCGTGCGGTGGCACCCCGCTCGCCGATGCGGTGGCCCCGGTCGCCGCAGAGATCGCCGAGGACCGGAGGAGCCTGCTGCGCATCATGCGGCGCCTCGACGTCCCGGTTCGCCGCTACAAGGTCTACGCGGGCCGCGCCGCCGAGCAGGTGGGGCGGCTGAAGAGCAACGGCAGCCTGGTACGGCGGTCCCCGCTGAGCACGCTGTGGGAGCTGGAGGCGCTGGCGCTGGGGGTGGAGGGCAAGCTGGCGGGCTGGGAGACCCTCCGCGATCTGTCCGCCACGGACACGCGTCTCGACCCGCGAGAGCTCGACGAGCTCATCGAACGCGCCCGGCGGCAGCACGCCACGCTGGAGGGGCTGCGTCACAGGCAGGTTGAGGTCGCCTTCCGCGGAACCTGAGCGGCCGGGCCCGGCTCACCAGAACCTGCTGCTGAGGGCGGGCTGGTGGGCCAGTTGCACGGCGTCGCGCAGCCGCAGCGCGACGCTGATGGTGGCGCGCAGCGCGGACGGAGGGATGGTCTGGGCGGTCTCGGTGGCGAGGACCAGCAGACAGGCCGCCGCCTGCTCGACGACCGACACGGGCAGGGTGAAGTCGTTGTCGGCGGCCGTGCGGAACGCCTTCAGGGGGATCGCCACGCCGTCGATGGCCCGGTGCGCGGCCTGCTCCAGGTGCTGTGCGGCCTGTTCGCAGACGGGGGCGGGCAGGGCGATGGTGCGCTGGAACGGTGAACTCGTCATGACGCCACTGCTTCCCCGGCGATGGCCTGTTCTGTCGGCAGGCGGCGGGATTTCACCGCCCCGCGTGAGCGGCACGTGCCGAATGTCCAGAACCCGAAACGGCCCTCGGGGCGGCGACTTCGCCCGCACGTACGGCCTCTCGCCGCAGCTGAAGAGAAGGTCGCCGGCAACCCCGGTTCGAGCCGTCGTCCTACGCTGGGGGCCGGTCGGGCACGACGCTGAAATGGGGTACGAATGGCCGCCCGTGCGGAGGTCGTGGCCCGGCACACCGGCCGGGCCGTCAGGAACGAGAGGCCGCTGTCGGGGGCTCTCGCCGAAGTCACTCTCGACGACGGGCGGGTCGTGGTCGTCAAGCGGTCGGACGCGCCGGGGGCGGCACGGGCCGAGGCGGCGGGGCTGCGCTGGCTGGCCGCCGCGGGCAGCGTACGGGTGCCGGCGGTGCGCGGCCAGGAGGAGGGCTGGCTCGTCATCGACCGGGTGCCGCGGGGGCGCCCGGGCCCGGAGGCGGCAGTGCGGTTCGGCCGGGACCTGGCCGCGCTGCACGCCGCCGGGGCGCCCGCGTTCGGCGCGCCGCCGCCGGACGGGCCGGTGGACGCGTTCATCGGGCTCGCGCCGATGCGCAACGAGCCCGCTGCCGACTGGCCGCGCTGGTACGCCGAGCAGCGCGTGCTGCCCTATCTGCGACGGGCGGTCGAACAGGGAACCGTCCGCACCGGTGAAGCGGTCGTCGTGGAGCGTGTGTGCGAGCGGCTTCCGGAGCTGGCGGGGCCCGCCGAGCCGCCCGCACGGCTGCACGGCGATCTGTGGAGCGGCAACGTGCTGTGGGCGGACGACGGGCAGGTCTGGCTGATCGACCCGGCCGCGCACGGCGGGCATCGCGAGACCGATCTGGCGATGCTGCGGCTCTTCGGCTGTCCGCATCTGGAGCAGGTGCTGGACGGCTACCAGGAGCAGGCGCCGCTCGCCGGTGGCTGGGTGGAGCGCGTCGGCGTGCACCAGCTGTTTCCGCTGCTGGTGCACGCCGTGCTGTTCGGCCGGGGCTACGCCGAACAGGCCCTCGCGGTGGCCCGTACGGCCCTGGCGGGGTGAGCGGTCAGCGGGTCACGACGTGCCGTGCGTCGGGGACGCAGTGGGTCATGGTGAGGCCCTCGACGTCGCGCGGCTTGTTCCTGCCCAGGTCGGCCAGGCGTTCGCGGTCGTCGTCCGTGAGGTCCTGGCTCGCCAGCGGCTCCAGCGAGGTCACGTCCTCCGGTCCGATACCCAGCGCCTCACCGACCCGCAGGCCGAGGTCGTTGTCGACCAGCAGGAAGTGCCAGACCATGCGCTCCTGGATCGGCCGGTCGCACGCGGACAGTTGACCGATGAAGTTCTTCACCAGGTCGTCGCGTTCCCACTCCTCCAGCAGCTGGTAGCGCTGACCGGCCTGGAGGTAGTCGTTGGTGCGGGGGATGCGCTTGCGGGTCAGCCGGCCGTGGATCTCGGGGCCCTGCTCGTCGAGGGTCGGGTAACGGGCCTCGCGCAGGCCACCGGTGATGGACGGCTCGTAGTTGACGTGCGGGTTCTCGCTTCCGCCGTCCACGTGGTAGGCCATCTGGCCATCGCGCTGGTTGGTGTGCACCTCCGCGTTCTTGGCCTGGTTGACGGGGAGCTGGAGGTAGTTCGCGCCGACCCGGTAGCGCTGAGTGTCGCTGTAGGAGAAGGTCCGGCCGACGAGCATCTTGTCGTCGGAGAAGTCCAGGCCGTCGACGAGGACGCCGGTGCCGAAGGAGATCTGCTCGTTCTCGGCGAAGAAGTTCTCCGGCATGCGGTCGAGCACCATCCGGCCCACCGGTCGCGGCGGGAAGTCCTGCTCGGGCCAGGTCTTGGTGTCGTCCAGCGGGTCGAAGTCGAGCTCGGGGTGGTCGTGGTCGTCCATCATCTGGACGAGCAGCTCCCATTCCGGGTGGTCACCGCGGGCGACGGCCTCGTACAGGTCCTTGGTGGCGTGGCCGAGGGTGTCGGCCTGGACGTTGGCCGCGTCCTCCTCGGTCATACTGCGCACGCCCTGCTTGGGCATCCAGTGGTACTTGACCAGCTTGGTCTCGCCGTCGGCGTTCACCCATTTGTAGGTGTTGACGCCGAAGCCCTGCATGTGGCGGTAGTCGGCGGGGATGCCACGCGGGCTGAACAGGTTGACCAGCATGTGCATGGCCTCGGGGGTCTGCGACATGAAGTCGAAGATGCGGTTCGGCTGCTGCTCGAAGGTCACCGGGTCGGGCTTGAGGGCGTGGATGACGTCCGGGAACTTGATGGCGTCGCGGATGAAGAAGACGCCGAGGTTGTTGCCGACCAGGTCCCAGTTGCCGTCCTCGGTGTAGAACTTGACGGCGAAACCACGCGGGTCGCGGGCGGCCTCCGAGGAGTCCCGACCGCCGATCACGGTGGAGAAGCGGACGGCGACATCCGTGCGCTTGCCCCGCTCCTGGAACAGCTTGGCCCGGGTGTAGCGGTCGATCGGCTCGTCGCCCCAGGTTCCGTAGGCCTCGAAATGGCCGTAGGCCAGGACGCCGCGGGCGTGCACGACGCGTTCGGGGATGCGTTCCCGGTCGAAGTGGCTGATCTTCTCGAGGAACTGGTAGTTCTCCAGCGTGGCCGGGCCGCGGGCGCCGACGGTGCGCTGGTTCTGGTTGTCGTGGACCGGATGGCCCTGCCGGTTGGTGAGGATCTCGCGGTCGTCGCCCGGTGCGGGGCCGGTGCCGGATACGTCCGTCATGTGCGTAGGCTCCTTCGGCTCGTGGCCGCGGCCTGCCGGGTCGGTGCCTCGAGCGGCGCGCGGCCGGTCCTGGCGGCACGGGCCGAGTACCCGCAGGGACGGAGTCACTCACGTCCCACGGACCTCATCGGTCGACGGTGCCGCCGCTACGCTCCGTCACACGGGGGCCTGCGCCCGCCGCGTTGGGAACCGAGCCGGTGACGCGGCCCGCTCCTCACAGAAGGATGGTGAGCTGTCGGCGTCGTGACATCCGGCACCGACAGCCGACGGTGACCACGGAAGCGGAGGGCCATGCGGCACGTCTACTGGATCGGCGGCGGGAGCGGCGCGGGCAAGTCCACGGTCGCCCGCCGGCTCGCCGACCGGCACGGCTGGCGCCTCTACTCCACCGACGACGTGATGGCGGATCACGCGCGCCGGGCCACCGCCGAGGAGGCGCCCTTCCTGCACGCGTTCATGGCCATGGACATGGACGAGCGGTGGGTCGACCGGTCGCCGCAGACCATGCTCGAGACGTTCCACTGGTTCCGGGGCGAGGCCTTCGGCCTGATCGTCGAGGATCTCGCGCGCTTGCCGGCGGGGACGCCTGTCGTCGTCGAGGGGTTCCGCCTGCTGCCGCACCTGGTGGAGCCGCTGCTCCCCGGCCCCGGACACGCCGCCTGGTTGCTTCCCACCCCGGAATTCCGCCAGTTCGCGTTCACCAGCCGCGCCACACCGGAGGGCGGGTTCACGCGGCGGACCCGTGATCCCGCGCGGGCCGATCGCAACCTCGCCGTCCGGGACGCCCTGTTCACGCAGCGGCTGCGCGAGGAGACCGCGCGCCGGGGACTGCCCGCCCTCACCGTGGACGGCACGATGACGGCGGACGAACTCGCCGGGCGGGTCGGCGAGGTCTTCCGGCTCTGAGACCTGGTCTGAGACCGGCTTTGAGACCTGCTCCGAGACAGAGACAGGCCCGGGCCCTTGCGGGGTCCGGGCCTGCCAGGGCCGGTGAGTCTCAGCCACCGTCGAGGCGTGCGCGCAGCAGCCCCTTGCCCAGTTCGGCGCCCTTGCGGCTGTCCGCCTGGGCCTTGCGGAACAGGTCCGCGACCTCGGTGTCCTTGGCGCGCTCCGCGTCCTGGATGTAGCTCTCCAGGCGCAGGGCATTGCTCAGGCACGCCTCGACATACCAGATGAGGTTGTAGTCCTTGTCCTGCGTACCGGTCACACCGCCGGTCTCCGATGCACTGCTCATGCGGGCCTCCTTCTCGCGGAGCGGACCTCTTCAGGCGCCGGACGGGTACCCGCCCTCCGGTCGGACACACAGCCTGCGCCCGTCACGTGCGGTGACCTCCCCGTCACGACACCGGACCGGTCGGCCAGACCCCCATGCATCACCAACTCCCCTCTCCTGCACGGCAATTCAGACAGTTGCCCCGGAAGCCCACAGACACCGGTCACTTTCGGAACGAAGTGGCGCTCCACCGTGCGAGACCGGTCGATGACGGTGTGTACTGTGCTGCGGGTGGTTCGCCAGAGCCCCTCGGACCCAGCCCTGCCCGACTCCCTGCCCGACTCCCTCCTGGAATCGACTCGATGATCGAAGTACCGGACCTGGCCGTCGGCGCCCTCACCCTCGGCACACTGTCCGCGTTCGCCCTCGGCGGCGGGCTGCTGCGCTCTCGACGGCAACTGGCCGCGCAGCGCGCCAAGGCGACCGCGCTGCGCGCCCAACTCGACGGCACCTCGCGGACGTTCACTTCCGAGGTCGAGCATCTGGCGGCGCGGCGGCTGCCCGCCGCGGCCCGGCAGGCCGCACATTCCCACATCACCGTGCCGGGCCCGCTGAACCCCCAACTGGCCGATTCGCCCCTGGGTTTCGCCCTGGACCAGGTCCTGAACGGGCTGCACGCCGAGTTGGCCGCGCAGCGCACCCGGATCGACGCGGCGGCGCAGGCCGGGATGCGCGGGGCCACCCGGGAGATCCAGGCGGCCCTGTACCGGCTGCAGGACGCCCTGCGCGGGTTGCAACAGCGCTACGACGATCCCGAGTTGGCGCAGACCCTGTTCGAGCTGGACCACGAGAACGAGCAGTCACTGCGACGCGCGCAGATCGCCGCCGTGGTGTGCGGGGCCTGGGTGGGGCTCGCCCGGGAGGAGTCCCACCTGGTGGACGCGGTCACGGGCGGCCAGGCCCGGCTCGCGGGCTACCGGCGCGTCCGGGTCAGCAACCATCTGGACGCCGGTACGGCCCTGGTCTCCCACGCCGTCGAGCCGGTCGCCATCATCGTGGCCGAGCTCCTCGACAACGCGCTGCGGCACTCCGCGCCCGACACGGACGTCGTGGTCAATCTCGAGGCGGTCCACCACGGTGTCTGTGTCACCGTGGACGACTCCGGCCTGGGCATGACGCAGGACGAGCGGGCCCGGGCCCAGCGGATGGTGGCCGGTACGGATCCGATCCTGCTGACCGAGCTCGGCGATCCGCCGCGCATGGGGCTCGCGGCCATCGGTCAGCTGACCCGGCAGTTCGATCTGTCCGTGGACCTGACCTCCCCGTCGCCGTACGGCGGGGTGCGGGCGGTGCTGCGGGTCGACAGCCATCTGCTGACGCGCATCGACCCCGAGGAACTGCCTCCGGCGGCCAGCGCCCCCCGGTCGACCCGGAAGGCGGCGGGGGGAGCCTCGGGAAGCGGTTCCGGCGCATCCCGGGGTTCGGACGCCGGCCCGCCCGCCACGCCCCGGCCCGTGCCCGCCGCCCCGCCGCACGAGCCGGCCCAGGCCACCCCGCCGCACAAGCCCGAACCCACCCCGGACACCCCGCCCCACGAGCCCCAACCCACCCCGGACACCCCGTCCGACGGCTCCGCGCCCGCCGCCGCCCCCGCCCACCCCGAACCGCTCCCCGCGCCCAGCCCCGTCCCCGGCCCCGTCCCCCCGAGCCACGATCACGGCTACGGTTCGGAGCAGGCCTCCGACGGCGACACCCCCGCGGCCGGCCACCACGGCCCGCGCGAGAGCGGCGGCCTCCCGCAGCGGCGTCGCCGCGGCCGCGCCACGAGCCCGGGCGGCCCCGCCGCGGCCGAACCCGCAACACCACCCCGGCCCGCGGCCGAAGCGGCACCACAGCGCCGTGCCCGCCGCCCCGAGGAGTCCGCCGCCGCCCTCGGCGCCCTCCAGTCCGGCACCGCCGCGGCACGGACCGCCGTCGCGCCGAACACCGCAGCCGTCCCAGCCGTATCTGAGGGTGTCCAGGCCACCACCACGGCCGACGGGGCGTCCGAGGACGCCGACAGCAACGACCACGAAGGGGGAACGGCTCGATGACCAGCCGCGCAGCGGGGGACACGGCATGGGTGCTCGAACCGGTTCTGGAGGTGCCGCACGTCGTGGCCGCCGTCCTGCTCACCCGGGACGGGCTCGTCACCGGCTACACCGACGCGCTGTCGCGGCCGTCGGCCGAGCGGGTCGCGGCCATCACCAGCACCGTGCAGGGTGCCTGCCGTACCGCGGCGGCCGCGTTCGCGAACACCGACCGGGCCGACATCCGGCAGGTCGTCATCGAGTCGGACCACGGCTATGTGCTCATCGTGCCGACGGACCACGGAACTTGTGTCGCCGCCTACGGTGACCCCGAGGTGCGCCTCGACCTGCTCGCCCACCGGGTGCACTCGCAGGTGGCGCGGCTGGGTGAGAAGGCCATGGCCGCCGGGCCCCGAGGTGCCGACGGCGACACGCCGGCATGACGGGCCGCCGAGGCGGCCGTCCCCTGGTTCCCGCGTACCTGTCGACCGGCGGCGTGGCGCGGCCCAGCCGTGCCCATCTGGAGCGGCTGTCGGTCCTCACCGGCAGCGGCGAGCAGGCCCCCGCGGACCTGCCCGCCGCCCAGGCGGCCCTGCTGGAGGAGCTGGCGTACGGGGCGCTGACGGTGCAGGAGGCCGCGGCCCTGCTGCGGCTGCCGGTCTCCGCGCTGCTCGTGCTGGCCGCCGACCTCCTCGACCGCGACCTGGTACTGGCCCGCGCGCCGATCCCGCCCGCCCGGCGCTTCGACCCCGACCTGCTGAAGAGAGTGGCCGATGGCCTCCGCGACCTCAAGCACCGTTGACGACCTTCCCGGCGCCACGGACGTCCACCTTCCCGACACCGCCCAGGACTTGGTGAAGATCCTGGTCACCGGGCCGTTCGGGGTGGGCAAGACCACCCTGATCCGCTCGGTCTCCGAGATCCGCCCGCTGCACACGGAGGAGCAGCTCACCGAGGCGTCCGCGCAGGTCGACGACCTCGCCGGCGTACGGGACAAGTCGACCACCACGGTCGCCATCGACTTCGGCCGGATCAGCCTGCCGGGCGACGTCGTGCTGTACCTGTTCGGCACGCCCGGCCAGGAGCGGTTCCGGTCGCTGTGGGACGACATCGCCTACGGGGCGCTCGGCGCGCTCGTCCTGGTGGACGCCCGCCGGATCGACGCCTCGTTCGACGTGCTGGAGCTGGTGGAGGAGACCGGGCTGCCGTACGCGGTCGCCTTCAACACCTTCCCGGACGCGCCCCGCCACCACACGCCCGAGCAGCTGCGCGCCGCCCTCGACCTGGAACCCACGACCCCGATGGTGACCTGCGACGCGCGGGAGGCGGACTCCTCGATCGACGCCCTGCTCGCGCTGGTGCAGCACCTGATCGACCACCACCCCCCGGAGCCCCGGTGACCCACCCGTCCCCCGCCGAGCAGGCCTTCTCCCTCGCGGCGCCCGTCCGCCTGTGGGAGGACGGCTTCGCCCAGGACCCCCACCCCTACTACGCCGCCCTGCGCGCCCACGGCCCGGTGGGCTGGGCGGAACTCGCCCCCGGTGTCCCGGCGTACGTCGTCACCGACCGGCGGGCGGCGCTGGAGCTGCTGCACGACACGGAGACGTTCTCGCACGATCCCCGGCCGTGGGAGGCGACCGTCCCCGACGACTCGCCGGTGCTCGGCATGATGCGCTGGCGGCCCAACACCCTGTTCGCGGACGGCGGCGCCCACCTGCGCTACCGCACGTCGCTGATCGACGCCTTCGACCTGGTGGAACCGCACGATCTGCGGGCCCGGGTGCACCGGGCGGTGCACCTGCTGGTGAGCCGGATCGGGCCGCGCGGCGAGGCCGACCTGGTGGGCGAGTTCACCCGGCCTCTGATGGCGCTGGTGTTCAACAGCCTGTTCGGGCTGCCGGACAGCGCGAGCGACCGGCTCGACGCCGCCCTGGGCAAGCTGATCGAGGGCGGCGCCCAGGCCGCCCGGGGCGAGGCCGAGTTCGGCGGGTACGTGCTGGAGCTGATCGCCGCCAAGAGCGAGCAGCGGGGCCACGACCTGCCGAGCTGGCTGCTGGACCATCCGGCGGGGCTGACCCCCGAGGAGGTCACCTGGCAGGTGTTCCTCACCCTCGGCGCCGGGCACGAGCCGACGGCCAACCTGGTCTCCAACGCGCTCTCCCGGATCCTCGGTAACCCGGCCTACTACTCGACGCTGACCAGCGGCGCCCGCCCGGTGACGGACGCGGTGCTGGAGGTGCTGCACCACGAGACGCCGCTCGCCAACTACGGCATCCACTACGCCCGTACGCCCGTCACCTTCCACGGTGCGTGGATCAGGGCCGCGGTGCCGGTGGTGATCTCCTACGGGGCGCTCGCGCAGGCCGCCGAGCGGGAGCGCGGCGCGGACCGCCACCCCTCGGACGCCTCGCACCTGTCCTGGTCGGCGGGCCCGCACGCCTGTCCGGTCAAGCAGCACACCCTGCTCATCGCCACCGAGGCGATCGAACGGCTCACCCAGTGGCTGCCCGACCTCGAGCCCGTGCTGCCCCGCGAGCGCCTGACGTGGCGGCCGGGCCCGTTCCACCGCTCGCTGACGGCGCTGCCCGTCCGTTTCAGCCCCCGCTCCCCCGACCAGCCTGGAGGACGACCGTGACCGTCACCGACCGCATCGCTCTGGACCCGTTCGGCGCCGACATCCCCGCCGAGAGCGCCCGCCTGCGCGCGTTAGGCCCGATCGTGCCCGTGGAACTGCCCGGCGGCATCCCCGCCTGGGCGCCCACGCGCTACGGCACGCTGAAGGAGCTCATCCTCGACCCCCGGGTCAGCAGGGACCCGCGGCTGCACTGGCGGCTGTGGCCCGAGATCGGCGAGCACCCCTCCTGGGGCTGGATCCTCGGCTGGGTCGGCGTGGTCAACATGCTCTCCACGTACGGCCCGGACCACACCCGGCTGCGCAAGCTGGTCGCGCCCAGCTTCACGCACCGGCGCACCGAGGCGATGCGGCCCCGGGTGGAGGCGATCACGGCGGAGCTGCTGGCCGCGCTGGAGGCCGCCGACGGCGAGGTCGTGGATGTGAAGGCGGGCCTCGCCCATCCGCTGCCGATGCGGATGATCTGCGAACTGATGGGCGTGCCGGACGCGTTGTGGGAGGACACCGCCCGGCTCATCGCGGCCATCATGGACACCACCGACCCGAGCCCGGAGCACGCGGCGTCCGTGCAGCGTCAGATCGGGGCGGTGCTGCCCGCGCTGATCGCCCACCGGGCCGAGCATCCCGGGGACGACATCACGACCGAGCTGATCCGGGTCCGCGACGAGGACGGCGACCGGCTGAGCGACGAGGAACTGCTGTACACGCTGCTGCTGGTGATAGGCGCCGGGTTCGAGACCACCGTGAACCTCATCGGCAACGCGGTCGTGGCCCTGCTGCGCCACCCCGAGCAGCTGGCGGCCGTGCGCGCCGGGGAGATCGGCTGGGACGCCGTCGTGGACGAGACGCTGCGCGCCCACCCGTCCATCGCGTCGCTGCCGCTGCGGTTCGCCGTCACCGACCTCACCGTCGGGGACGTCACGATCCCGGCGGGCGACGCCATCATCACCACATATGCCGCCGCGGGGCTCGACCCGGAGCACTACGGGCCGGACGCCGACCGGTTCGATGCCGCGCGCGCCGCCGACGACCATCTGTCGTTCGGGATCGGCGTCCACCGCTGCATCGGGGCGCCGCTGGCCCGCCTCGAGGCCCTCACCGCGCTGCCCGCGCTGTTCGACCGGTTCCCGGGCCTGCGGCTGGCCGAGGGTGACGGGGGCCTGCGGCAGGTGCCGTCGTTCATCGCGTTCGGCTGGCAGGAGATCCCGGTGCGGCTGCGGGGCTGACGCCACCGGGGCCGAGCCGCCTCATGGGGCGGCGGGCGGGAGCGCGACCGGTCCCCCGTTCCGGTCGTGCCCCCGCGGTAGTTGAACCTACGTCCACGGCCGAGCCCTTGTGAACCGTGTCGATGCCCGCCACGGGCTCAGCGGGACTCACCCGTGCACAACCGAGTCCGGATGGCCCTGATTCGTCCCGCCCGGACCGGGCCAATCCGTTGCCCGGGAGGCAAATCCGGCTCACGCGGGCCGCCGGAAGTCCGGCACGTCGAGGTCGCCCACGGCCAGGTGTGCCAGCACGACCTCGTAGAGGTCGGTGCCCGCGGCGAGCAGCTGGCGCTCCAGGACGGGTTCGGCGCTGCGGACGTGTTCGCGCACGGTCTGGGCGTGCACACCGAGGGCCTGCGCGGCCCGCTCGGCGTTTCCGCCGGCGGCGATCCAGGTGCGCAGCGTCCGGCGCGGGTTCCTGGCGTCGGCGTCCAGCCGGCTCAGCAGGTCCTGCGCCCAGGTGCGGACGCCGGGGCCGGACAGCAGGTCGGCGAGCCGCAGCCCCGGGTCGTCGGTGCCGTCGTCGAACCGGGCGTCGGTCAGGGCGATCTGGGTGTTGAGCGCCAGGTGGACGACGGCCCGGACCGTGAGGTCGGAGAAGTCGGTGCCGAGCAGCGTCTCGACGCGCTCCATGCGGGCGCGGACGGTGTTGCGGCTGACTCCGAGGACCTTGGCGGCGTTGACGGCGGTGAACTCCAGGCCGAGCCGGTTGGTGGCGAGGAGTTCGGCCCGGGTGTGGTGCGGCAGGGTGTCGAGCGGGCGCAGCACCCGGGAGGTCCAGCCGCGCAGCGCCACCGGGTCCATGAGGCGCTCGGGGTGGGTGCGCTCGGCGTAGACGGCCGTCTTGTCGGGCCGGAAGTGCGCTACGGCCAGGGCGCTGACGGCCTGCCCGTAGGCGGTGGCGGTCCGGGCGAGGCTCTGCCGGACGCTGCCGCCGAGGAAGAGGTCCGGGTGCCGTCCCACCAGGGACCGCAGGGTGTCGCCCGTGGCCTCCCGGGGGCTGACCACGATCACGTGCCCGTCCATGGCGGGGCAGCGCACGACCAGGGCGTCCTCCCGGGTGCTGTCCAGGCACTCCTCGGCGACGCGGTCGCGTACGGCGGGTGGGGACTCGACGACGTACACACACGCCGTCTCGGCGTCGAGGAGGCCGGGCCAGAGTCCGGCGGCGACGCGGCGGGCGGCGATGGTGTCCTCGACCATCAGCAGTTGCAGGATCGCCAGGCGCAGGTCGGCGGTGGCCCGGCGCAGCCGGTGCCCGGCCGCGGTCGACTCGCCCGCCGCCAGCAGCAGCTCGATCACCTGGGCGGTGTGCGTGACGACCTCGGAGGCCCGCCGGTCGAAGGGGTCCTGCCGGGAGACGGCCAGCACGCGGGTGTGGGACGGGTGCTCCACCCTGACCAGACGCAGATGGCGATCGCGGCTCTGCCAGGCCGCGGAGGCGAGCCGGCCGGCGGTGATGTCCGTGACCAGGTCCTCGTCCAGGGGGAGCCGGTTTCCGGCGACGAGGTTCCCGGCGGCGTCCTGCAGGGCCACGGTCGCGCCCACGGTGCCGGCGAGCCAGGCGACGACCCTGCGGACGTCCCGCCCTGCCGGGCGCAGGTGCTCGAGCAGTTCCTCCGCCCATGCCGGATCCGTGCCGGCCCGCGTCTCCCGCTGCCGGTTGTCGTCCTCTCGGCCTGTCACCTCGGCCTTCCCCTCGCTCCTCGCGCCGCCTCCGGCGCACCGGTCGGGGACGTTACCTCACGTCCCCGAGGCCCCCGCGCCGACCGGACACGCGGACGGGCGGGGGCGGTCCGCGCCCCGGGCCCGGCCCCCTCCTGCGCCGGCGACCCGCACCGGCGGCATAAGCTCGGCGGATGGCGAAGTACTACGACGTGCACCCCGACAACCCCCAGCCCCGCACCATCGGCCAGATCGCCGACAGCATCCGTGCCGACGCTCTTGTCGCCTACCCGACGGACTCCTGCTACGCACTGGGCTGCCGCCTCGGCAGCCGGGACGGCATCGACCGGATCCGTACGATCCGCAAGCTGGACGACCGGCACCACTTCACCCTGGTGTGCCAGGACTTCGCGCAGCTCGGCCAGTTCGTGCGGATCGACAACGACGTGTTCCGCGCGATCAAGGCGTCGACGCCGGGCAGCTACACGTTCATCCTGCCCGCGACGAAGGAGGTGCCGCGCATGCTGCAGCACCCCAAGAAGAAGACGGTGGGCGTGCGCATCCCCGACCATGTCGTCACCCAGGCCCTGCTGGCGGAGCTCGGTGAGCCGCTGCTGTCCAGCACCCTGCTGCTGCCCGGGGAGGACGAGCCGATGACGCAGGGCTGGGAGATCAAGGACCTGCTCGACCATGTGCTGGACGGTGTGGTCGACTCCGGTGACTGCGGCACCGAGCCGACGACGGTCGTCGACTTCTCCGGCGGAGAGGCCGAGATCGTGCGGTACGGCGCGGGAGACGCCTCACGGTTCGAGTAGTCGGTAATGCGGGAACCAAGGGTGATTCACGGTTCAACCATGTGCCGGGGGCGGGCGAAATGCCCCCGGAACGGGCGTGTCACGATGAGCATGATCCGCCCGGTCACGCACGCGGACGGGTCCCTGGACCCCACCCCCCGCAGAGAGGCAGCCCAGCCATGACCGCCGTACAGGGAACCTCCGTCGACATCCCCACCGCGGACGGCACCGCCGACGCCTACCTGGTCCACCCCGACGACGGCGCCGCCCATCCGGCGGTCCTGGTCTTCATGGACGCCTTCGGCCTTCGCTCGCAGCTGCGGTCCATGGCCGACCGGCTGGCCGCCGAGGGCTACACGGTGCTGGTGCCAAACGTGTTCCACCGGCACGGTCGCGCCCCGCTGTTCGACCTGCCCGAGTTCATCGACCCGGAGGCGCGCCCGGAGATATTCGAGCGCATCGTCCCGGCCATGCAGGCCCTGACGCCCGACCTGGCGATGCGGGACGCCGGCGCCTACCTGAACTGGCTGGACCGACACCCGGCCGTGGCCGACGGCCCGGTCGCGCTGACCGGCTACTGCATGGGCGCCCGCCTCTCGCTGCTCACCGCCGGCACCCACCCGGAGCGGGTCGCCGCCGCGGCCGGGTTCCACGGCGGACGGCTGGCCACGGACGCCCCGGACAGCCCCCACCTGGTGGCCGGCAAGGTCACCGCCGAGCTGTACTTCGGCCACGCCGACCAGGACCCCTCCCTGCCCGAGGAGCAGATCGAGCGCCTGGAGGAGGCCCTGACGGCCGCCGGCGTCCGCCACCGGTGCGAGGTGTACACGGGCGCGCCCCACGGTTTCACGCAGGCCGACACCGCGTCGTACCACCGCGAGGGCGACGAGCGGCACTGGTCGGCGCTGCTCGACCTGCTGAAGCGCACCTTCTGACCCCGAACGACCGCGTGGGAGCGCGAGTGGCCATCTGATGGCCTGCCGGGGAGGGGCCGCTCCGGCTTCCCGGCCGGACTCCCCTGCCGCCAACTCGGCGCCTGCGCACCGCCCTTCGTGGCGCGCGTCGGCCTCACCCGCACGCCAGCGGTGAGCGGCCCGCCTGCGGACGGGCCGGCGATCGATTGTTACGGTGCCCCGATGTCTGACTCCTCACGCGACACCGCCGAAGGCGCCGGCTGGGGCACCAGTGAACGGGGCGCGTACCGGCGGTTGATGCCGCCGAAGGCCGAGAAGATCTCCTGGCTGGACCCGAAGATGCTGTGGGTCGCGCGCAACGGTGTGCTCGCCTCGTGGTTCGGGGATCCGACCAGCCGGACGCGCAGCCGGTGGGTGGCGCAGCGGGCGGCGTCCGGCGCACCGGCCGACAAGGTGATCCGGCGCGACGACCCGGACCGGTTCTCGTTCCTGGTGATCGGCGACACCGGTGAGGGCGACGACCCCCAGTACGCCGTCGTGCCGGGCCTTCTGAAGGCCGGTCAGGACACCCGGTTCGCCGTGCTGGCCAGCGACGTGATCTACCCGGTGGGCAGCGCGGACGACTACGGCACCAAGTTCTTCCGCCCGTACCGGGACTACCGGGCGCCGATCTACGCGATACCCGGCAACCACGACTGGTACGAGGACCTCGGCGGCTTCATGCGCGTCTTCTGCGACGACGCCCCGCCCCTGCCGCCCGAGCCCCGGCCGCGCCCGCTCACCCGGGCCTGGCTGCGCTCCCTGCTGTGGCACCGGCCGAGCCCCGACGCGGGGCAACACCTGCCCGAGGCACGCACGTTGCGCTCCGCCCCCGAGCAACAGGCCGTCCAGCCGGGCCCGTACTGGGCGATCGACGCCGGCCCGGTGCGCGTCATCGGCATCGACACGGGTCTGCTCGGCACCCTCGACGCCGAGCAGGGCGCCTGGCTGCGCGAGGTCTCCCGGGGGCCCCGCCCGAAGATCCTGGTCACCGGCTCGCCCCTGTACGTGGACGGCCGGCGCGAGCCGTGCGCCATCGAAGGCGGCGGCACCGTCGACGACATCGTCCGCGACCCCGACCACCACTATGTGGCGGCGATCGGCGGCGACATCCACAACTACCAGCGCTACCCGGTCCGGCTGGACGACGGGCGCACGCTCCAGTACGTCGTCGCGGGCGGCGGCGGCGCGTTCATGCACGCCACGCACACGATCCCCCGCGTGAACGTCGCGGGCGTCACCGAGCAGGACTTCCGCTGCTACCCGCTGCGCGGCGACTCCCTGGCCTTCTACAGCCGCCTCTACGGCCGGCGGCTGCGCCTGCCCCGCTTCTTCACGCTGACGGAGGCCGAGGCGACGGCCGTGATCGCCGAGCGCCTCGGCATCGGGCCCACCCGCGCGCCGGGCGCCCCGGCCCGTGTCACCCGGCGGGTCCGGCTGGTCGCCGGACTGCTCGGCACCGGCCGCCGCCCCGACAGGGCCAGGCGGTTCCGGCTGCCGGTGCGCAAGATCTACACGTCGTTGTTCTCACCGAGCTCGGCGACGTACAGCCCACCGTTCTTCAAGTGCTTTCTGCGTCTGGACGTCTCCCCGGAGTCGGTCCGGCTGCGCTGCCATGCCGCCACCGGCAACCGCGCCCAGGAAGTCGCCCCGCCCGTCGAGGACGAGGTGACGATTCCGCTGCGCTGACCGGGCGGAACGGGAACAGCACGGGCCGCCGCCGGGTTGGCACCACCGTAGGTTCATTGCAGGTTCCATGATGGAGGGCTCGTGCCGCCGACCCCGCGACCGCTGCGCAAGCTGGGTTTCCTGACCATCGGGCTGTTCGACGAGGCGGATCCGCGCCGGGGTCACGAGTCCACGCTGGAGATCATCGAGCTGGGCGAGCGGCTCGGCTTCGACAGCGCCTGGGTGCGTCACCGGCATCTGCAGTACGGCATCTCCTCCCCCGTCGCCGTCCTGTCCGCGGCCTCCCAGCGCACGCGCCGCATCGAACTCGGCACGGCGGTCATCCCGCTCGGCTGGGAGAACCCGCTGCGGCTGGCGGAGGACCTGGCGACGGTCGACCTGCTGTCCGGGGGCCGGCTCAACCCGGGTGTGAGCGTGGGCACGCCGATGCACTTCGACGAGGTCAAGGGGGCGCTCTACCCGGACACGGCCGACGCCGAGGACTTCGGCTACGGGCGGGTGGAACGGCTGCTCGACTTCGTGCGGGGCAAACCGGCGACGGACTTCAGCGGGACCGAGGGCTTCGAGGTCTTCTCCGACCGGGTGCAGCCGCACTCCCCGGGCCTGGGCCGCCGCCTCTGGTACGGCGGCGGCAGCCTGCGGTCGGCCCGGTGGGCCGGCGAGCACGGCATGAACCTCCTCACCAGCAGTGTCGTCAAGGCCGAACAGCCCGAGGGCCCCTACGACTTCGCGGAGATCCAGCTCGCCCAGATCCGCGCCTTCCGCGCCGCCCACCCCGACGGCGAGGCCGCCCGGGTCTCGCAGGGCCTGGTCGTCATCCCCACGGACTCCGCCTCGCCCGAGCAGCGCGCACGCTACGAGGCCTACGCCGGCCGGCGCACCCCTCGGACGGCCTCGCCCCAGGGCCCGGGACGGCTGCTCTTCGCCCCGGACCTCGTGGGCACCTCGGCCGAGATCGCCGAACGACTGCGCGCGCACGCCGCGTTCCGGGAGGTGGACGAGGTCGCGTTCGCCCTGCCCTTCGACTTCGGGCACGAGGACTACGAACAGATCCTCACCGACATGGCGACCAGGCTGGGCCCGGCCCTGGGGTGGCGACCGGGCACGTAGGCCTCCAGGCGGGCCCGGGTCACCAGTGGCCCGGGCTGGTCCCCGTGATCGGCTCCGACGCCGTGCCGTCCACCCCGACGGGCACGTCCCCCGCGAGCATCACCCGGTGCATGATGCGCGGATGGTCGAGCCGGGACGTGTCGCCCGGGGCCAGATGCATCGTGGCGCGGTTGTCCCAGAACGCCACGCTACCCGGCTCCCAGCGGAAGCGGACCGTGTACTCGGGCCGGACCGCCTGCTCCAGCAGCATGTCCAGGATCGCGGCGCTCTCGGGCCGGGAGAGGCCGGCGATCTGCTCGACGTAATAGCCGTTGACGTACAGGATCCGCTCGCCCGTCTCCGGGTGGACGCGCACCAGGGGGTGCAGGGAGGCGACCTGACGGTCGAGCAGGTGGCGGACGTAGGCGTCGTCGCCGGGACGGGGCTGGTAGCCGACGCCGAGGCGGTGTTCGGCCCGCAGTCCGTCGACGAACCGCCGCAGCGGCGCGGAGAGTCCGGCGTACGCCGCCGCCAGGTTCGCCCAGGTGGTGTCGCCGCCGTAGGGCGGTACGGTCTCCGCGCGCAGGATCGTCGCGGCGGGCGGGTCGACGCGGGCGCCGTGGTCGCAGTGCCAGCCGCGCAGCAGCGTGTGCCGCCTGCGCCGCAGCCACTCGTCGTGCTCCATGCCGAACCGCCCGCCCAGCTCCAGCCGGTCGGCGGTCGTCTCGATCCCGGGGAAGTCCGGGGGCGAGGCCTTGCCCCGCCTGGGCAGCTCCACGATCTCGCCGAACCGGCGCGCGAACGCCAGGTGCCCGGCGTGGTCCAGCCGCTGCCCCCGGAAGAAGACCACCTTCCACCGCAGCACCGCCGCCCGGATCGCGGCGACCACGGCGTCGTCGAGATCCCCGGCCAGATCGACCCCGCCGATCTCGGCCCCGATGTACCCGGCGACCGGTTTCACCTCCAGCCCGGCCTTCCGCGCCGCCTCGTCCGTCATCCCGCTGTCCGTCGTCATGAGCGCTCCGCTGGTCGTGGCCATGGTCCGGTCTCCCCGAAGATCGTGGCAGCGATCCCCGCCGAGGGCGACCACGCCTCGTCGGTCCGGTCCCGCGCCCTGGCCGCCCTACACCCTGAACTCGCGGATCACGGTGTTCCGGAACACCGCCTTCCCGTCGACCGTGAAGAGCGCGAGCCCCGTGTCGACCAGGTACGGGAAGGCCGCCGACGAGTGCACGTACCGTCCGTCGTCCACGAACATCTCCACGGAGGTGCGGTCGACCAGGATCCGCAACCGCACCGAACGCCGGGCCGGGTCGAACGGGCTGTGGCTCTCCTGCCACCTGCCCGTCAGGTCGGGCGACACGGTGGGGCGGCGGTTGAGGTAGGCGTAGTCGCGGTGGACGCCCGCGTCGATGTGCCGGACGCCGTCCGGGGAGCGCCGCAGCTGCATCCCCGCACCCGTCAGCTGGTCCCAGGTGATCTCGCAGGTCAGCTCGTAGGCGGTGCCCCGGTAGTCGAGCAGGCGCGTGCCCTCGACTTCCAGGTCGCCGAGCGTCACCGTGCGCGAGACGTACCGGTCGAGTGCCGCGACCGGCCGGGACGCCAGGTAGTACGTGCCGTCGCCCCCGCGTTTCAGCGTGATCTCGCGGACGATCGAGTCGGTGCCGTTGAAGCCGTCGCTGTCGATCGTGGGCGTGATGTGGGCGTAGTCCCAGTTGTTCAGCCAGCCGATCGCGTAACGGGTCCCCTCGTCGAGGGCGCCGTCGGTGCCGCGCTTGTCGAAGGTGACCGCGCCGTACCAGTCCCAGCCGTGGTCGAGCCACTGCGGATCGGCCGCGTCCGCGGTGAAGGCGGTGCCGTCGAAGGAGCCCGTCCAGTACGCGTACGTGTTCGGCAGCCCGGCGCCCTTGCCGTTGGCGCTCACCCCGAGCACCCACTTCGGCGTGCCGTCCCCGGCGCGGATCCGGAACAGGTCGGGGCACTCCAGCACGCCGATGCCGCCCCTGACGAACCCGCTCACATAGGTCCAGGACTTGAGGTCGGCGGAGTGGTAGAAGCCCACCTTGTCGTTCTCGGCGAGGGTCATCACCCACCGGTCGCGCTCCTCGTCGCGGATCACCTTCGGGTCGCGGAAGTCGCGCACGCCGGGGTTGGGCAGCACGGGATCGGTGCCGTGCGGGGTGAAGCTGCGACCGCCGTCGGTGGAGTAGTACAGGTACTGCGCCTGGTCGGCCGGGCCGTCGTGCGGTGACATCGTGGCCAGCACGACGACCGCGCCCGCCCCGAAGCCGGCCGTGTCGTGCGTGTCCACCACGGCCGACCCCGACCAGACGTCGCCGTTGGGGGTCGTGTCCTTGGGCACGGCGATCCCCCGGTCGGTGAACGAGACCAGGTCGGTGCTGGTGGCCAGGCGCCAGGCGGTGCCGATCTCACCGGCGAGGTAGTCGGCGTTGTGCAGGTAGTAGTAGTGATAGCTGCCGTCGATCCAGACCGGCCTCTGCGGGTCGTTCTTCCACTGCTCGGGGACGGTGAAGTGGTACCCGGCGCGGTAGCTCGCGCGGGCCGCCCGGGGCCCGGCCACCGCCGGGCCCGCCACCGGCAGCAGAGCGCCGGCCGCGCCCACGGCCGAACCTGCGAACAGAGCTCTCCTGGTGATCCCGCGCATCACACACCTCGTCCCTCTCTCGGAAACCGCGGCCCATGGGATCAGGACTCTCGGACCTAACTCGTTAAAGGTCAAGCGCCCGCACACCTTGACAGGTTCGTTGCGCCCTCACATCATCTGGGGCATCAACCCACGGCTAACACGAGTTAGGCCCCACACACGATGACCGACTCGCACCTCACCCGCCGCTCTCTGCTGCGGTACGGCGCCTATGGCGCGGGCGCCGCCGCCCTGGCCGGCACCGCCGCGAGCTGGGACCGGCTCACCGGAGCCGACATCCCCGGCCGGGACGACGGCTCCCTCGTCGTCGCCACGCTGGGCCCCGCCTACGGGCCGGAGGCCATCCGCACGCTCCAGGAGGGCTTCGCCGAGCTGCATCCCGACATCAAGCTCCGGATCAACGCGGTCCAGGCCGTCGACTGGTCGGACTTCTTCGCGAAGATCCTCACCCAGGTCGCCGCGGGCACCGCCCCCGACCTCGTCTACGTCGCCACCGAGGGCGTGCAGCTGTTCGCGCAGCGGCTCGGGGTCGCCCTGGACAAGTGGGTCAAGAGGGACGCGGCCGAGCTCAAGGAGTACTTCACCGACGTCCACCCCTCGCTGGTGGAGTCGATGATGTACGAGGGCAGCCTCTACCAGCTGCCGGTGGAGTTCAACGCGGCCGACATGTACGTCAACCGGCAGGTGCTGCGCCGGGCGGGGGCGGACTTCCCGCCGGCCGACTGGACCCGGGACGACTTCACGGCGCTGCTGCGGGACATGAAGAGGTCGAGCGGCGCCCGCTTCACGCCGTACTTCTGGACCAACCGGCTCTGGGGCGGGGTGGTGCCCTGGCTGTTCGCGAACGACACCAATCTGCTCACCGAGTCCAGGGCACCCGGCGGCGCCTGGCTGTGGGACGGCTTCTACCCCGCCGCGCAGCGCAAGGGCCGCGGCGGTGGCTTCCGCTGGACGACACCGCAGGTCACGCACGACCGGGTGGAGGAGGTCTACGACTACCTCGCCTCCCTGATCCAGGACGGTCTGTGCACCCGCCCCGAGGGCGGCAACGGCCAGAACCTCATCGGGGTGTTCTCCACCGGCCGGGTCGGCGTCACCCCGGCGGGCGGCTTCTGGGCGGGCGGACTGCACCTGGCCGGCATGGAGCGGGACGGCTTCGACGTGCAGTACTTCCCGCGCTGGCGCACCCAGCGCATGCAGTACGGCGCGGCGGGCTACGCGCTGCTGCGCACCTCGACGATGCAGGACGAGGCGTGGGAGTTCATCAAGTACGCCGCCCGCAAGGACACCCTGGAGTGGCTGTTCGCCACGAACCAGACCACCCCGGCCCGCCGCTCCCTGCTGACCGCCGGCCGCTACGCGAAGACCGGCCCGGCGCACTGGCCGGTCTTCTACGACACCCTCGACCGGTTCCCCGACACGGGCCCCATCCCGGCGCCGCCGCAGGTCGCCGAGGTCGAGCAGGTGCTGCTGAAGCACACCGGCACGGCCCTGGCCTCCGCGCGCTCGGTGCGTCCCGCGCTGCGCCGGATGCAGGGCGATCTGGAGAAGGCCATGGAGCGTGACGTATGACGAACACCCAGACACCGCCCGCGCGTGCCGAACGCCCGACGGCCCCGCCCGCCCCGGCGCCGAAGGGCCCCTCGGCCCGCGACCGCGGCACCCGGCTGCTGGCCACGCTGTTCCTGACGCCGACCATCGTCGGCATCGTGGTCTTCACGGTCGTGCCCATCGCCGGCTCGGTGATCCTGAGCCTCTTCCACTGGAACGTCATCGACTCGCCGTCCTACGCCGGGCTCTCCAACTACGGTGAGGTGTTCGGCGACGAGACCGTGCTGGTCTCCTTCCGCAACACGCTGGTGTTCATGGTGTTCGCGGTGGCGCTGCAACTGCTCGTCGCGCTGGCCCTCGCGCTGACCCTCAACGGGCGGATGCCGGTGTGGCTGCGGTCGGTGTTCCGCTCGGCGTTCTTCTTCCCGCTGGTGCTGTCCGCCGCGTCGATCTCGGTGGTCATGAAGTACCTGTTCAACCAGGACTTCGGGGTGATCAACTGGCTGCTCGGGTTCGTCGGGATCGCGCCGGTGCCGTGGCTGACGTCGGAGAACGCGGCGATGGCGACGGTGGTCCTGGTCTACGTCTGGCAGCAGTTCGGCTTCTCCTTCCTGCTGTTCGTCGGCGGGCTGAACAACATCCCGAAGGAGATCCACGAGGCCGCCGCCCTCGACGGCGCGACGGGCCTGCGCAAGCACCTGACCGTCACGCTGCCGCTGCTCTCTCCGACGCTGCTGGTCGCCTCGGTCGTCGGCATCATCAACGCCCTCCAGGTCTTCGAGCAGCCGTACGTCCTCACCAACGGCGGTCCCGGCGACTCCACCCGCACGGTCGTGATGGTCATCTACGAGACGGCGTTCGAGCAGCTGCGCTTCGGTGAGGCGTCCGCGGTGGGTGTGCTGCTGTTCGTGCTGATCATGGCGGTCACCGCCCTCCAGTTCCGGCTCAGCCGGCGTTTCGTCCACTACCAGTGAGCCGGGTGAGTCCTCCCATGAGCCAAGCAACCCTCTCCTCCAGCCGTGTGCGGCACGGGCTGGCGCCGTGGGCGCGGATCGCCGGTCTCGCCGTGTGCGCGCTGCTCACCCTCGGCCCGGTGGTGTGGACGGTGTCCACCTCGCTGCGCACCCCCGCCGAGGCATTCGACCTGCCGCCGCAGCTCATCCCGTCGAACCCCTCCACCGAGGCCTACCGCGGGGTCTTCGACCAGATCGACGTCTGGCTGCTGGCGCTCAACTCCACGCTGGTCACGGCGTTGATCGCCGTCGGCCAGATGATCACGGCGGGCCTGGCGGGTTACGCCTTCGCCCGGCTGGAGTTCCGCTTCAAGAAGCCGCTGTTCGGCCTGGTGCTGGCGACGATGATGGTGCCGTTGCAGGTCACCATCGTGCCGGTGTTCCTGGTGCTGAAGTCGATGAGCCTGACCGACACCCTGCTCGGGCTGATCATCCCGGCCTTCCCGACCGCGTTCGGCACGTTCCTGATGCGCCAGTACTTCCTCGGCATGCCCAAGGACCTTGGTGAGGCGGCGATGCTGGACGGGGCCGGGCCCTGGCGGACCTTCCGGTCGGTGTACGCCCCGCTGGCCGCGCCCGGCCTCGCGATCGTGGGCGTCCTGGCCTTCAACTACCACTGGAACGAGTTCTTCCGCCCGCTGATCCTGGAGACCTCGGGCCAGAACTACACGTTGCCGCTGGGGCTGGTCTCCCTCCAGGGCAACCTCGGCACCGGCTCCATCTCCGTGGTGCTCGCCGGTGTCGTCCTGTCCATGATCCCCGCCGTCGCCGTGTTCGTCGTCGGCCAGCGCCCTCTGCGTGAGGGCATCACGTCCGCTGGAGTCAACCGTTGAGCCTCGCCGCTCCCCCGCACGACCCGCACGCCCCGCGCTTCCGGGTCCGCCCGCCCGCCAACTGGATGAACGACCCCAACGGGCCCTTCCGCTGGCGCGGCCGCCATCACCTCTTCTACCAGCACAACCCGGATGCCCCGGTGCACGCCAACGTCCACTGGGGCCACGCCTCCAGCGCCGACCTCGCGCACTGGGAGCACCATCCGATCGCGCTCACCCCCACCCCGGGCGGCCCGGACGAGGCGGGCTGCTGGTCGGGGTGCGTGGTCGACGACGGGGGCGTGCCGACGGCCGTCTACACCGGGGTCGACCGCGACCACACCGGGCTCGGCACGATCTGTCTGGCCCACGCGGCGGACCCGGACGATCCCGCGCTGACCGAGTGGACGCCCCTGCCCACGCCGGTGGTCACGGGGCCGCCCGATGACCTGGACGTGGTGATGTTCCGCGACCCGTTCGTCTTCCGCCACGAGGGCCGGCGCTGGGCGCTGGTCGGCGCGGGCCACGCCGACGGCACGCCGTCGGTCCTCCTCTACGACTGCGACGACCTCACCGACTGGCGGTTCGCGGGTGTGCTCCTGGACGGCCACGACCCGGCCGCCCGGGCCACGTTCGGCGGCCGGGCCACCGGCTGGGAGTGCCCCCAGCTGTACGCCGCGCGGGACGGCGGGTGGGTGCTGGTGGTGTCCCTGTGGGACGGCCACCCGTGGACCACGGGCTACCTCACGGGCCGCCTGGACTCGGACCTGCGCTTCAGAGCCCGCACGGGCGGACTGCTCGACCACGGCCGTGACTTCTACGCCCCCGCCGTGCTCCAGGAGCCGGACCGGGCCCTGATGTGGGGCTGGTCGTGGGAGGCCCGTGAGCAGGGCGAGGCCGGCTGGGCCGGTGTCCTCACCGCTCCCCGTGTCGTCGACGTCCATCCGGACGGGGCGCTGCGGGTGTCCCCGGCGCCGGAACTGCACCGGCTGCGGGCCGCCGAGCCGTTCGTCACCGCCCCGGGCCGGACCGCGCTCCCGGCGGCCTACGACCTGACGGTCGGCGCCCGCACCCGCACCACGGTCGGTCTGCTGAGGTCGGCCGCGGGCGACGAGCTGACGGTCACCCTGGACCCGGACGCGGGCACGGTGACGCTGAACCGGGACGGGTGGCCCCGCGAGGAGGCCGCGGCACCGGTCGTCGTCCCGGTGCCGCCGGGCGAGGAACTCACCCTGCGCGTCCTCGTCGACGGCTCGCTGTACGAGCTGTTCGTGGGCGACCGGGCCACGGTCACCGAGCGCGTCTACGCCCGCGCGGACGACATCGGGGAGTTGAGCGTGCCACCCGGCGCGACCGTCACCGGATGGGCGCTGGTCCCACCGACGCGCGGCTGATCACCGGGCAGGCCAGGCGCCGCACCGTGGCGGGCGGGGTCCGGCCGGTGGCGAGGGAGTCGAGGAGCAGCCGCGCGGCGGCCTCCCCCATCGCCCGGTGGGGCAGCGCAATGGTGGTGAGGGGCGGCGCGAGGTGCGCGGCCATGTGCTCCTGGTCGTCGTAGCCCACCACCGACAGGTCGCCGGGGACGGTGATGCCGAGCCGGGTCGCGGCGTGCAGGACGCCCGCCGCGACCCGGTCGTTGTAGGCGAAGATCCCGGTGGGCCTGAGCTCGGGCGGGGCGTTGTCCAGGAGGCGTGCGGCGCCCTCGTAGCCGCCGGAGATCTCTCCTCCGGTGCGCACCACCCAGTCGCGCGGGACGGTGATGCCCTCGGCGCGCAGCGCGTCGCGGAAGCCGCGCAGCCGCTCCGCGGAGGCGATGTCGTCCTGCCCGCCCACGAGCGCGACCCGCCGGTGGCCCTGCTCCAGCAGCAGCCGGGCCGCCGTACGGCCGCCGGCGCGCTCGGCGGGGATGACGGCGGGCAGCGAGTCGTCCTCGGGCAGGCAGTTGGCGAGGACGGAGTGGGTGCGGTGCAGGCCCTCGGGGACCCGGACGCTGCGCAGCGACATGGCGGCGTAGATGATGCCGTCGACGCGCCGGTCGAGGAGCTCGGCGACCGCGGCGTCCTCCTTGTCCGGGTCGCCCCCGGAGTCGACGGTGAGGACCAGGTGCTCGCTGGCCCAGGCGGTGTCCATGGCGCCGCGCAGCAGTCGTCCGGCGAACGGGGAGGAGGCGATCTCGTCGGTGACCAGTCCGATCACGGCCGTACGGCTGCGGCGCAGGCCGCGGGCGACGGGGTCGGGCCGGTAGCCCAGCTGGGTGGCGGCCTGCCGGATGCGTTCCTGGGTCGCGGGCGAGAGGTTGCCGGCGGCCCGGCCGTTGAACACGAAGGACACGGCGGTGTGCGACACGCCGGCGAGCCGTGCGACGTCCCGTGAGGTGGGTCGTCCCGATCCCGTCGCCTGCTTCTCCTCGGCGCTGCCCATGCCGTCCGCCGCCTTCATTCCCCCACCCGTCCGGTTGATCATTGCTCACCCTATCCGTGACGCTGGAGGGACGACACAGTCAACGGGAAGGTCCGACGGTGATCAGCATCCCGACATACACGCTCAACGACGGAACGACGCTCCCCGCCCTGGGGCTGGGGACCTGGCCGCTCGGCGACGACGAGGCGCAGCAGGCGGTGCTCTCGGCCCTGGAGGTGGGCTACCGCCTGATCGACACCGCGACGAACTACCGCAACGAGACGGGGGTCGGCCGCGCCGTGGCCTCCGGCGTGGTGCCGCGCGAGGAGATCGTCGTGACGACGAAGCTCCCGGGCCGGCACCACGGCTACGAGGAGACCCTCGCGTCCTTCGAGGAGTCACGGGCCCGCCTGGGCCTGGAGTACGTCGACCTGTACCTGATCCACTGGCCGCTGCCGCGGATGGACCGGTACGTCGACTCCTGGAAGGCCATGATCAAGCTGCGCGAGGAGGGACTCGTCCGGTCGATCGGCGTCTCCAATTTCACGGCCGGGCACATCGAGCGGCTGGAGAAGGAGACCGGGGTGCTGCCCTCGGTCAACCAGATCGAGCTGCACCCGATGCTGCCGCAGGAGGAGCTGCGCGCCTTCCACGCGGGCAAGGGCATCGTCACCGAGAGCTGGAGCCCGCTGGGGCGGGGCACGGACCTGCTGGAGGACCCCGCAGTGGCGCGGATCGCCGAGGCGCACGGGGTGTCGCCGGGGCAGGTCGTGCTGCGCTGGCACGTCCAGCTGGGCGCGGTACCGATCCCGAAGTCGGCGAACCCGGAGCGGCAGCGCGCCAACATCGACATCTTCGGCTTCGAGCTGAGCGAGGACGAGATGCGGGCCGTCGCGGACAGGCCGCGGCGCAGGCTCGGCGGGGACCCCGAGGTGCACGAGGAGTTCTGACGGGTACCCGGGGCGCCCGAAGCAGGAAGGAGCCGCAGGTGGCCGAGCGGGACCGGCTGCGGGACTACCGCGGCAAGCGCGACTTCGAGCGGACCGGCGAGCCCCGGGGACACGGTGGGTCCGCGGGTGAGCGGCCCCGGTTCGTGGTGCAGATCCACGACGCGAGCACGATGCACTTCGACTTCCGGTTGCAGGTGGACGACGTGCTGAAGTCCTGGTCGGTCCCCAGGGGCCCGTCGGCCGACCCGAAGGACAAGCGGCTGGCCGTGCCCACGGAGGACCATCCGCTGGAGTACGAGGAGTTCGAGGGCGTGATCCCCCGCGGTGAGTACGGC
Source organism: Streptomyces tuirus (assembly GCF_014701095.1). Lineage (NCBI taxonomy): Bacteria > Bacillati > Actinomycetota > Actinomycetes > Kitasatosporales > Streptomycetaceae > Streptomyces > Streptomyces tuirus. The sequence continues at coordinate 7,252,044 of NZ_AP023439.1, read as the reverse complement.
GGCGGCACGGTGATCGTCTGGGACCACGGCACGTACGAGCCGCTGAGCCACGACCGCGCGGGCCGGCCCGTCGACTTCGCTCAGTCGCTGGAGCGCGGGCACGCCACGTTCCGGCTGAGCGGTTCCAAGCTGCACGGCGAGTACGCCCTGACCCGGTTCCGCGGCGGGCGGGACGGCGAGGGCGAGCAGGCCTGGCTGCTGGTGAAGCGGGCCGAGGGCTCGGCCCGTACGCACGGGGCTCCCGATTCCCGGCGAGCCCGCTCGGCCATGTCCGGCCGCACGCTCGGGCAGGTCGCCTCGGAGGCGGCCGGGGACTGAGCCGGCCGGTCAGAACAGCGGTGCGAGGGACCGTTCGCACCAGATCGTCTTGCCCCGGGTGGTCTGCCGGCTGCCCCAGCGCTGGGTGAGCTGGGCGACCAGCAGCAGCCCCCGGCCCCCTCGTCGTCCTGGTGCGCCCGCCGCAGGTGGGGGGAGGTCGAACTGCCGTCGGACACCTCGCAGATGAGGGTCTGGTCCCTGTCCCGGATCAGGCGGAGCTGGATGGGCGGGGCGCCGTACCGGATGGCGTTGGTGACCAGTGCGGCGGGCGCGGTCAGGGCGCGGCACAGCTCGGCGGTGGCGTGGTCGACGTCGCGGGCGCGGTCCTCGACGAGTCCGTCGGTGGAGAGGGAGACGACGGAGCCCTCGGGCAGCTGGAGCTCCGTCGCCTCGAACGGCAGGCCTCCCACGCCCAGCGGGGGGCCCGCGCTCATGGGGATCAGCCGGGCGGATCCGTCGGGCAGCACCAGGGCGGGCGCGGGGTGCCCGGCGGCGGCCATTTCAGCCGGCGTGTGACGGGGTCGTAGACGGCGTAGAGGCAGGTCGCGCCGAGTTCGGCGACCCCGTCGCCCTGGTCGTCCGAGGCGAGATGGGTGATCAGGTCGTCGAGGTGGGTGAGGAGCTCGTCGGGCGGGAGGTCCACGTCGGCGAAGGTGCGGACGGCCGTGACCAGCCGGCCCATGGTCGCCGTCGAGGGGAGGGAGGTCTCCCCGCGGCCGGGCGGCGCGGCGGTGATCACGTATCCGCTCGCCTCGCCGTCCGGGCCCGTCAGGGCGCAGGCCCTGGCCCGGAGTCCGACCTGGTGGCCGTCGCGGTGCCGCACTGTGACCGTGCCGGCCCGCGGGGCCACGGCCTCGGGTGGCACGGCCTCGGCGAGCAGCTCCCGGGCGGCGCGGCCCACGGCCTCATGGGCCGGATGGCCTGTCAGCCGCCGGGCACCCTCGCTCCACCCCGTCAGAATGCCGCGTGCGTCGATGGTCGCAGCAGCGGAGGCGTCCTCCATTCGTCCAGGATCATCCCTTTACCGCCCGCTATCAACCGCGAGGCGGTATGCGTGAAGGCGTCAGGGCCGGTGGGCGCGCAGTGCGGTGAGCGCCCGGTCGGCGTGTGCGTTCATGCGCAGTTCGCTGCGGACGACGTCGAGGACGGTGCGGTCCTGGGCGATGACGAACGTGGTGCGCTTGGTGGGCGCCAGGGAGAACCCGCGCTTCACCCCGAACCGTTCGCGGACCGCGCCGTCGGCGTCGGACAGCAGCGGCATGCCGAGGCCGTGCCGTCCGGCGAACTCCTGCTGGCGCTCGACGTCGTCGCCGCTGATGCCGACGGGGCGGGCCCCGACGGCGGCGAACTCGGCGGCGAGGTCACGGAAGTGGCAGGCCTGGGCGGTACAGCCGGGGGTCAGGGCGGCCGGATAGAAGAAGAGCACGACGGGGCCCTCGGCGAGCAGCTCGGACAGGCTGCGGACGGTGCCGGTCTCGTCGGGCAGGGCGAAGTCCTCGGCCTTGTCCCCGGTCTCCACGCGCGCGGTCACGACCTGCCCCCGGCGTTCCGGGCGACGCCGCGGGCCCAGAGCACGAGCGGCACCTGCAGGGGCAGGCGTCCGAAGGCGGCGGCCTTCTGCGGGGTGGGGTGGTGGCGGAAGTCGGCGGCCATCTTGACGTTGGCGGGGAACACCCCGACGAAGAAGGCCGCCGTGGCCAGCGCGGCGGCCTTGCGGGTGCGCGGCAGGGCCAGGCCGGCGGCCAGCGCGAGCTCGGCGGCGCCGCTCGCGTAGGTCCAGGCCCTCGGCGTGCCGGGCAGGCCGCGCGGGACGATCGCGTCGAACGGGCGTGGTCGGGCGAAGTGGGCGACGCCCGCGGTGGCCAGGAGGCCGGCGAGCAGCAGGGGCGAGCGTTCGGACCGGGACACGGTTCCTCCTCTGAAGGCCTGCCGCGCATTATTACCGGTCGGTAGTCGGGTCAGTTCACCGGGTCCCGGGAGTGCCGGTGGTGGCTGCCCGGGGTGTAGCCGAAGGCGCGGCGGAAGACGTCGATGAAGGCGCTGGCAGAGGACCAGCCGCAGCGGTGGGCCACGGTCGTGACGGGCAGGCCGTCGGCCAGCATCCGCAGGGCGTGGTAGAGCCGCGACTGGGTGCGCCACTGAGGGAACGTCATGCCGAACTCGCCGCGGAAGAGCCGGCTCAGGGTCCGCTCCCCCACCCCGGTCGCGGCCCCGAGTTCGGCGAGGGTGCGCACGTCGGCCGGGTCGGCGTGCACGAGGGCGCAGACGGCGGCCAGGCGCGGGTCGGCGGGGGTGGGCAGGCGCAGCGGCTGCTGGGGCGAGTGGCGCAGTTGGTCACGCAGGACGGCGCGCAGCCGGCGGCGCTCGGGGCTGTCGTCGCCGGGGTCGCGGGTGTAGGCGAGGATCAGCTCGCGCAGCAGGGGGCTGACGGCGAGGACGGCGGGGTGGTCCAGGCGGAGGGGGTTGTCGGTGGCGGGCAGGCCGACCAGGTGCAGGTCGAGCCGGCCGTGGGCGCGATGGGCGTGGACGGTGCCGGCGGGGACCCAGATGGCGCGGGTGCCGGGGGCGAACCAGGTGCCGGCGTCGGTGGTGACGGCGACGACGCCGGTGCCCGCGTAGACGATCTGGTGGTCGTCGTGGCGGTGGGCGTCGATGCGCTCGCCGGCGGTGAGCCGCTGGGCGCGGGTGGGGGCCGTGGGAGTGTGGCGGATGTTCGGCACAGTCCGGCAGATTATCGGAAGCGGGCCACACGGCCGGCGGAAGACGATCGCCGGGTGACCACTTCGAGACGCGTTCGACCCGTCGCCCTGATGTCCTCGGGGCACGCCTGTGTGGATGTGTACCAGGGGGCCGTGGCCGCCCTGGTCCCGTACTTCGTCGCCGAGCGTGCCTACTCCTATGCCGCCGCCTCGGGCGTCGTCCTGGCGGCGTCCCTGCTGTCGTCGCTGGTACAGCCGCTGTTCGGGGTGCTCACCGACCGGTGGGCGATGCCGTGGCTGCTGCCGCTGAGCGCGCTGACGGCCGGGGCGGGTGTCGCCCTGAGCGGGGTGACCGGCTCCTACGCGCTGACCCTGGCGGTGGTGGCCGTGTCGGGGGTGGGGGTGGCCGCCTACCATCCCGAGGCCGCGCGGGTGGCGCGGGTCGCCGCCCGGGGCCGGCACACGGCCATGGGCTGGTTCTCCTTCGGCGGCAACGCCGGCTTCGCCCTGGCACCTCTGCTGGTCCTCGCCGTGGTGGGCACGGGCGGGCTGGGCGCCTCTCCCCTGCTGGTCGTCCCCGCCCTGGCGGGGGCGGCGCTGTGCGCGGCGGCGGTGCGCTCGGCGGGGTCCGGCGCCGGGAGTTCCGGTGCGTCCACCGCCGTCGGCGAGGACGACTGGCCGTCCTTCCTGCGGCTGTCGGGGGCCGTGGTCTGCCGCTCGGTGGTGTTCGTCGGCCTGAGCACGTTCGTCTCCCTCTATGTGCGGGAGCGCACCGGTGGCGGGGAGGGGGCCGGTACGGCGGCCCTGTTCGTGCTCTACGCCGGTGGCGCGGTCGGCACGCTGGCCGGGGGCCGGCTGGCGGAGCGGTACGGGCGGACGGCGGTGGTGCGCCGGTCGTACGCCCTGACGGTCCTGGCCGTGGCCGGGCTGGTCCTGGTGCCCGGGCCGCCGGTGTACGTGTTCGTGGCCCTGACGTCGGCGGGCCTGTATGTGCCGTTCTCGCTGCACATCACGCTGGGCCAGGACTTCCTGCCCCGGCGCGTGGGCACCGCGAGCGGGGTCACGCTGGGCCTGACGGTGAGCGTCGGCGGCCTCGCGGCCCCCGCGCTCGGCGCCCTGGCCGACGCGACGTCTCTGCGCACGGCCCTGCTGCCCCTCGTCGCACTGCCCGCGCTGGGCCGGCTGCTGCTGTGCCGTCTGCGCGAGCCGGCGCCGGCGGTGGCCGAGCGGGCGGATCCGCGGGATCCGGTGGCGCCATGAAGGGGTGACGGGCGCTCAGGAACGGCCAGACGGCGCGTCCGACCGGGGGCGGGGCTCCGGCGGTGCCGCGCCGTGCACGCCGTGACGGGCCCGGCCCGGCCGGGGGCTCACACCGTGCCGGCTCGGGCCGACTGGGGTTCGCCCTCC